>JAFSWN010000171.1 GCA_017450185.1 Clostridia bacterium | reverse complement strand
TGAACCATCCGGCTCCGCCGTAATCTGCGGTGTTGATTGTATGACTAAATCTTCCGTTGGATGTGTAAACTCTATACCCATTTTCTCCACCCGGACCGTAGATGTTGAGCCAAACGCTTGTAACTCCAACATTATCGTACAGATCGCAATTGACGGTAAATGAAGCCCCCGAACCATTAGATAAGAAAGGATTTGAAACTGTTGGAGCTTCGGTATCCGGAGTGCCGCCGGAACCTTGCCCATACCCTTCATATGAATAAGAGATTTGTCCCCCATTTTCGACTGGATTTGTATTAATAAGGTCATTAGAATTTGTTGAATTTCTAACCTCATAATGCAAGTGTTTGCCGGTTGCTGCACCGGAGGCTCCCATTATTGCCAATGCCTGTCCCTTTTCAACCCTTTGACCAACTGAAACGAGCAGAGAGTGTTGTTTCAGGTGTCCATAAAATGAATATGACCCATCGTCATTGTTGATTCTTATATAATTACCAAATGTGTTAAAATGGCCGCAATCATCATCAAAAGAATGCGAATATAACCAACTATCATGTGGACAAGGGTCAGTTGCCACACCGACAGTTCCGCTGTAAGCTGCATAAATTGTATCATCTCCTCTGGAATGTATATCTATTCCTTTATGGAAATCATCACCATAAGCCTGACTATAACCATAATAATATGCTATATATCCGTCCTTTACTGGAAGAAGATGATAATAAACTTTTACTGAAAGAGCGGATGTTGGGATATATGTAAGGATAAAAATAATAGCAAGAAAAACAGAAATTACTTTTTTCATTTTCAAACTCCTTTTGTTTAATACGATAGAATTATTGCATAAATCATTTATTTAAATCAACAAACCATGTCATAAACGCTCGTATTTTATGTTTATTTGCTGTTGAGTTCATGATTTGTATTAAAATGCCAAGTGGTTGCTTATAGTATTTTATCCTACTTTGTCAGAATTGTCAATACTGACTATGTGAATGTGCTACTCTTAACAAAAAAGGATAAAAGAAAATGAGACCGCTTAAAGAAAAAGTAAGCATAACTTTGGATGAAGATATCGTGAAAGCTATAAAAGAGCTTTCAGAGGAAGACGACCGTTCGTTTTCTCAGTATATCAATAAAGTGCTTAAGGAACATGTTCAAGCTCAAAAAACAAGGCCCCGGACTTCGTGAGACCGGAGCTGTTTTTTTTGGCGTTATATTTTATTGTTTCGATCCCCGTATCGTTTCTGTTTGAATACTTTTACGGGCTGTTTCTGGGGAGCAGAAGCCAGGGCTGCCGGTCTCTCAGCTTTTCAGCGGATCGTCCATGCCGGTTCTCCTTGTGAAAAAGATCTCTTTCACCTATTACACGAATTTTATTCAAAAAACCTTTCGCCGAGGTTGAAATAACGCTGCATTTTATTTATAATCATATCATAACACGAAGGAGACTTTTATGCAGCCTTTTATTGTTTTTGACGTTGAAACGCCGAACCATATGAATAACCGTATGAGCGCCATCGGCATAACCGTGATACAAAACGGTTTGATAACCCAGTCGGTGGGCACGTTCATAAACCCCGAAACCTACTTTGATCTTTTCAACACTCAGCTCACCGGCATAACCCCCGAGGCGGTCGAAAACGCCCCCACCTTTCCCGAAATCTGGAAGAGCGTTGGCAGTGCGTTTTCTGAAAACGTGCTTGTGGCGCACAACGCCCCCTTTGATATGTCGGTGCTTTCAAAATGCCTCACCCACTACGGGCTTGAATGCCCCGGCTCCCTCACCTATGCCTGCACCTGCAATATGGCGAGGCGGTTTTTTCCGCGTATGGAGCACCACGGGCTTGCGGATATGTGCGAATACTATAACATCGAGCTGGACCACCACAAAGCGGATTCCGACGCCAGAGCCTGCGCCGAGATACTTTTGAGATACATAAACGAGGGGAGAAATATTGAGCCGTTTATAAGAAAGTATGACGTTCGGAGCAAACGGACGCTCAGATAAGCGCTTTTACGGCGCCGGAAACCCCGACAAAAACATGATTTTTTCCTGTAACGGGCAAAAAACCGCCGGTTCGCTCTGAGGTTTTTTTGTGCGGATATCTGCCGCTATTGATTTTTTGCCCGGAAAATGGTATAATTATTATATAAGACAAACCCAAAGGAGACCCAAATGATATACGTTACCTCAGACTGGCACGGCTGCGAGCTCAAAACCGTTAAATCGCTTTTCAAAAAAGCCGGGTTCACCGAAAATGATTTTTGTTTTGTTCTCGGGAACGTTATTGACTGCGGCGAAAACGGCGTTGAGCTTATAGAATGGCTGATGGAGCAGTATAACGTTGAGCTGCTTTTAGGAAGCCACGAGAGCATGCTTTTAATGTGCGAAGACATGTTTATAAACGACGGCGCGCCCGAAATGAACGACGCGCAGATGGCGATACTGAAAAAATGGAACGAGATGGGCGGCATGCCCACTATAAGCGCGCTCAAAAAGAAAAAGGCCGATGAGCTCGAATACATTTTTGAGTATCTGAACGACGCCCCGTTGTTTGAGACCGTAAGCGCGGGCGGCAGAGATTTTGTTTTGACCCACAGCGGTCTGGGCGGTTTCAAGAAGGGTAAAAAGCTCGGCGATTACGCTAAGGAGGAGATCTTGTGGAACACTCCGAAGCTTTCGGACCGGTATTTTGACGAGGCGACTGTGGTGTTCGGCCACGTTCCCACCTATGAATTCGGAAGCGAATATGAAGGGAAAATGCTTTTCACCGAAACCTGGGCGGACGTAAATCCAGGCGAAGGCTATTCGCCGGCGCTGCTTCGCCTTGACGATATGAAAGAATTTTATGCTGACTGAGAAAGGAGAATAAATCATGGCAGCAATATTTCAGAAAATAATAGCGTTTTTTATGTCGATCCTCGCGTTCTTTGGCATCAATTTCGGAGGAGGCGGCAACAATCAGCCCGCCGATGAGCCCGAAACCTATGTTGTTACCGAGAGCAAAGTGGAATTTTCGTTTTTCTCAAATCCCTCAACGGGATATACGTGGGAGGTCGAGCTCAACGGCGACAGCGTTGAGAAGACCGGTGAAAACTTTGTTTCAGACGACCACGCCGGAATGGCGGGAGCCGGAGGAACGCAGTATTACACCTTCACCGCGGTGCATGAGGGCGTTACGACGGTAACCTTCAGATATCTTCGTCCATGGGAGGACGAGGACCCAATTGAGACCTATACCGCGGTCGTCAGGGTCGACGCCGATCTTCATATAACGGTCGACTGATCCGCGCGGGAAAGTCTTTAACGGTTCGGAACCGACTGATTCTCCGGTTCCGGACCTTTTTATATTTTTTGTAAGAGGAGGATAATTTATGTACTGTCAGAATTGCGGTTCCAAACTCCCGGACGGAGCGAAGTTTTGCTCGAACTGCGGCGCGAAGGCAGCCGCCGCTCCCTCACAGCCGAAAGAAGAACCACAGCAGCCTTCCGGGCAGCCGTCTCAGCCCGCGCCCGCGGAGCCTGTTTCTCAGCCACCCGTCGTGAGCGCGCAGCAAAACGCCTCTCCGAAAAAGAAAAAATCACCGGTGGTCCCGGTCGTTTTGTGTCTTGCTGCGCTTGCCGCGGCGGCAGTCCTTTTCGTTACGCTCATTTTGCCTAAGCTTCGCGGGAACGAGCCCGCCGGGCAGACAAGTGAGAGCGCGGCGGACGTTTCGACCGCTGATAAAACCGACGACGGCTCAGCTTCCGGTTCCGACAACGCATCAGAAGTCCCCGAAGACGCCGCAAAAGCCTCGCCGTACGTTGCAGATATTGTTGAAGACACGGCTCTCGAAATGGGCTTTGTCATCCGTCAGGGGCTCGACGAACCCACCTCAGATAAGGTTTTTGAGGCCCCGTCGCTTGACGGCTGGGGCGATCCTTTCGGCGTCCAGCTTGACGAGCTGACGCTCGTGTATCCCTCGGGCGACCCGGCCTTTACCATCTGTGTGGAATCCGCCTGCTCGCTCTCTTACGCGTACCTTTCCGGCGACAGGTACTATGGCGACGGCCTTGACGTGACCGCATATCTTACGGCGCGCGCGGGCGATAAATATCTGTTTTGCATTAAAAACACCGACGGCGGCGATTCCACGTATTACATCTACGATAAAGAGGCTGACGAGCTTTCGTATCTCGGCTATTTCAGCGAAATAAAGCTGTTCGGCAATTATATTTTCATGCGCCCCTTTAACGATCTCGGCGAAAGCATGCCTGTTCTTGTGTTTGACTGGGCGGGTAAAGAAATTAAAGAGATAGAAAACGTTTATTCAATCGCCGACGAGGACGGATATCTTTATATTCTGTCGGGCTTCAATAAAGTGTCGCTCGATAAAATACCGCTTGAAAGCTTTGATTCGGTGCGGCCCGACTTCACAGCCGGGCGCGTCGCCGATTTCCCCGACAACAGCTTCGGCCTGCTCTCAAAAACATACGAAGGAAAGCTTTGCATTTCAATGTTCAGCTCCGACGGCTCAGCTAAGTATTCCGGCGAAGTGGAAAAGGCCGCGGATATAGCGAAAGAAATGGCAAGGGACCCCGCGCCCGGGTTTGAACCCATATCCGCGTCATGCAAGGATTTCTCCGTTACGATGCCCGCGTTTTTCGCCGACCTTGTCGACGTTGAAGTTGAGGACCACGCCGTGGCGCTGTATTATATCGCTCCCTCCGGCCTCCACCTCCTGTGCGGGCTTCGGATGGTGAACGCATCCGACGTCCCCACGATCTCGTGGTACGACGAGGTGGTTGGAATGGTCATGAAAGACGGGAATGAGTGTTATCTTATTGAAGAGCGGCCCGCCGACGTGGATTATGAAAACATAGACGTCCCCGCATGGGACGCTCTCAGGAGCCGTTTGAAGGATTTTACGGCGTCCGTTGAATATATAGGCGCCGATACCGTGTACCCCGCTTATCATGAGCTTCCCGAACGCTATGAGGACGAAAACCATGAATACAGGCTGCGCATTATTTACACCGATTTTGCCGATCTTAAGTGCACGTTCTGCAAGCTCGACGGCCGCGGCGACGTTGAGGATAAAACAGAATGCGACGTTAAGATGGTGGGCAGCCGCGGAGTTATATATGACGGCACCTACGCCATAGGAGAGTTAAGGCTTGAGGACGGCAATATCTATCTGGCGGAGATAAACACAGGCTCACAGCTTTCGGCGTCGGATATCACGCTTTATCCCGTTGAGCAAAATAATAATTGATACCTGACCGGACAAGATCGGCGGGCGTAATAATCTTTTTATTTGATAGGAAACGAGCAGTTTACTATCAAATAAAACACCGGCCCGAACTCGGCGTTTTCGTCTGTTCGGACCGTTTTTTTGTTTTGTTGTCGGCGCAGCCGCTGAGCGAACGCGCAGACTGTTGTGCGGCGAATTACTTTGTTATTCCGCTCTTTTCCTTCTGGATAACGTCGTGCGCTCCGCCCTCAACTATGGAGGTGGCGGAAACAAGAGTGAGCACGGCCTTCTCCTGGAATTCGGGTATCGTGAGAGCGCCGCAGTTGCACATGGTGGATTTTACCTTTTGCAGCGACATAGCCACGTTGTCCTTAAGGCTTCCGGCATAGGGAACGTAGGAGTCCACGCCCTCCTCAAACGAGAGCTTTTTGTCGCCGCCGAGGTCGTAGCGCTGCCAGTTGCGGGCTCTCGCGCTGCCTTCGCCCCAGTATTCCTTATAGTAGGTGCCGCCTATGCTCACCTTTGCCGAGGGGCTTTCGTCAAAGCGGGCGAAATATCTGCCGAGCATCACAAAGTCGGCTCCCATGGCGAGCGCGAGGGTGATATGGTGATCGTAAACGATGCCTCCGTCGGAGCATACGGGAATGTAAACTCCGGTCTCCTCAAAATAGCGGTCGCGTTCCGCGCAACCGTCGATGAGCGCGGTCGCCTGTCCTCTGCCTATGCCCTTGTTTTCACGGGTGATGCAGATGGAGCCGCCTCCTATGCCCACCTTGATGAAATCGGCCCCTGCATCGGCAAGGAAACGGAAGCCCTTCGCGTCAACCACGTTGCCCGCGCCAACCTTGACGCTGTCGCCGTAGTGTTCTCTTATCCAGGCTATCGTGAGCTTCTGCCACTCGGAAAAGCCCTCGGAGGAATCGATGCACAGCACGTCCACTCCGGCTTCAACAAGCGCGGGGACTCTTTGGGCATA
>JAFSWN010000170.1 GCA_017450185.1 Clostridia bacterium | reverse complement strand
GCCAGCGTTCGTCCTGAGCCAGGATCAAACTCTCTAAAAAATGGTATCTTAACATCCCTTACGGAATGATAAAATCTTTTAGAACCGTTCTTAGCTCTTTACGTCTCTGACGTCTCTTTTTTTGATACTCTTCCGAGCATCTCGAATTTACTGTCCCTTTTTCGGGTACTCAAATTCTTTCAAGGGTTCCTTTTTTTGTTCGTCGTTGTTTAATTTTCATGGTCCTGTGAGTTCTCGCTCTCTTGAAGAGTGCCATATTATTATATCACAGCAAAATCTTCTTGTCAAGAACTTTTTTAACTTTTTTTACATTTTTTTGAGGAACTTTTTGCTGTCCGCTCGTCAAATGCTTGCATATATTAGCACATCTTTTTTTGCTTGTCAACACTTTTTTTCTATTTTTTTTGAATTTTTCGGAAAAATTTTTTGGCATACAATATGTTGTGTTTTCATTTTTTATGAAACACAATTTTCTATATATTGTTATCTTTTTTCTATATGTTTCCGGGGAAAATAATATGGAATACTAATTGATAAGTGAAAGAGGATGACAATATTGACAAGCTGTTTCAGCACAAAAAAAGGAGTTAAAACCACCCTGTCCGTTTTTTTGGCGATCACTTTGTTTGCGTGCGCTTTCATTACGGATCATGAAAGCTCGGCCAATCCGGACACAGATGCGAAATATACGCTTTCTCAGTTCGGCTCGTCGGGCGAAGAGGTCCGGCAGATCCAGAAAAAGCTCAAAACTCTCGGCTACTATACGGGCGCGGTGGACGGGATATTCGGCTCACAGACCCGAGCTGCCGTGAAGGCATTTCAGAAAGCGTGCGGGCTGACTGTTGACGGTATAGCCGGCCCGAAGACCCTGAGGTATCTCGGGATAACCACCGATACGTCTTTCAATTCTTCGGACGTATATCTGCTCGCGAGGCTTATAGCGGCCGAAGCGCGGGGAGAAAGCTATACGGGGCAGGTGGCTGTGGGCGCCGTGGTGCTGAACAGAGTTTCACACCCGTCCTTTCCGGACACTATTGCCGGGGTGATATATCAGGCCGGGGCTTTTTCATGCGTTACCGACTCAAACTGGAACGTCACGCCCTCCGCGACCGCGCAAAAGGCCGCCCGGGACGCCATGAACGGCTGGGATCCCTCGGGCGGCGCTATATACTATTATAATCCGCGTACCGCGCAGAGCAAATGGATACGTTCCCGGCCCGTGATAACAACCATCGGGAACCACGTGTTTTGCGCCTGACAGACGCAGAACCAGAGACGGCGGATCAATTATCCGATCTTTCTGCGGTTTATTTGGGCTTATTCTTCAGCCAGTCCTCGGGGTTGTCGAGCTTGACCGCGGCTCTGAGGATGCTTCTGGCGTCGTCTGCGGTTATTATACCGTCGAAATTGTTGATGGAGATGTTCATGGGGTTGAACTTGCAGCAGGGCTTGACGTTTACCTTGCTTCTGAGATAATAGGTCCTGCTCTCTTCAAACTTCTCACCGTCGGCAAGCGCGGTATAACTGCCGTTTACGACCTTGCACCGATACGCGGGCGTTAGTCATTTTGCCGGAACTGTTTCGTGCGCTGCAGGACACGAGAAAAAACTTTTGTTCATAAGCGATGCGAAACGCCGCTCGGGACACCGTAAACGGCTGAGTTCCATCGGGCGGCGTCGTTTTATATTCTGTTAAAGTCCGCGAACCGCGCATAGCAAACGGATACGCTCGCGTCAGTCTGCAAGCGCGACCGGCGGCCGTGTGTTCCGCGCGCAAATATCAGACCTGATAAAAACCTACCTTCTTCATTACCTTGCGAACTGTTTTGCGAGCGATGTACTGAGCTTTTTCTGCGCCTTCTTTGGCGCATTTTTCAATATAGGCCTTATCGGAAAGGATGTGCTCGTATTCGTTTCTGAGAGGCTCGAGCTCGGCAACGACAGCCTCGGCGACGGCTGCTTTAAAATCGCCGTAGCCTTTTCCTGCGAATTCCGCTTCTATCTCGGCGAAATCTTTTCCCGTGCAGCAGGAATAGATATTCATAAGGTTGTTTATTCCGTTTTTGCCCTCGCCGTAGTAAACTCTCGCCTCGGAGTCGGTCACGGCGCTCTTTATCTTTTTGACGACCACGTCTGTGTTATCGGTGAGCGAGATAAACGACTTGACGTTGAGGTCCGACTTGCTCATTTTTTTCTCGGGCTCCTGAAGAGAAAGTATCTTAGCGCCCTTTTTGCCGATATAGGGGGCCGGAAGCTTGAAGACGTCGCCGTATATGCCGTTGAAACGCTCGGCTATATCACGGGCTATCTCGAGGTGCTGCTTCTGATCGTCGCCCACGGGGACCATATCTGCATTATATAATAGTATGTCGGCTGCCATAAGTATGGGATAAGTAAACAGGCCGACGTTAACGTTGTCGGCGTGCTTCTGCGATTTCTCCTTGAACTGCGTCATGCGCGAAGCCTCTCCGAACTGGGTATAGCAGTTGAGGATCCACGCGAGGAGCGCGTGCTCCTGAACGTGGCTCTGCAGGAAGATAATGTTTTTTTCGGGCTCAAGTCCGAGAGCGAGCAGCCACGCGTACATTTCAAGCGAACGGCGGCGCAGGTCCGCGGGGGTGTTGCGCACCGTTATTGCGTGAAGGTCCGCAACTCCGAAGATGCAGTCGTTTTCGAGAGCCATGTCGTGCCAGTTCTTGAACGCGCCGAAGTAGTTTCCGAGAGTCGGCGTGCCCGACGACTGAACAAAGCTGAGAACTGTTTTATTTGTTTTTGCTCCGTTTTCCATAATATGCTCCAAACTTATATTATACAAACGATTATACATTTGAATACAATGAAAGTCAATCATAAAATTTACTCCCGGAAAGCGCCGCCCGGACGAAAGGGCCGCCTTGACACAACAAAGCCCGCATGATAGAATTATAACAAAAACGGCTTTGGCCCGGCGTTTGATCCTAAATGAGATTCCTTTGGTTTTTACTGTCCGGACCGATCCGAAGGGGATGTATAAAAATGAGCGAAAACAAAACAGTCTATCCGTTCAGCGCGCAGACCATGCTTGAAGGCGTGGAGGCGATGAACGCGTGCGGCTCCCGCACGACCGGCAGCAGCGGCCACAACGAATTTGTTGAGCAGATCAAGCGGCAGATCACGGAGATGGGCCTTGAATGTAAAATCGATCTTAAATACTTCGACCGCTGGGAGGCAAAAAGCAGTTCCATTGTTATACATTCAGAAACAGGCGATATCCCGATACACGTGTCGTCGCCTTTCCCTTATTCGGGCGAAACTCCTCCCGAGGGCGTTACGGCGCAGGGGGTACAGATAATCGGCAAGCACGTAAACTTTTTCCCTGCTAAAAACAAAATAGCCGTTGTTCGCCTCAAAGACTTCAAGAGCGTTTATTCAGGAGTCGCCTTCAACCAAAAATCAGCTATGCCTCAGGACTTAAAGCTGCAAAGGTTCTATAAGGGGCCGGTTGCCACCGCGTTCGTTAAGTTTCCGTTTCTAAGCGTTGCGCACAATATCGGCGTCAAGGCCTGCATCTGCATATGGGAAGACATGAGCGACGCCATGGTTGAAGGGCAGTATCTGAATTTTATCCTTGATTACCAGAACATACCGGCGCTGTGGGTGAACGAGACAGAGGGCAAAAAAGTGCTTGAGGCGTGCAGCCGCAAAGACCCGATAACGCTGACTCTGGAGGCTGAAACAGAACCCGGAGCAAAGGGCGAGAGCGTTTTTGCCGTGATCGAAGGCGAAAACAAAGAGGAATCCATTATCATCAACACCCACACCGACGGCGTGAACTGCGTTGAAGAAAACGGACCGATAGCGCTGCTGTCGATGATGAGGTATTTTGTTGAGCACAAGCCCGCGCGCACACTTGTTTTCGCTTTCGTGTGCGGCCACTTCCGCCTGCCTAAATTCAAGGCGCCGGGCGCGGTCAGCGACCAGGCGACGTCGCTTTGGCTGCATAACCACAAAGACCTGTGGGACGGCAAAGACAAACATCTTAAGGCTGTTGCGGGTTTGACGCTTGAGCACCTCGGCTGCAGGGAATGGAAGGACTATTACGGCGAATACCGCTGCACCGACCCAATTGACGTTGAAGTGGTGTACACCGGCAACAAAAAGATGGACGAGATATATTTCAGAAGCCTTGAGGGCCGCACCAGGGTGCGCACGGTAACTCTGTATCCGCACAATTTTTTACATTTCGGCGAAGGACAATCGCTCTTTAACGTCGGTATCCCCGAAATAGCGCTCGTTACAAGCCCGGATTATCTCTGCGTTGAAAGCGAAAGCCATGAGATGGAAAAATTCGATCCCGAGCTTATGTATGAGCAAACCGTATCCTTTATAAAAATGGCGGAGCTCATAGGCGAGACTCCCGCCGAACAGCTTGGAAAAGCGGACAAATACACCTTAGGCGTTGGTAAGATCTGATCTTCGGATCTGAACTAAAACAAAAGAATAAACACATTATCCTGACGAAGGCGCGCTCCCGAACGAAGCGCGCCTTCTGTTTTTTACGGTTTACCTCACTGAAGAATCAAAAGCAAGGGGCCCGTTAATCGTTTTTCTCTGTGGTTTGGTCGGTTTTATCCTTTTCAATGCCTTCCCTTATATCCTCGGCAACGTCGGAAGCCGCCTCGCTCACGTCAGTCACGCCGTCTCTGACGGCCTCGCCGGCTTTTGAAAGCCCCTCGCTCATCTTGTCTTCTATATCCGTCGTCTGATCTTCACGGACGCCGGAAGAGCGGGTTGAGCGTTCTCTTTCGGAAGGAGTCCTGTCATCGACCTTCCCCGCCATGGCGCAGGAGGCAAAGCATAACGCGGCTGTGAGGATCAGCGCAGCCACTGCGATAAATATTTTTTTCATATTGATTTCTCCTTTGTTGTTATTTGGTAAGCGTTCCGCCGTCTGAATACAGAAGGATGAGGATATCGTCCTCCCTGCCCGTTTCGGCGTCAACATAAACAAGCGCGTCCTGCCCGTTTTTTCCGGAGCAAAGGAACTCATAGGTGAAATACTCGTTCCCTCCGGAAGAAGGGATAACGGCTTTTGATACTTTGTGAACGGCGAGATCGCCCGCAACGGCCTGCCTTGCCTCATCCTCGGTCACAGTCCGCTGCGGAGGTTCTCTTTTTATATGGTTCATAATATAGTCTCTCGCGTCCATCGAAACGATGAGACCGTCGGAAAGAGAGACGCCGACTTTTATGAGATCGGGATAACAGATATATTCGCCCGCTTTATACGCGAAATTCACAAGGCAGACGCCGTCTTCGGTCATATGGTAGGTGGGCTTCATGTTTGAATAGCCCGCCCTGTCAAGAAAGGCCGACGCCGCCTCGACCGCCTGCCCGGCAGACAGCTTTTCAACACCCGCGCTTCGTTCGGAAAGCATATACGCGAGCATGCCTCCGCTTTTTGTAACGGAAACGCGCATATCGTCGCTGCGGAAATTATAGGTCGGGATCTTCCCATCGGTATCCGGCTCCTCAAATAGCAGCCTTTTTTCGATACCGGCGTAAAACGCAGCCTTTTCCTTGGCTTCCGACATGGAAACGGACGGCCTGTTTTTCAGCAGCTCCGACTCCTTGTTCAGAATGTTATCGGAGTACGGGCCGTCGTAGATAAGCGTCGGAAAATCCTTCATGCTGTCCTCCGCGTCGTACGCCGATTCCATAAAGCTGACCATATCGCCGCTTTTATCATCGGTTTCATACAGCTTCTTGTTTATCTCTTCAAACGAAAAAACCCCCGCGTCCATCAGCTGCGCCATATAATCGAACTGCGCAGAGAGAACCGACGCATAGTTCAGAAGCGCGCCGAGCGTTTTTCTCTCTTCCGCGCTGATAGTTTCTCCACCGTCCGCCCGTTTATTCAGAGAACGGGTATATTCTCCCACCTGTGACAGAAACTTATATAAATTGTATAAGCTTGTTTCTCCCGACGAGAGCGCCGAAAGGCTCGTTTTTGCGCCGAGAGCCTGAGAGCCGAGCTGCGCCGCAAGCTCGGAGAGCATTTCGTCCGTTCCCGCCGCTAAAGCTTTTTTCAACGTTGTTTCAATGCTGTCAAAGCTTTCGCACGCCTGCAAAAGAGCTCGCTGCTGCGTTATATCGATCGCCGTTTTATAATGCGCCGCCTTTACGCTTGCCGTTACGCCCCATATCAGCATCGCCGCAAACAGAGCGCCGGAAAACGCTATAATCCTAATTTTGTTTCGCCTTTTCATTTTTTCTCACATTCCTTTATTACAGTTTTTCAAAAAAACTCAAAATTATGCGAAAAAAAGAAAAACCGGCGGACGAGCCGCCGGTGAAAAGCAGATATATCGTTTTATTCTTCGTCTTCAGTCTTGACCCATTCAAGCCTCCACTTGAAGAGCTCCTTGAAAAAGTCGCGAATCCGTTCAAACAGCCTCTTGAGGGAGCTGAGGAACGTGTTGGTATATTCCTGGGTCTCCATGTTTTCGACCGTGAGAGGAGTGACGGTGCCGTTATCGGCGTCATAATAGAGATACTGCGGATAATCGGGATCGGTGTTTACGTCCATCTGATCCTCGTTATAGCACATCTCGAGCATCATAAGGTTGAAGCAGTCGAAGAACGGGTTGTGGACGATGTTCTTGATATACCACGTGTAATCGGGGAACAGAGCTGTGGAGGAGTCTATCTGCTGGTCGGGAGAGATATATTTATAGGTGCCGTTCTCCTTCGCGTTTTCAATATACTTCTTCGACAGGGTCTCGTCCATCTTGGCGGTGTTCGCGCCGAGGCTCTGAGAGGAAACCTCGATCCTGTTGTCACCTATCTGGTCGGAGCTCTCAATGAAGGGAGTTACCTGGAAGCCGTATTTGCAGATGACGTTGACTTTAACGCCGTCTCTCTTCATATTCAGCAAGTCTCTTTCAACATTGTTCTGAACGTTATAATGGTAGTAGTCGATCTTTCTGACGAGCTCTTTATAGGTGGTGTCGGCCTCGTCGCCGAAGATGAGCTCTTTTGCCTGCTCATAGTTCTCGTCGTTGACCATCGCCCAGTAGCCGGGGCAGGTGGCGTAGGTGGCAAGGAGAAGGTCGGACATGCTTCCCTCGGCAACTCTGTCAAAAACAGCCTTGCCGAACAAGGTCCAGAAATCCACAAGACCGATCTCCTTGGAATAGCTGACGAGTGCCCTTACAAGCTCGAGCATGGGATCGTCGGTGCCTGGATAGAGGTTTTCATCGGAATATCTGACTATCGCGTCGTCGTCGAAATCGAATTTGCCCGCGAACATCTCGCCTACGAAATC
Source organism: Clostridia bacterium (assembly GCA_017450185.1). Taxonomy (GTDB): domain Bacteria; phylum Bacillota; class Clostridia; order Oscillospirales; family Acutalibacteraceae; genus RUG806. The sequence continues at coordinate 9,637 of JAFSWN010000170.1, read as the reverse complement.
GTAGCCCTTTGCGGCGGAGGCGAACAGAATGAAGGTCTCGATATCGTCCCAGCCGTATTCGTTTGCGTAGGCGGTGGCGATGTTGCCGCCGAGGCATCTGCCGATGATGTTTACGGTGTCATAGCCGGTCTTCGCTTTAATGGCCTCGATATAGGTATGGAGGTCGTCGGCTATGTCGCAGGGATCGAGACGCGCGTCATACTCGAACCTGTAGGTGAAGATATTGCCCATCTCTGTGGGAAGCGTCTCTTCGCTCCACGTCCAGAGGTTGTGCGAACCGTTTGTGACCTCGCCGTTTTCGTTGAGCCTGTACTTTTCGTATTTAGCGGAAATGAGAGTGTAGATCTTGTCGATGAATTCGTCCCATTTGTTGAGGAACACGGCGTCGACCATTTCTTTTTTGCAATCGTTCACAACGCTTGTGATGAAGGAGGAGTTTTCGTTGATGATGCCGTTGCCTTCGGCGTCAACGATGCCCGTTCTTCCTATGACGTATATGGTGGGAACGGCCGTCTGATGCTCGAAGTTGCCTCCGAACTCACACACGAAGCCCACATACTGAAGCGAGAAAAACTCGGTTTCGTTTCCGATGGTGTTGGCATTGTTGATGTCGTTCCATTTGCCCAGACCGCTGCCGTCGCCCCAGTTGTTGTTATATATTTCCATATAATCTTCAACACCGTAGGCGTTGTCAAAGCCGCCGTTGTAGGTCCAGCCCCACTCTTCGCCGGTGATCCACTTCCATACGCCCTCCTCCTCTTCGTCGGTGGCGCCAATCCAGTACTGGTTCTTGGTTCCGCCCTTTATAAGACGCATAACAGCCATCTGCTCTTCAAGAGAGGTTATGGTGACAAGATATCCGCCGAGCCTCTCACAGTAGGCTTTGGCGTCCTGCCAGGAAAGCGAGATGTCGTAACGGGTATAGGTGTGTCCGTTGAATTTAGTTGTGTTGCCCTCCGGTAGGGATATGGTCCTTGCGGCTGACGCGGGAAGGACAGCACCCGACATAAGGACAAAACTGAGAATGACAGCAATTAGTTTCTTCATATTAACTCTCCTTATAAATTTTTCAACTTATAAAGTATAACGCCATAAACATACATTGTTTTTGTGAACATATTAAGAAACTGTGAATAAATCTTATATGCGTGTCGGATAGTGTACAAATCGCCGTTAAAAAGAGGCCTTCCACCTCATTTCGGTGAAAGGCCGGGATCATTGTTTTTATACTTGAATTATATTCCAAGCCTGCTGAACAGATCATGGAAGAATTTGAATATTCCGTGCACTGCGTAAAGGATGTCGGAGAACCATGACGTGCCGTGGCGTTTGCCGCAGTATTCACAGATCTCGCCGCCGAGCTCGGCTATCTCGTGAGAATGGATCTCACTCTCGGAAAGTCCGCACTCCGTGCAGGTTCCGTTTTCCATGTTGTGTCCGAGAGGCGCAAGTACTTCCTGTTTTGTGGTCTTACCGCAAAGCGTGCAGGTGTAGGTCTTAAGTCCGGGCTCAGTGCAGGTGGGAGCCAAGGTGATCTCACCGTCGTCTTCTACGTGATCAAGAGCCTCCAAAAGATCTTCTTCGGTGAACTCCTCTTCGCAGGTCTCGTCAACAAAGTACTTCCCGCAGGCTTTGCACACATAGTATTCGGGGTTGCCTTTGACCTCGCAAACAGGACCGTTCGCCTCTATCTTCCTGAGCTGATGGCCTGTGGCGGGAATAATTATATTTCCTGTGATACCGTTTTCAGGATCGTCCTCCATGTAAAGGAGGGTGGAACCGGAAGCGTATTTAAAATACCTGCTGCAAACGCTGCAGTAATAATACTGAACGTTACCTGTCTCGGTGCAGGTGGCGGGAACGGCGTCGGTCTTGGTCATTGTGTGGACGGGATAACTCAACGTCTGAGCATAGCTTATCTCGTTTTCACATTCTTCATCGGTAAAATATTTATCGCAGACCGAACAGTGATAATATTCGATATTTCCTATGGTTCCGGTCGCGCAGCTGGGAGCAACGGCTTCGGTCTTTTCAAGATCATGGCCGGCGGGGATTATAACGTCCGCTTCGTCGACGACGTCGTATGCGCCGGTGTCAGCGTTATAGACAACGTATTTGGTCTTTTCGATCTCATCGCCGGTCTCTTCGTCGGTCACGGTATAAGTTACTGCTTCGCCGGTGGCCTTATCGTAAACGACAAAATATTCGATGTTGCCGTCCTTGGTGCAGGTATTTGCCTTCGGGTAAACCTTTCCGAGATAATATTCGGCAGGGATGACGATATCGCCTTCGGCGATCTCAACATAAGAATCGGTGGCATCGTCGTAAGCTATGAGAGAACCGCACCTCGAGCAGGTATAGTATCCGACGTTGCCGTCGGTGTATTCGGTAACCTCAACAGCTTCAACTTCGCTCTCGGGATCGGAAGTGTGGCCGAGAGCCTCGATAACAAGATCGTTTTCATCGGCAACGGGAACGTACTCGCCTTCTTCAAGGGTGAACTTGTCGCCATGGGAGCAAACGTAATACTCAACGCTGCCGTCTTCGGTGCAGGTGGCGTCAACAGCCTGTACAAGAGTATAGGTGTGAGGAAGAACGTTTATAAGAGCGGTGGCTTTCGTGTTTGCCGCAGCGCATCTGATTTCAAGAGAAGTGCTGCCCTCGGCAACGGCAGTAAGCGTGCCGTCCGCCGTCACTGTGGCTACGGAAGTATCGGCGACTGCGAAGGTGAGCTCAGCGTCGGAAGGATCGACCTCAAGAGAATAATCGTTTGCGGAAAGAACGTCGCCCACATAAAGATCACGGTCGGGCACGCTTATGGTAACGGTGTTTTCGTCGACGGTCTCAGTATAGGCCTTAACGCGCGCAATACCTCTTTCTTCCATTGAGACAAGTCTGCTGCCGGATCCGATGAAATAGGAAACGCCTTCTTCAAAGGTCACGTTGTTCTGGAACCAGTAGGCGTCGTATTCTTTGTCGTAGCCTATTCTTGCGGGTTCGTCGGTACGGATGACAACGGCGAATTTCTGTCCCTGAACGAGAGCGACGGGATTGTTAAGCTCGATCGTGTACATTCCGGCGAAGGTGGTGGAACCATCAGTGTGTGCCGAAGCAACGGGAGACTGGGAAGGATCGTTAAGGAAATCGGTTCCGACGGGATCAACATAAATGTCAACGCTGTAGTCTACGTCGGTCTCAGTGGGGAACGAAACCGAAACAGCCTTGAGAAGCTCGGCTTCTTTTTTGGCTTCAAAAATGTTCACGGCGCCGAAAACCTTGGCAGACGGAGAATACATTGCGCCGCCGTCGTAGAAGTAGTTGTTGTCGTAGGCGTCGGCAGGCTGCATCTTTACGATAAGGGACGTATCCTCAATGGATTTGTCCTCGTAGGAGAGCCAGAAATAACCGTCGTTGCCCCAGTCGTCGTCCCAGGAGTTCCTGATGAGCCAGGCGCCGTCGTTTTCGGGCTTGAGGAAGTTGTTGCCTTCATCGCCGAAATTATCCTTTGAATAGGAGTCGTCCCAGCCGACTATCGCAACCTCGTGGTTGATCCTTCCCTCGTTGTTGCTGCCGGAGAAGAACGCGTAGTTGTCGTTTATATATTTGTCGTCGTGGAAATAAGATACGGTGGCTGCGCCGTACTCACGGATAGCGGCCTTGAGCTCGGCGGCGTTCTCCTGATTGTTGATGGCGTAGTAGCCGTTGATCACAAAGCGGTTGTATTCGGTGGCATAGTCGGGCGTGAGGGTCCTTGCGCCGCTGCGAATGGAGTAAGCCCATGAATAAGGCACAGTGCTTTCATCGGCAAGGCCGTTCCAGTGAGCAAGCACGTTCATAGCGTAGTCGCCTCTGCCGCCGGTAACGGTATCGCCGTCCACACGGGCTGAGCCTTCGCCTTCGGTAGCGTTTCCGAGCGGGTCAACAGTGGGATGATACATATAGTATACAAGCTGCAGTTCGGAAAGGTCTATTGAAGTATCGGCAAGGCCCTGGGTGATGAGGTTGGACTCAACTGCCGCAAGGGTGCCGAAGCTCCAGCAGGTGCCGTAACCGCCCTGGTTGCGCACCGCGGGAAGCCTGCCCTCCGAAACAAGGCTGAAAGAGGCGTCGCTTGCAGCGGGTTCCCCGCCTTCGCCGCCTTCCTCTCCGAGAGCGGGAGCGGAATAATCATCCATCCCCACGCATGCGTTTATGAATCCGGTTTGTTCATCGTCCGCAGCAAACGCGGAGAACGACATAGGTATAACGCTCAGCACCATAAGTACGCTGAGAAGGACGCTGAGAAGTTTTTTTGAATTTTTCTTCAAAATAAAGCACTCCTTTATAAATAGTCTATTATATAATACATTAAAAACGGCGGAAATTCAAGCCTTTTTAAACAATAATTTGCCGGCATGAACAAAAAAAGTGTACAAAAAATTGCATATATTTTTGTGTTTACAAGCCGACTGTTTATATGGTATTATATTTTATATTATAATTTACCGGAGGCATTATGGGCAAGCTGAAAGATTTTACCGACAAGGTATGGTACGGCACCGGCGCTATTGGTCTTGACCTCAGCTACGGAATGTTCAACGGCAGGCTCTCAAAATATCTGACTGACGTGCTCGGTCTGAACACGAATTTCCTTCTGTATCTGACCGCAGCCGCAAGGATATGGGACGGAGTAAACGATCCCATGATGGGCAGCATTGTAGACAACACCTACACTAAATTCGGGAAATATCGCCCGTGGGTGGTGGGCGGCGCCGCGATGAACGCTATAGTGCTGTTTTTCCTGTTCTTCAATCCCGGGCTGTCGCAGGGCGGGATAGGCCTTTACGTTTACATAGCGTTTATGTATATACTTTGGGGCATGACCAACACCACAGCCGATATTCCATATTGGAGCATGGTCCCGTCGTTCACTACCGACCCCAATGAACGCAGCATTCTGGCGACCATAGCCAGAACATTCTCGGGTCTCGGGCAGGGAATAGTGCAGATAGGCGCGCCGCTGCTGCTGAACGTCCTCGGCAACAAGGTTGTAGGCGCCGACGGCAGCGTTACAAACGTGTGGACTCAGCACAGCTATACGGTTTGCGCAATCATCTGCAGCGTCTGCCTCGTTTTCTTTGCGGTCCTTTCAATGAGCCACGTCAAAGAAACTGTAGTGACTAAGCCGCAGGAAAAATTCTCTTTCAGAAAAATATTCGACGTTATACGTTATAACGACCAGCTCAGAGTGTTCATTCTCTTCGCTATGCTGTCAAACACCGGCTTCTACACCACCAGCGGTGTCCAGGATTATTTCTTTGCCATAAACATCGGCTCAACGAGCGCGCAGAGCGTGTTTTCCATGTTCGGGGCGGTCGGCTCGATTCTCGGCCTTGCCGTTATTCCGATAATGATGAAACGCACGACTCGCCGCCGCACGTATCAGTTTTCGCTGAGTCTCGCTCTCGCGGGATATATCGGGATGTTCCTCTCGGGCGCGCTTCTCAAAAACGTGATCCTTATGGACGTATTCTTCCTTATCACCTCCATCGGGACCGGCTCGATGTTCGTTTCGCAGACGGTTTTCCTTGCGGACGTTGTGGACTACGGCGAGGTAAAAATGGGCAAGCGCGCTGAGAGCGTCACCTTCAGCATGAAGGGCTTTTTGCAGAAGATGGCATACACCATCCAAACGATAATCCTTTTCGCGGCGCTCGGCGTCGCAGGATATAACGACATAAAGCCCGACGCGAGCGGCGTCATGCAGTACACTCCGAAGGTCAGACGCAGCGTAGGTTTTGTGGCGTACGTTATCCCCCCGCTGTTCATGGCGCTCTCGCTCATCATTTTCTCGACCCGCTTCAAGCTCCACGGCGAATACATGGAAAGCATAACCGAACAGGTAACAAAAGCAAGAGAGGAGCGCATCCGGCTTTCACAGGCGCAAACAAACACGAACGCCGGCGAAAACTGATATGGAGAACCGGTCCGGCGTCAGCTACTATTCGGGGAAAAACGGAATATCCTCTTCTACGCTGAAAATAATAGCCGTTGCGACTATGTTCATCGACCACGTTGCCGCTGTTTTCGAAAAAGAGCTGAACGAAGCAATTCCTCATTTTTCACTGTTCGACGGGCTTCCCTTCATGAGGATCGTCGGAAGGATCGCGTTCCCGCTGTTTGCGTTCATGATAGCCGAGGGAGCGGGCAGGACGAAAAATATATATAAATACATGCTGAGGCTGCTCGTTTTCGTCTTTATTTCCGAGATCCCGTTCGACCTCGCGCTGTATCACACTCCTCTGAGCGGGGTGCTGCGCGAAACGGAGCATCAGAACGTTTTTATCACGCTTTTTCTCGGGCTTGCTTCGATCTGGGTTTATCAGCTCCTTCAAAAAAAGAGGCTCGAGCTGCTCGCCTTTCCCGCGCTGCTTGTATTTGCTTTTCTCGCCGAAGAGCTTTTTAAATCCGACTACGGCGCTATGGGCGTCATATGTATCTTTCTTTTCTATGTGTTTCTCCATTCTCCGGGGATGGTCAAAAATATCGGCGTCGTCTTCACCGTCCTTATCCTGCCGGTCATCCTCTCGCTTTCTGTTTTTACGTTGACGTCGAGAGTGCATTTTGACGTTTCCCTGCTTTATAACGACTACGAGTTTTTCGCCGTCCTCGCGCTTCCGTTCATTCTTTTATATAACGGCGAAAAAGGCAAAAATATCAACAAATATCTGTTCTACGGATTCTATCCCGGACATATGCTGCTGCTCTGGGGACTGTATATGCTGATCTGCGGATAAAACCGGGAACAAGGAGGAAAAAATATGGTTTATGATATCATCATCGTCGGCGCGGGGCCCGCGGGTCTCACCGCCGCCGTTTACGCGCTCAGGGCAAAAAAGAGCGTTCTTATCCTTGAAAAGGGCGCGCTTGGGGGCCAGATGACCTTTTCGCCCAAAATAGAAAACTACCCCGGCTTTATAGAGCTTTCCGGAAACGAGCTCGCCGATAAAATGACCGAGCAGGCTCTCAATCTCGGCGCGGAAATAGAGCTCGGGCAAGTAACACAGGTCAGGGATAACGGCGAAACAAAGACCGTCGTCACCGAGGACGGGGAATTCGAGGCAAAAACGGTGATACTTGCCGTGGGAGCCGAGCACAGGAGGCTCGGACTTCAAAACGAAGAAGAGCTGATAGGCAGCGGCGTATCGTTCTGCGCGGTATGCGACGCCGCGTTTTTCAACGGGCAGGAGGTATGCGTTGCAGGAGGCGGGAACTCCGCCATGCAGGAGGCTCTGCTGCTCAGCGAAAACTGCACAAAAGTCACTATGATACAAAATCTCGCGTTTTTGACGGGAGAAGAGGCGCTTAAACAGAAAACAACCGCCAAAAATAATATTGAAATAATATATAACTCCGTCGTTACAGGCCTTATCGCCGAAAACGGGCTTAAAGCCATTGAGATACAAAACACCGAAACGCTTGAAAAGAGCACCGTAAAAACCGACGGCCTGTTTGTAGCCGTCGGATTGAGGCCCGACACGGATCCGTTCAGGGACTTCATTTCTCTTGACCAATACGGATATATAGCGGCCGACGAAAGCTGCGTCACAGATATCCCCGGAGTGTTCTGCGCGGGCGACTGCCGCGTGAAAACGGTCCGACAGGTCTCAACCGCCGCCGCGGACGGTGCTGTGGCGGCGATCGCAGCGGTGAAATATATCGGTTGACCATCATTAATAAATCGTTAATTGACATATCGGCCTTATCTTGCTATACTAAAAATTAATTCTATTGAAGGAGTTTTATCATGGAACCCATTAAAGTTGATTTTTCCGACGGCGGAAGAAGAAAGAGCGTAAAAAGCGTGCTCATCCCCCCGGAGAGAGCAGGCCTCAAAATAGTGATAAACGTTATCGTCATGCTTCTCACCGCGGCAATAGCATATTATTTCCTTTTGCCTCCGCTCAACCCGCACGACTATAAGTTCTACACTTATATCGGCATCGTGCTCGCTTCTTACGTGGCGGCGGCGTTCGTCACCTCCGGCGCTTTCGCGAAGCCCGAATACGTGCCCTACGTCAAGCGCAGGGCGACGATCCCCGTGATCATAGCCATAATCGTAGGGCTTGTGCTCGTTGTGGGCTATCTCGTTTCAAGCCCGTTTTTCAGAGCGAAGAGCTTTTCAAAGATCCTCTCCATCGACAACGCGGACTTTGCCGACACGGTCTCTGTTGTTGACAGCATGTCGGATTTCAACAACGTGGCTCTCATCGACTCCGACGCCGCCGCGGCTCTTGCCGACAAAACGCTCGGCGATTTCGCGGCTCTCGATCTTGAATCGCAGTTTGAGCTTCTCCTCTCCGATTCAACCCAGATAAACTTCAAGGGCAGCCCCTACAGGATATATCCCCTTCAGTACGGCGATATTTTCAAATGGTTCCTCAATTCCGTAGTCGGCAAAGAATACGAGGGCATTCCCGGCTACGTCAAGGTAAACCTCAACACTCAGCAGGCCGAGCTCGTCACAGATTACGACATAAAATATTCCACCGCAGAGCATTTCGGCGAATATCTTGAAAGAGTGCTGCGTTTCCGCTATCCCACATATATATTCGGTGAGATCTCTTTTGAGATAGACGACGCCGGACATCCCTTCTGGGTTGTGGAGCACATCAAAAAAACAGTCGGCCTTCTCGGCGGCCCCGACGTTCAGGGCATAATACTTGTTGACGCCGTTTCCGGAGAATCCACATACTATACCGCAGAGGAAACAGGAGCGGCGGATTCGCCTATAGCGTGGATCGACCAGGCCTACGACGCTAACCTGCTCATCCAGCAGTACAACTATTTCGGAACCTATAACGGAGGCTTCTGGAACTCGCTTATAGGCCAGTCCGGCGTTAAAAAGACTTCCTCCGGCTATTCCTTCCTCGCCATAGACGACGACGTATATCTCTACACAGGCGTCACCTCGGTGACATCCGACGACTCGATACTCGGGTTCTTCTTCATAAACCAGCGCACCAAGGAAGCCTTCTTCTACAACACCACCGGCGCCACCGAAATGGCTGCCGAGAAATCCGCGGAAGGCAAGGTACAGGATCTCAAATGGAACGCATCCTTCCCGATCCTTCTCAATATCGACGGCGAGGCAACCTACTTCATGGCGCTCAAGGATTCCTCAAACATAGTAAAATCCTTCGCCATGGTAAACGTTGAACAGTACACCGTGGTCGCTATACCGCAAAACCAGAACACCGACCTGAGAAGCTGCCTTGAAGCCTATATCAAGAGCCTTTCCGAGCTGAATCCTCCCGTTATAATCGACTTCGCGTTCGATTCCGACGGGCCCAAAACGGTTGATCCCGACGACAGTACCGACGAAAACGAATATTCAACGGTATCCGGAACGGTAACCGATATCAGAAGCGCGGTTATAGGCGGAACCACCTACTACTATATCGAACTCGACGACTCCGGCCTATACTATTATATCTCAGCCGGCATAACGAACAAGGTCATGCTCCTTAACGTCGGCGACCGTATAACGGTAACCACGGCCGATAACGGCGACGGCGAGCTTGCGAGCGCGAAGAGCATTGAAACAACAAAGAGCGGCGAAGAGAGCGCGGCTAACACGGAGGAAAACACCGAAACG
>JAFSWN010000018.1 GCA_017450185.1 Clostridia bacterium | reverse complement strand
TATGGTCGAGAAGGTTGTGGTGCATCATCAAAACGGGATATCTGCCGTCATCATACGCTTTTTTCGCCTGCGCGAGCGTCCACAGCACCTTATCCGCCGTCATGCCGTCCTCGGTGGAAACGGAAGGGTCGCAGCTGTCGAGAGCGATAAGGCGGTATTTTTCGCCGAGGTTTGCTGTGTAGGAGCAGTCGTCTTCGCGCGTTTCAAGTGCGAGGTCATAACCCAAGTCCTTATATATCTCCTTAAATTCTTTTATGCCCGTTTCGCTGTTCTCACCGAGGTCGTGGTTGCCGTCTATAACAAAAACCTGAACGCCGGTCCTGTTTTCAAAGGCAAGCAGCTTGTCCCTTACGGCATAGTGCTCCTCCGGCGTGCTTCTGCCGTTATCGGCGAGGTCGCCCGAAATGAGAACGTACCGGGCTCCGCTCTTCGCGCAGCTTTCAAGAAAGGCGTCCAGAATAAAGCCGCTTTCATTTTCCATTGCGGCGCGTCTGTTCGCGTGGCCGAAAACGGGATCGTCCGTGTACCGGACAAGCTCCTCCTCGGGGAGGTTATAGTGGACGTCCGACGAAACGGCTATCTTCAATTCCGTATCGTCCGGCGCTGACTGCGCGTAAACCGGAACGAAAGAACTCAGCAGAATAAAAACCAGAATAACGCTTATAAGCTTGTTCTTCATAGAAAAACTCCTTTCCGACCGTTAAAAGAAATTATAATATCTTTTCGGGAAAATTTTCGGCAAACCACACGTCTTTGGCCTCAAAGCTTTTTCCCCTGAGGTAATTGAGGATACCCGCGTCGGACGTAAAATCGAACGCGGTCTTATAAGAATAAAGGAACTGCTTTTTATAACCGCCGAAGCGGGCGTTTTGCTCGTTTGTGCCGTATTTTCCGTCGCCGAGAAGCGGGCAGCCTATGTGCGCCATGTGCGCCCTTATCTGATGCGTGCGTCCGGTGTGCAGCGCGATCTCGGCGAGCGTGAGGCCCTTATCGCTCTTTATAACGCGGTATTCGGTTATCATGGTCTTGCCGTCCGGCACGGGGGAATCGAACACCGCAACCTTGTTCTTTTTTTCGTCCTTAACGGCGTATGCCGTAAGGGTGTCGGCGGCCTTGGGAGGCCTTCCGATGAGGACGCAGAGATAAAACTTGCTTATCTCCCTGTTTTTGAGCTTTTCGTTTAATATCCTCAGGCTCTCGGCGTTTTTTGCGGCGATAACGATGCCGCCGGTGTTGCGGTCTATTCGGTTTACGAGCGCCGGAGCGAAATACGCCTCGTTTTTCGGGTCGTACTCCCCTTTTTCATAAAGGTAGCGCTGAACGCGCGTGATGAGAGTGTCAACGTATTCCGTTTCGTCGGGGTGGCTGAGAAGCCCCGCCTTTTTATCGAGCAGCATCACGTTTTCGTCCTCGTAGATGACGTCGAGGCTCTTTCCCGCCTTAAGGAACGAATAGCTGTCCTTCGGCTTTTCAAAAAACTCGTCGTTTATATACATCTGCAAAACGTCGTTTTCGTTAAGGCGCGCGGCGATATCCGTTTTTTTGCCGTTGAGCTTTATGCGCTTGAGCCTTAAATACTTATACATAAGGCTCTTCGGCAGCAGCGGCACGCTTTTTGTTATGAACTTGTCAACGTGCTGTCCCGCGTCGTTTTTAGTGATAGTAAATTCTTTCATATATATTTTTTTACACGGGCTTTTCGCTCATTTCAAAGACAAGCTCTCCGCCGCGCATAAGCTCGCGGGCGGTTATTTTTTTATCGGCAAGCTCTTTGCCGTTGAGCTTTACGCTTTTAACGTAGATATTATTGTTATCGACGGATATCTTGAGCGTGTTCCCGTTAAAGAGCGTCACCTCGGCGTTTTTAACGAAGGGGGAACCGATGATGAAGAGATCCTGTCCCGCCACGGGGAAGAGCCCGAGCGCCATGAAAACGTAATAGGACGAGAGAGCGCCGGTGTCGTTGTTTCCGGGTATGCCGCCGCGCCCGTCTGTAAACATATACTTCATTCCTGCCCTTGTCACCTCGCACACGCGGTCGTGCCGTCCGGCGTAGGCATATGAAAACGGCGCCTCGGTGTCGGATTCGTTGTTGAAGCCCTCAAAGCGTCCGAGCTTCGCGCCCTCAATAACAGGCTCGTAGTCGTCGGGGTCGGTGGGAAGGGTGACCGCCGGCGCGCCGTAGCCGAAGAAGCGGTCGAGAAGCTCAACAAAGCGCTCTTTCCCCCCGGCAAGGGCGATGCGCCCGTCCATATCGACCATCTGACGGAACGAATAATTATATAACGTGCCCTCGTAGTAGCCCGTATCGTCGTTCAGAAGGCCGGTTTTTTCGCTGTAGACCTTTTTCCAGAGCCGCCCGAAAGGACGAAGATAATTCTCGCTTTCCGTATCGCCGAGCTCTTTTGCGAGATCGGCACCGAGGGTGCAAATTTCCGCCATATCAAGAAGAAAAGTGTGCGACACGCATCTGCCGTCCCTTGTGAAATCTATTTTGTCGGGGGCGGTGAGGTCGGTTTTCAGATTAGAAAGTATGCGCGCCGGGTCAACTTTAAGCCCGTAGCGCAGGGCCGTTATAAGAGCGTAGGAGCCGAGCATCCTCGCCTGGCCGTTGGGCTTTTTGTATTCGTCAGAAAGACCTATGGAATTCGGCATAAAGCCGAGCTTTTCGCAGAGCAGCATCAGCGTTTCGCATAATTTTTCGCCTATCTCTTTTCCGTATACGGCGAAGAGCAGCGGCAGCTCGGTTTTATACATATCCCAGAGCGTATTGAGGTCAACGGTGAAGGGCTCTTCGCCGTAAATAAAGCTCTCTCCCGACCAGTCGGCGGGCTTCACAAGCGAATGGTAGAGGTTTGAATAGAATATCCCCTTTGTGCGCTCGTCAAAGAATTCGGCGTCTATTTTTGAAAACACCCCGTTCCACGCTTTTCTTGCCTCGCTCTTCGCGGCGCAGAAATCATATTCCGCGCTCACTCTTTCAAGCGGAAGGGCGGCGTTTACGGGCGAAAGGCTCACCCTTATTTCCGAAACGCCGTTTTCGGGGACAAAAACGCGCGCTTTATTGCCGTCAAGCTCGATTTTTCCGTTTGCCCGAACGGCGAAAAATATTTTTACGCCCTCGATAACGGCATTCGCCGAAACGGTGTTTTCGTTTTCTTTTTTAAGCTCAAGCTCATAAACCTTCTCTTTTCCCCAGTTCGGTATGTCAACGCCGTTGTTTTCAAAATCCACGGTAACGAAACCGCCGGGAGAGCCGAAGGTATAGCGGTGCAGCGCGGTTCTGCCCGAAACCGTGAGCTCGCAGTTTATATCCTCAAGCACGGCGCGGTAGTAGCCCGGCTCCCCCTCCTCAAGGGCGGGGACTCTTCTTTCGGGGGAAGAAGAATACCTCGGCGACACAACCGCGTAGTTATAATAGTAGCCTATGGCTCCGGTGCCGCTCTGCTGCAGATGAGCGAAGCCCTTAAGCCCCTTTCCCCCCTCGAAACGCGGCGGGCGCGAATGGGAATTGGGCATATGATCGGTGTAGCCTGTGGGATATCCTCCCGAAAACGGGCCCACGGACACCGCCGAAAACGGCAGCGACGCGGCTGGGCTCGTGTTGCCGCAGCCCGCCTTAATAAAAAACCACGTTGCGGCTATGCCCTCGGGTTTCGGCAGGTCTATTTCTCCGCAGCCGTGGAAAACGTTTACGTATTTACAAAAGTCCTTCATTTTTATGCCCTCCGGTTCATTTGGATATATGTTATCACACAAGTTGGTTCTTTTCAATACAATTAATATTGATTTTGCCCTTCGGCTGTGATATCATAAAAATAACAGTTATATAATAAAGGAGATCGAAAATATGGCAAAAAGCAGACTTATAGGCGACTATCCGGTTATAGGAATTCGTCCCATCATCGACGGCAGACGCGGACCGCTCATGGTGCGCGAATCGCTTGAAGAACAGACCATGAACATGGCTAAAGCGGCAAAAGAGCTGTTTGAAACCAATCTTAAATATTCAAACGGCGAGCCCGTTAAGGTCGTTATTTCCCCAACAAGCATAGGCAGAGTCGCCGAGGCGGCACAGTGCGCGGCGTTTTTCAAAAAAGAGGGCGTTGACATAACGCTGAGCGTTACCCCCTGCTGGTGCTACGGCAGCGAGACCATGGACACCGATCCCATGACGATAAAGGGAGTTTGGGGCTTCAACGCCACCGAGCGCCCCGGCGCGGTCTATCTTGCTTCCGTTCTTGCCACTCACGCGCAGAAGGGCCTGCCCGCGTTCGGAATATACGGACACGACGTTCAGGACGCCGACGACACCGCTATGCCCTGCGACGTAAAAGAAAAGCTCCTTCGCTTCGCGAGAGCCGCCGTTGCGGTTTGCACAATGAGAGGCAAATCTTATCTGCAGATAGGCTCCATATGCATGGGTATAGGAGGCTCCTCGATAAGCCCCGAATTCATTGAGGAATATCTCGGCATGAGAGTTGAATCGGTGGACGAGGTTGAGATCATCCGCCGCATGAGCGAGAACATATACGACGAGGAAGAATACAAAAAGGCCTACGCGTGGACAAAAGCGAACTGCCCCGAGGGCTTCGACAAGAACCCCGAGTTTGTGCGCAAATCTCCCGAGCAGAAGGAAAAGGACTGGGAATTCGTTGTTAAGATGATGGTCATTATAAAGGACCTTATGAACGGCAATCCCAACCTCCCGAAGGGCTGCGAGGAAGAGGCTGTGGGCCACAACGCCATTGCCGCGGGCTTCCAGGGACAGCGCCAGTGGACCGACTTCTATCCCAACTGCGATTTCGGCGAAGCGCTGTGCAACACCTCGTTTGACTGGAACGGAGCCAGAGAGCCCTATATCCTCGCCACCGAAAACGACACCTTAAACGGCCTTTCAATGCTGTTTATGAAGCTGCTCACGAACCGCGCCCAGATGTTTGCCGACGTGCGCACGTTCTGGAGCGAGGCGGCGGTCAAGAGAGTTACCGGCTATCAGATAGAGGGCAAAGCAAAAGACGCCGGCGGCTTTATCCACCTTATAAATTCAGGGGCGTGCTGCCTTGACGCCTGCGGCGAGATAAGGGATGAAAACGGCAACCCCGTCATAAAGCCCTGGTACGACGTTACCGAAAAGGATATCGAGACCATGCTTAAGGCCACCGAGTGGTGCGCCGCCGACAACGGCTATTTCAGAGGCGGCGGATATTCATCACGCTTTTTGACCCGCGCCGAAATGCCCGCCACAATGATAAGAATAAATCTTGTTAAGGGACTCGGCCCCACTATACAGATCGCCGAGGGCTACACCGTAAACCTTCCCGACGAAGTGAGCGACGTTCTCTGGAAGCGCACCGACTACACATGGCCCTGCACGTGGTTCGCCCCCATCTGCAACGGCAAGGGACCGTTTACCTCAGCCTACGACCTTATGAACTGCTGGGGCGCAAACCACGGAGCCATCTCCTACGGCCACATAGGAGCCGACCTTATCACGATGTGCTCCATGCTTCGCATACCCGTTGGCCTTCACAACGTGCCCGACGAAAAGATCTTCCGTCCCGCCGCGTGGAACGCGTTCGGCACAAAGGACCTTGAGGGAGCCGACTACAGAGCCTGCGCCGCGTACGGACCGCTTTACAAATAAGAACACGTCAATTAAAAGGCAGGGTGACCTGCCTTTTTTGTTTTGCGTTTTGCGTTTGGTAACACACCGGCAGAGCCGGATCGTTTCAGACGAATTATTTATAATCAAAACGCGTCAGCCTTTTCCTTCTTTCATCTTTCATCTTTTTTCTTTGATCATTTAAAAAACCGGAAGGGCTGTCCTTCCGGCTTTTTTATACGGTTTTGTTATCAATTGAAAAGGTTCGCGAAGAAATCGGCTATTCTCTGGAAGAAATCGCGGATGGAGTTAATAAAGCGGATAAAGAAGTTATCGGAACCGGAATTGGCAGAAATGTCGTTACTGTTTTCATCAAGAAGAGCGTTGGGATTCGGTTCGGAAACTTCGCCGAGAGGAACATATATCCAAACTTTGTTAGTTGGGTCATTGTATTTTAATACTACGTCCGTTCTGTTTTCTCCGTTGACACTTACCTTAAAACCCGAAACCTCGCCAATCTCAACGTAATCCGAACTGTTTTTTACAGAACTGATCCAGTCATAACCCTCTTCAAGGGTAACATAGTAACAAAAATAATATTCACGGCCACTGGAAACCGTAGCGCTTCCATTTCCTATTCCCCAAAAACCTGAGCCTTTTTTATAGCTAAGTCCCGAGTTTCCCTTGTCATATCCGCAGCCCGCTGTTGATACCGAAAAATCTCTACAGAAACGCCAATCAACCGCTCCTTCGGTGTTTGAGCCGTTGAGATATTTAAGGTCTTCGTTCACTAAAACAAGATCAACAGACGAGATGACAGCATCTGCGTTTGCCGCAACGGGGATGACGGCGAGAATGGAAAATACCATTATAAGTGACAGCGCGAGTGATAATGCTTTTTTCATGATTTTTCTCCTTTTTTTGTGATATTAAAAAAGACGCGGCGCGCTCAAAAAAGGCGCGCTGCGTCGATTTTACAAGATAAAGAACTTATGGCTATGCCAAAATAGCCACACAGGGCTGACTGACTGACTGACCGACTGACAAAAATTATCGACCTTACCTTCACGTTTGTCAACCCCCCTTTTTTATATTCAGGTTGATTATAGCATTATTTTTCGGGGTTGTCTTCATCACAAGTGATAGTTTTTTACAGTTTTTTAAAGATTTTTTTGCATGAGACAGAGTTTTTTCTTCAATGATAAGCCGGGAGTTTGACAGTTTAAATTAAAGAAAGTAATCGAAAGGCGTTGATGCGCCTAAATTTTTTATGTCAAATTTGCAATTTGCTCTTGTAGTACGGTTGGTACTATGACATAATTTGAAGTGTACCCCATGT
>JAFSWN010000169.1 GCA_017450185.1 Clostridia bacterium | reverse complement strand
GCTGGGGCAGCTCGTCAAGGCTTGTTTTTCTTAAAAATTTCCCCGTCCGGGTAATAAACTGCTGAGCGTCGTCAAGGTCTTTCGTTGCAAGATACTTGGGGGCGCTTTTTTTCATCGTGCGGAATTTATAGCATTCGAAAACTTTGCCGAACCTGCCTATTCGCTTTTGCGCGAAAATGGCGTTTCCGCTGCTGTCTATCCTTATGAGCGCCGTTATTATGATCATGGGCAGCGCAAGAACAATGATCCCTGCGAGTGAAAACATGAAATCGAGCAGCCTTTTAACCGGTGAGTAGAAACCGGAGATTGTTTTCTTCGGGGCATTCTCTGAAGAAGCTCTGTCGGAAATACGGTTTTTATTCATAATCAAACGACCCTGCCAGTATATATATAATGAAATCGTTCAAGTTGTTCGGTTTTTGTCCGATAACAGTATAGCTTAAATCGAAAACTATGTCAATAGCAAGAACGTATCAAAAAAAAGTGTCAGAAAAGGAAGGATCTTGTGGGGCGTTCGGGAGGATTCGTTAAAGCGGCTCGGCTTTTCGGCGATAAAACAGAAAAACTTCTGATATCCTGCGCCGGGAGCGTAGAAAACGAGATATACGAAATAAGGCTCTACATCGGCTGCGCCGTCGCTCTGTGTTCAAAAAACGGCGTTGTTTTCTGCCTGGAAAACGGCGGAGTATCCACGTTCCCGGGGCCGGGGTTGCTGGTGCCTTCCGCCTGCGACGCGAGATCGGTTCTCGGAGCCGCCGCCGGCGACGGCGTTTTTCTTAAAGAAGACGAGCTTAAGAGCGGTTATTTCACGAAGGACGGCGTAAGGGTGAGCTTTTGCGGGGTCTCCCCTCAGGGAACGCTGTTTCCCGAGGGAATAAGCTCCGTAAACATCAGGATCCCTTATGAAAACGGACTGCTTGATCTGACGGAAGAGGAAACCGCGCTTCTGAAGAGCTCAGGCGGGGTTCTTGTGGCAGGGCCGCCTGCGAGCGGAAAAACGACCTTCCTCAAAAAATGCGCCTGCGCGCTTTCAGGCGGAAGGCTCGGACGGTTTTATAAAACCGCCGTAATAGACGAGCGCGGCGAGTTTTTTCCTTCTCTTTCGGCAGCCGCCGGAGCAGTTACAGTGGATATCGTAAGGGGTCGGGGAAAGGCGGACGGCATAGAGACCGCCGTTAGGCTCCTGTCGCCCGATTATATAATATGCGACGAGATAGGAAACGGCGACGAAGCCGATAAAATGCTTGAGGGCATGAACTCCGGGGTCGTTTTTTTAGCGAGCATACACGCGTCCTGCATCCGGGAGCTTAAGCTGCGCCCTCAGTTTCGCAAGCTTTGGGATAACGGAGTGTTTGGCAGCGTTTGTTTTTTATCTCGCGAAAAAAAAGGGCGGATAACCGAAATCTGCAAAAGGGGAGAAGGGGATAAGTGAAGCTTACGGGACTATTATGCGTTTGCCTTTCAGTCGCTCTATCCGGAGCTTATTTATTCAGGCGGGCGGCAAAAAGAACTGCCGTTTTGGAGCTTTTTTCGGAGTATTTCGCCTTTTTGTCTTCCGAGTCCGAATCCTCCGGAGGCGATCTTAAAACGCTTTTGGAGAATTGCGCTCTCAAGTTCGGCGGCAGGTTCCCGTTCGCGGAGGAGCTGAGAGAACGCTACGGAGAATCCGGAGACATACCTTCGTCCTGGATATCGTGCGCTGCGAAATACTCGGGCTTCATTAAAAAAAACGAGAGAGAGGCTGTCGATTCTTTTTCCGGGGTCTTTGGGAGCCTGTCAAAAAAAGAGTTTAGGGGAGAGTGCGAAAGACGCCGGCGAAAGCTCGGCGAAGAGTCGCTTCTTGCCTTACAGAAGTTAAAAACTACCGGGAAGCTGACCGTTGCCTTCTCTTCTTTGCTGGCGGCTCTCGTGTTCATCATTTTTATCTGACGGTGGAACGAATGGAAATAGAAGTCATATTCAGAATAGCGGCGGTGGGGCTTATAGTCGCGGTGATAAATCAGCTTCTCACCCGTTCGGGAAAAGAGGAATACACAATGGTGACCACTTTAGCGGGGCTGATAGCCGCGCTCATGATGGTCATACCGTATATCAGCAACCTTTTCACTTATATAAGGTCGGTGTTCGGGCTTTGATCGTCAGGCTCGCGGGCATAGTTTTCGCCGAAATAATAATATATTCTCTGCTCAAGGCCTATAAGCCAGAATTCGCGGTCCTGTCGGAGCTCGTCTGCGCCGCCGCCGTTATTCTCGCAATAAGGCCCGAGATAGGCGAGATAGCTTCGTTTTTTGAGAACGCTTCAGTTTCGGCTGGGATAGACGACGCTTATTCAGGCGTCCTCATTAAATCGCTCGGCACCGCGCTTATAGCTCAACTCGCCGCCGACAGCGCTCGCGACAACGGGCAGAGCGCTCTTGCCGAAAAAATTGAACTGGCAGGGAAAATACTCATCCTCGCGCTCTCGCTGCCCGTTCTGAAGGCGGTACTTCAGATGATAACGGAATTTTCAAAGAGATGACAAAAAAATATTTCGCGGCGTCCGTCACAGCGTTGCTCTTGCTGATTATTTTTTCCGTGAGCGCAAAAGCGCAAATAGCTTCGGGCGGGCTCGAAGACATTTACGGCTCGGTTTTTTCCTCGATAGACTCAGAGACCCGTGAGCTGCTCCAAAGCGCGGGCGTGAAGGACGGCGACCTCAATTCACTTATGGGATTGTCCCCCGGCGGCGTTATGGAGCTGCTCGGAAGTCTTTTCGGAAAAACCGCGCGGGAGCAGGCGGCGCTTTTCGCGTCCGGCATCGTAGTTATAGTCCTGATAAGGGTCTTCGGGGCCTTTGTGACGTCTCCGGGCCTTAAGGAAACGTCCGAAAACCTCGGCGCGGTCTTCCTTGTGTTCACTCTCACCTCGTCGTCCGCCGTGATCGCGCAAAGCTGCGTTTCGGCTCTGAAGCTCACAAAATCGTTCATGCTCGCTCTTATTCCGGTGCTGACTTCCATTCTCGCTTTTTCGGGAAACCCTTCGGGCGCACTGAGCGTGAACGCCGGCGTTTTCGCGTTCGCCGAGGGGATATGCGTGACGTTTACCGATATGATAGTTCCCCTCACCGCGGCAGGAGCGGCTCTCGGAACCGCTGCGGCTGTAAGCCCCGTTTCCGGAATAGAAAAGTTTTCTTCAATCGTGAACCGTACCGTGACCGCGGCGATGGGCTTCGCGGCTGGAATTTTTTCGGCGGTGATTTCAATCAAGGGCGTTATAGCCGGAGCGGGCGACAGCCTGACGCTTAGGGGACTTAAGTTCTTTGTGGGCGGCAGCGTGCCGGTAGTCGGCAGTGCGATAGGCGACGCTCTCGGCTCTGTTTCGGCAGGGCTTGGGCTTATAAAAAACAGTGTTTGCGCGCTCGGGCTCCTTGCGGTCGTATTCATCAATCTGCCGCCTCTGTGCTCGCTTATAGTTTTTAAGCTGATGCTTTATATGCTCTCCATGGCTTCGGAGATGTTCGAAATAAAAAAGATACCGGATTTCATCTCGGTTTTCAGATCGATATTCAACGTCATCATGGCTGCTATGCTGTTCAGTCAGGTCGTTTTTATTATTTCGCTCGCAGTTATAATCACGCTCAAAGCAGCGTAAAGGGAAAAATGGACAGTCTCAAAAATTCGGCGCTTCTTATTTTATTCGCTTGCGCCGCCGGACTCATATACTATATATTGCTTCCCTCCGGAAAATATCGTCTACCGCGAAGAGCGTTCTTTCGGTTTTTATACTCCTCGTCTCCATGCAGCCTCTTTTTTCGTTTTTTGAAATAGAGCTTCCGCGATTTGACTCAGATAAAACCGCTGAATTCGCCGACCTTGACGCTTATTTCACTGAGCAGGTCAAAAGTGAGGTCGTTTCGGTAGTAAGCGATGTGGTTAAGAAATACGCGAAAACACCCTGCGATATAGAGGTTTTTGTTAATATTTCGGAGGACAGGAGCATAAATATTGAACAAGTCCGGCTGATATTCGATAAAAACGCCGTTTACGACGTCAGGCTCGAAAAAGAGCTTGAAGCTTTCCTCGGAATAAGGCCCGAGATAGTTATGCGGGAGGAAGAATGAAAGAGCTCCGTGAGATCAAAGCGAAACTGCTGTCCGACAAAAAAGCTCTCGGGCTAATCGGGATTTTCCTTTTCGGGCTATGCCTGCTCTTTCTGTCGGGAACGTCCTCGGGAAAAACAAAAACCGCCTCCGTGAAAACGGACGACGGAAGATGTGAGATCGAAAGAGAGCTCGAGCAGCGCGCCGAAAGGCTTCTCTCCGGAGTCGACGGCGTGGGGAAGGTAAAGATCCTTATAACGGTTGAAAGCGTGAGCGAGGATATATTCGCTCAGGATGAACAAAGAGACGTTGACTCCGGGAAGTCCTCAGAGGAATACGTGATAGTGGATGAAAAGGGATCGAAAACAGGGCTCAGGATAAAAACGCTGTCTCCCGCGGTAAAGGGGATAGCCGTCTGCTGCGAGGGAGGCGGGAACGCAAACGTGAGGGGCGAAGTAACAAAGCTTATGTGCGCCGCCTTCGGCGTCGGCGCGAACAGGGTATACGTATCAAAACTGCAATAGTATTCGGAGGTAATCTATATGAACGTTCTGATTGGAAAAAAGCAGATAATGCTGGCCGCGCTCGTTGTGATGCTCGGTCTCGCGGTATTTGTCAACTGGTACTACACAAACAGCTCGACCGAGCTTTTCCCCGAGGGGGCGGCAAACGCAGATAACTCCTCGGACGGCTCGGATTCTTCGGCGAGGTTCGCGTCAGCCGAGGAGGAAGACGAGTATTTTGCCGATATGAAGCTCAAGCGCACCGCTTCCCAAAGCGCCGCGATAGAAGAGCTGAACGCCGTTCTCGCGAGCTCCGACTCCGCCGCTGAAGACGTCAGACGGGTGAGCGACGAAATAGCCGCCCTTACCGCAGCGGCAAAGGCTGAGGGGGATATCGAGAGCCTTGTTTGCGCTCAGCTCGGAGGAAACTGCGTCGCGGTCATAGGCGACAACAGCGTCGACGTTATAGTCAGCCCCTCAACTCTGAGCGGCAGTTCGGTCCTTGTTATAAGCGACATAATAAACAGCGTTGTCGGCAACTCCTATGAAAACGTGCGCATAAGCGCGGCGCTGTCCTAAAGCTCCTCGGCTTTGTCAAAAAGCTCTGTTACGGCGTCAAAAACACCGTCGTCCTCTATTTCGATGAAGCGTTCGTTTTTGCCGTCGAAGAACTCCATGACGTATACTTCATCCTCTTCGTCCGAAATGGCGGCATACTCCTTGCCTTTGTAGCTCAGCATATCAATAAAACGGAAGCACCCGGTGTTTCCGTTTTTATCGCTGAGTATCATCATGTCGTCTTTTTCGCCGGTCTTTATAAGCTCCATATCACAAAACCGGGTCCACAAGAGCCTTAAGCTCGTCTTTGGCGCGGTAGCCGACGGCCTGATTCACGGTTTTGCCATCCTTTATTATTAAAAGGGTGGGGATGCTCGATATTCTGAAGCTGTTCGCGAGCACGGGCTCCTCGTCGACGTTCACCTTTCCGACCTTCAGCCTCCCGGAGTATTCTTCGGCGATCTCAGCCACAACGGGAGCTATCATCTTGCACGGTCCGCACCAGGTCGCCCAGAAATCGAGCAGCACGGGCACGTCGGAACTCATGACCTCGGTATTAAAATTTGCTTCTGTAATCTTGATTTCACTCATTTTTTTTCTCCTTGGATATAATATTTATTTCAATATAATTTTACCATATCTTTTTGCCGTATTCAAGCTCGGCGGCGCGAGTTAACAGAAAATTCAATAAATTTTTTTGATAAAAGTATTGACATCCAAAAAAAATACGCATATAATGTTGCCATATTAAGAACCGATGAGCAAGAGTAGTAACCGATTTTGGTTTTTTTAAGAGAGCCGGCGTTTGGTGTGAGTCCGGTAAAAAACGTTTCGGTGAATGGACTTGTGAGGGCAAACCGAAAGGCGAAGGCCGAGTAGGGGAGACGGGAGGCGCCCGTTACAGCGGCAGCGCATGACAGTGCGTGAAAGAGAGCGTTCCCTAGCGGGAACGAAATTAGGTGGTACCGCAGAAGTATAACTCCTGTCCTATGTTCATAGGGCAGGTTTTTTTGTTTGTACGCTGCCTGTTCTCAGAAATCGGAACTTGATATGAAAAGAAGAAAGGAAGAAAAAACAATGAAAAAAGCAATCAAAGTCATTTCCCTTATCATCGCCGCGGCCATGCTCGTAAGCTTTGCCGCATGTTCCGGAAACACAAACAACGAAGAATCATCAAAACCCGAAGAAACCGCCGAAGGCGTGACCTATAAAATAGGCCTGTGCAATTTCGTTGACGACGCGTCTCTCAACCAGATCGTAAGCAACATCAAGTCTCAGCTCGAAGCCATAGGTAAAGACAAGGGCGTTACGTTTGAAATAAACGAAGACAACTGCAACGCCGATTCAAACGTGCTCTCTCAGATAATCTCAAACTTCACCGCCGATAAGGTTGATCTGATGGTAGCCATAGCCACTCCCGTCGCGATGGCCATGCAGGCCGCCACGGAAGACAGCGGCATCCCCGTTGTTTTCGCGGCTGTTTCCGATCCCGTCGGTTCCGGAATAGTCCAGTCGATGGAGGCTCCCGGCGCGAACATCACCGGCACGTCCGATTACCTTGACACAAACGCCATAATGAACCTTATCTTCGCCGCGGACCCCGACGCCGACAACATCGGCCTTCTCTACGATCTCGGACAGGACGCTTCCACCACAGCCATAGCGGACGCAAAAGCCTTCCTCGACGCCAAGGGAGTTACCTACACAGAGGCCACCGGCACAACTGTGGATGAAATAGTCCTTGCCGCTCAGAGCCTTGTAACAAGCGGAGTGGACGCTGTGTTCACCCCCAGCGACAACACCGTTATGACCGCCGAGCTTTCAATTTATGAAACTCTCGCAAACGCCGGGATCCCCCACTACGCTGGAGCCGATTCCTTCGCACTCAACGGAGCCTTCCTCGGCTACGGCGTTGACTACGCGAACCTCGGCCGTGAGACCGCCGATATGGTTGCCGATATCCTTATCAATTCCAAAAACCCCGGCGAGGTTGCCGTAAAGACCTTCGATAACGGTACCGCCACAATAAACACCGAGACCTGTCAGACTCTTGGCCTTGACTACAACGCCCTTGTTGAGGCCTTCACTCCCTTCTGCACCGCAATCAAGGATATCGTCACTGCCGAAAGCTTCGACGACTGATCGAAAATAACAAAGCATTAGTGAGTTTGGATAATCATGCAATTTGAAACTGTTTTTTCACTCGGCCAGACCGCGCTTGAATTAGGCCTCATAAGCTCGCTCACCGTTCTCGCGCTGTTCCTGAGCTATTCGATGCTCAACGTCTGCGATCTGTCCACCGACGGCTGCTTCACTCTCGGTGCAACTGTTGGCGCGGCGGTAGCCATAGCGGGGCACCCCTATCTTTCAATAGCGGCGGCAATGCTCGCCGGCGTTGTTTCGGGCTTCATCGTTGCCGTGCTTCAAACAAAAATGGGCATAAACAGCCTGCTCGCCGGAATAATAGTGAACACGGCGCTCTATTCAATAAACATAGCCGTTATGAACAACGCGTCTGTTCTCAATATGTTCCAAACGGTAACCGTGTTCACAAAAATGAAGGAAGCCGTAAGGGGAACTTTTCTGGAGCGCTTCGATAAAACCGTTATAGCTCTCATCGCGGTCGCGCTCGTTGTGGTGTTTTTATCGCTGTTTCTTAAAACAAAGATAGGCCTCGCAATAAGAGCCACGGGCAACAACCCCGCAATGGTGCGCTCTTCGTCGATAAACCCCGTTATGACCACCATCATAGGCCTTTGCATCTCAAACTCTTTCACAGCGCTTTCAGGCTGCCTTCTGGCTCAGTCAAACAAGAGCGTAAACATAGACATAGGCTCCGGCATGGTCACCATAGCGCTCGCGTCTCTTCTTATTGGAAACGTGTTCGCCTCAAAGGGCAAGATCCCGGTAAGAGCTCTCGGCGCGGTGCTCGGCGCGGTCATCTTCCGTCTTGTATACACCATAGCCCTTCGCTTCAATATGCCGGCTTTTATGCTCAAGTTCGTTTCGTCGGTCATAGTTATCATCGCCATAGCGGGGCCCTATCTCAAGCAGCAGCTCCCGATGCTGAGGAGGCGTTTGGGTCACAAAAGCGGCTCTGCCGAAAACACGGAGGACGCCTTATGCTGAGAATAGAAAAAATAACAAAAACCTTCAATCCCGGCACCGTGAACGCGAAAACGGCGATCAAAGACCTTTCGCTGCACGTTGAAAAGGGCGATTTCATCACAATAATCGGCGCGAACGGCGCGGGCAAATCCACTCTTTTTAACGCGATATCCGGCACGTTTTTCACCGACAGCGGAAAAATCTTTCTCGACGGCGAGGATATCACCCTCACCGTGGAGCATAAGAGGGCAAAGAGCATAGGCAGGCTGTTTCAGGACCCCATGCTCGGCAGCGCGCCCGGAATGACCATCGAAGAAAATCTCGCCCTCGCGGCGGGGCACGGCGGATGGCTGTCAACGGTTTCAAAGGCGGATAAAAAGCTGTTTCGCGAAAAGCTTTCCATGCTCGGCATGGGGCTTGAAGACAGAATGAGCCAGCCCGTGGGGCTGTTGTCCGGCGGCCAGCGTCAGGCGCTCACGCTCATGATGGCAACTATAAATCCCCCGAAGCTTCTTCTTCTCGATGAGCACACCGCGGCTCTCGATCCCGCCACTGCCGAAAAGGTGATTGAGCTCACCGAGAGCATAGTGGAGTCCGAAAATCTCACCTGCCTTATGATAACGCACAACATGGATTCCGCCCTGCAGCTCGGCAACCGCACCCTTATGATGAACGACGGCAATATCATCTTCGACGCTTCCGGAGAAAAAAGAAAAGGCCTCACCGTAAACGATCTTTTAGATCTGTTTAAGGAAGCCGCGGGAAAATCACTCAGTAACGACAGAATGTTGTTATCCGAATAAATCAGTAATAATAAAAAGAAAGGAAATAAAAACCATGGCAGAAAACAAGATCCCCTACAAAATCTATCTTGAAGAAAGCGAGATCCCCTCAAAATGGTACAACGTTAGGGCCGACATGAAAAACAAGCCCGCTCCGCTGCTCAATCCCGGCACTCATCAGCCGATGACCGCCGCAGAGCTTGAAGGAGTTTTCTGCTCCGAACTCGTGGCGCAGGAGCTCGACAACGAGAATCAGTTTATCGAGATCCCCAAAGAGATCCAGGACTTCTATAAAATGTACCGTCCGTCGCCCCTTGTGCGCGCGTATTACCTTGAAAAGGCCCTCGGCACACCCGCGAAGATATACTATAAATTTGAGGGCAACAACACCTCCGGAAGCCACAAGCTCAACTCCGCCATCGCTCAGGCCTACTACGCCAAAAAGCAGGGCCTCAAGGGCGTTACCACCGAAACCGGCGCGGGCCAGTGGGGCACCGCTCTTTCAATGGCGTGCTCATACTTCGGCCTCGACTGCAAGGTGTTCATGGTTAAGGTATCCTATGAGCAGAAGCCCTTCCGCCGGGAGGTCATGCGCACCTACGGCGCGTCCGTGGTGCCCTCCCCCTCCGATACCACCAACGTGGGCCGCGAAATCCTGAAAAAATTCCCCGGCACCACCGGAAGCCTCGGCTGCGCCATTTCCGAAGCGGTGGAGGTGGCCGTATCCAACCCCGGCTACCGCTACGTGCTGGGCAGCGTGCTGAACCAAGTGCTGCTGCATCAGTCGGTCATCGGCCTTGAGAGCTACACAGCGTTCGAAGAGTTGGACGAATACCCGGACATCGTCATCGGCTGCGCTGGCGGCGGATC
>JAFSWN010000017.1 GCA_017450185.1 Clostridia bacterium | reverse complement strand
TTTTGTCGCCGTCGGATTTTGCGACCGCACGCCCTTTTCGTTTGAGTGCGATCGCGAAAGGCTTGTCGGCGCTGCGGCGGACGGCCTGTTTTCATCAGGCGGCTTATGGCGTTCCTTTGAAAACGGCACGGCGTTTTCTTACCCCGGCGTTGCCGTCAAAACCTCACTCAGCCTCCCTCCCGGCGCGAAAAAAGAAAAGATACTTGCTTTTTGCCCCGCCGCCACCCGCAGTCAGGCGTCGGGAAAGCTCGCTCTTATCAGAAGAAGCCGGTTGCCCGATATAAGAAAGGCGGAAAAAGAGGCCTTCGGGGCGTCAGAGCTAAAATGGGCGGAGTGTTTCATCAAAACAGTGTTTTTCGGATGGCGAGATAATGAAGCTCTTAAAGCCGCGTCTGAGAACCGCGTATGTGAAAGCGATTTGTGGCAGCAGGGAATATCGGGGGATATCCCCGTTATAAGAGTGAACGCCGACGGCCTTACCGACAGCCTTCTGCTATCTTTTATGAAGCTGTATAAAACTCTCAGGTTCTGCTGCATAGAGGCCGATCTTGTTTTTATGACCGCTTTTCCCGAAGACTACGCAAAAAGCTTCTCTTCAAAAATCAAAAGGCTGGCGAAAAGCCTCGGTATGGAAGAAGAGATGTATAAAAAGAACGGCATAAAAGCACTTTCCGTCGACTCCTGCTCAAAGGAATTCCCCTCGGCTCTCAAAGCCTGCAGGGGGATCACTCTCCCGTGTGGCCGCGAAAGCCTTGAAAAACCGGAGGAAGAAATAAAAGCAGCTATGTGCGCGCCGCTTTTCGAGGGTGAAAACACCTTTGTCCCCGGAGGCTATTTTATCGGGAAGCGTCCTTCAAGGCCGTGGTGCCACACGCTGTCCAACCCCGTTTTCGGAACGCTTCTGAGCGACTGCAGCCTCGGCTATACCTGGGCGTTCAATTCCCGCCAAAACAAGCTCACGCCGTGGAACAACGATCCCTGCTCGTCTTTCACGGGAGAAAAGCTTTATTTGGAAACTAACGCCGGGCTTTTTGACTGCGTCAACGGTGCGTCCGTCTATTATTACGACGACAGCGCTCTCTACGGAGCAAGGGCGGGGGAGCTCGCGGTGAGGACCGAGATCAGAGTGGACAAAAAAGCCATGAAAAAGCGTATACGCGTTGAATATTCCGGCAACGGTTCGCGCGCGGTATTTCGTTTTGCCGTAAGACCCATGCTTTGCGGCTCCGAAAGGCACGCCCGGTATATCCGTTCCTCTGCGGAAAACGGACGGCTTATATTTGAAAATCCTTCCAACACCGAATACGGCGGTTTTATGTGCTTATACTGCGGCAAAGGCGAAGCGGCCCTTAAGTCTTTCGGCGGAGAGATATCGGTAGCTGTCTCCGAAGAGAAGGGCGTGATTGATTTCTTTATGATCTTCACAGCTGAAAAGAAAGCCTTAGGTCCGCTTGCTCAGCTCCCGTTTAATGAAAATGTGCCAAGAAGAACGGCGCTTTTGACCGGCGATAAAGAAACCGACGAATTTGCATCCTCCCTGCTCCTCCATCAGGTTTATGATACGCGCCTGCTCGCAAGGACGGGTTTTTACCAGTGCTCGGGGGCTTACGGCTTCAGGGACCAGCTCCAGGATTCAATGAATATCTGCTCCGTTTATCCCGAAAGGGCAAAAACAC
Organism: Clostridia bacterium; assembly: GCA_017450185.1. GTDB lineage: Bacteria > Bacillota > Clostridia > Oscillospirales > Acutalibacteraceae > RUG806. The sequence goes on along the minus strand of JAFSWN010000017.1, from coordinate 7,804 downwards.
AGCTTCTCAGGTGCGCTTCGGCCCAGTTTTCCGAGGGAGACGTTCTGCACTGGTTTCATGTTGTTTCAAAGCCCTTTGTCCACTTTAAGGGCGTTCGCACGTTGTGCTCCGACGACATGCTCTGGCTCCCTCTCGCGGCGGCGAGGTATGTTGAAAAAACGGGCGACCAAAACGTGCTTTCATCCCGTATTTCGTTTATCGAAGCGCCCGTGCTTCAAAAAAACGAGCGTGAACGCTACGGCGATTATTCCTCTTGCGGCGCGCGTTTCAGCCTGTATGAACACTGCCTGAGGGCAATAAAAAAATCGCTCGCAACAGGAGCGCACGGGCTGCCCTTTATTTCGGGCGGCGACTGGAACGATTCCTTCAGCGAGGTAGGAATAAAAGGACGCGGGGGGAGCGTCTGGCTCGGTATGTTCTTAAGCGTGGTTTGCAGGGAGTTTGCCCAAGTGTCGGAGCTTACGGGCGACAGGTCCTGCGCTGACAATCTACGGGAAATATCACGCAAAATGAATGAAATCGTCATGAAAACTTCATACAACGGCGATTATTTTATTCGCGGCTTTTATGACGACGGAAGCGTTCTCGGCGGAAGGGAGAGCGGCGCGTGCAAAATCGATCTGCTCGTGCAGGCCTTCGCCGTTTTTGCCGGTATCGGCACAAAAGAAGAGCGGGTAAAAGCGCTTAAAACGGCTTTTGCCTCGCTCTATAACAAAAAATACGGCGTGCTGCGGCTGTTTTATCCGCCGTTCGGAGAAAACACCGAACGCGCGGGCTATGTGAACGACTATCCCGAAGGGGTGCGCGAAAACGCGGGACAGTATACTCACGCCGCGGTGTGGTTTTTATCGGCTCTCAAAAAAGAGGGGCTGACGGAGGAATACGATACGCTTCTTCACTCTATCCTGCCTAATTGCCGCGATCCCCGGTTCCTGAACGAACCATATGCTCTCACCGCCGACGTCGGCATGGCCCCGGGGCTCGAAGGACGCGGAGGATGGAGCCTCTATACCGGCGCGGCAGGCTGGCTTTGGAGAACGCTGTTTGAAGAATAATTATTTATCGCTCGGCGATCATCACTGCGCGATCTTCGATCTCATCATCTCGAACATCGCTTTGAATATCTTCCAGAAGTCCTCCAAAATCTTCCGGAAGCGCTCAAGGAAGTTTTCTCCGATCTCGGGGATCCTGACGATTGAAACGTCGGTCTCTTCAGTGAGAGGAACAAGCTCTCTGGATGCGTTGAAAACAAGGAACTGAGGATATTCCGGCATATCCCAAACGGTCGGCTGCGTTTCGCTCGCGAATAGAGCGTCCAAAAACCTGAGCTGGCTTTCCGGGTGGATCGTGTGGCGTTCGTTCTTAAGGAACCATGTGTATTCAGGGAAAACGCACGTGGAGGCGTCGATGTATCCGTCGCACGAAAGGTGGTCGTGTCCGTCGTCCACCGCCTGAACGTAGCTTTCGTCAAAGGGCTTGTCAATATCGGCGCAGGTCGCTCCGAGCGAAGAATATTTTGTATCGACTATCATGTCGGTCAGGTTCTTCTGCGTAGGAACGGCGGGGATGGCGTTCATGCTGTATTTTGAGAGGATCGAAACGTTGATACCCGTATCGATCGCGTTTTCAAGGATCTCGGGCACTCTTCCCTGAATATCGTGGTAGAAGTCGATTTTCTCAATAAACTCGTCCGAAACTATACCGGGAAGCATATTTTCTTTCGCTTCGTCATAATACTGAGCGGGTACGAGCGACCAGAAGCCCGGCATCCTTCCGAATATCATCGCAAGCGAAGTGCCGGTGAGGTATTTGAGCACGTATTCGCTTATGTTGTTGAGCACGTCGGTGAGATCCTTAACGATGCCCTGCTGGTAAAGCACGTCAACAAGAGCGTCGATTATTTCGCCCTTGAGGTCCTGGCCGTTAACGCCCGAAATAAACGTCAGTATACCTTCGGCGTCAAAGCCGTAGTTCCCGATCATCGGCTCTCCCGCAATGGACGCGCCCGCGAAAGCGCCGCTCATAAAGGCAACGTTTTCAAGGTATTCGCAGCCGTACATGTCCATATAGGTCACAAGTACGCACGCGCCCATGCTCGAGCCTATAACGTTCGCGGTTTCGCTTCCGGCAGTTTCAGTAACGTATTTAAGGAACGAGTGCAGCTCTTCGGCAAGAGTTTTAAGGTCGAGCCTCCAGTCAAAGCTGTAATAAAAGGGGTCGGTGGCGGTAAAACCGAGCTCGTCAGAGTATTTGGCAAGCACCTCATCTTCGTTTGGCCACACGTAGGAGCTTGTTGTGCTCGCAATAACGGGGTCGCCGTTTTCATCGCAGCGGATAGGGTCGAAAATACCGTAAAGTATCTCCTCCATAGGATCCCTGAGCGCTTCGTAATTGCGCGTTACAAGGCTTCCCGCAACGGGGAGTATGCTGTCTTTAACCACTGACAGTATTTTTTCTCCGTCCGGCGGAAAGAGCTGTTCGCCCCTGACGGAGTCAACCGTGGCGCTTGAAACAAAGCCCTTGATAAAAATAACCGGTATGTCGCTTTTTTTCGTTTCTAAGGCAAAAGCCAAGCTTACGGTGCAAAGAAGAATTGCGGCCGAAAGCAGCAGCGAAAGGATTTTTTTAACTGGTGAATGCATAACGGTTCCTCCAATGCTGAATATAATCTTAAATATACCATCCGATTGTTACGGTTATGTTAAAAAAAGTTTAATTTTAGAAACATTTAAATTTGTAAAAGACCAAAAGATTTAAATAAAGCTCTTGTTTTTTTTTCGAGAAAATGATACTATATTCTAAATAACTATGGAGTGATGCGCTTTATGGCCGAAAAAAAGTATTATCCCGTTATAATCGTGCCCGGAATAGGGCAGTCAAAGGTCGATAAAATAGGGCCCTCGGGCGAGCCTGAGCAAAGGGCGTGGCCGCTCAGCTTCGATTCGGAGAAGCTTATGGACAAGATGAAGGGCCCGTTTATGAAAACGATGCTGTTCAGGCGCGATATGGGCCTTACCGCCGCTGCGACGGAGCTTGTCAAAGAAGCGACCTCTCCCATTTCAACAAATCCCGACGGATCGATGAAGCACGTTCTTCGCGCCGTGACCTACGATTATCCTCTTTCGGAGTGCTCAGACGACGAGAAGCGCTACATAAACAAAATGGCTCCGGTAAAGGATCTTTCTGCGGTCATCGGAGAGGAAAACGTCTTTTTTATGGCGTATAATTCGTTTGAAAAGCCCTATTCCGTCGCGAAGCAGCTAAACGATTTCATCGCTTTCGTTAAAGGCAAAACCGGGAGCGACAAGGTGAACATCCTTGCTCTGTCGCTCGGCGGAGCCATGTTCACGGCGTTTCTCGACGAATACGGCGCGAAAGACGTCCACCGCATCGTCTATATGGTCCCCGCTCTCCACGGCACAAAGACCATTGCCGATATTTTCAATAAAAACGTCAAAACTGACGACGCCGTCTCGCTGCTGTCCTCCATAACAAACGAAAAAACCGCTCAGAGCCTCGGCGGAGTCATGTCGATGATGCCCGACGGCCTTATCGATAAGCTTGCCGACAGCGTGCTCGGCGCTCTTATTGAAAACGTGCTCTCGGGAAGCGGCGCCATGTGGGCTTGCCTTCCTCCCGAGGATTACGCAGCTCTTGCAGATAAATATCTTTCCGACAAAGCGCACGCCGAAATGAGAGCCGAAACCGACCGCTATCACAGCGCTCAGGTAAACCTCAAAGAAACCCTTCTCGGACTTAAGGCGCAGGGAATAGGCGTTTATATTTGCGCGTGCTTCGGCATGCCTCTTATTAAAGCTCTCGGAAGCGCGAACGATTATTCCTCCGACGGAATAATAAACGTTTCCTCCGCCTCTCTCGGCGCAAGGGCTGCAAAGCCCGGCTCGCAGCTCAGAGAAGACGAGATAAACAGCGAAGAGTATCTTTCGCCGAACAAAAACCTCGACGCTTCCTTCGGAGCGTTTCCCGAGAGCACGTGGTATTTCGAGGATCAGTTCCACGACTCCATAGCCTACAACGACACGGCTCTCAAAATCGCTTTTAAAGCTCTTTCCGACGAAGCCTTCACCGATATTCATTCCGATGAAAGCATAAGTCAGTTCAATAAAAAACAGGATAACAGAAAATAAACCGAAAAGGGAGAAAGCGTATGGAATACCAAACCACACCGTTCGGTGCGGCGCCGGAAAAAGCCCCGGAGCGCCGCTACGCGTTCAAGGTGAGAAATCTTTCAAAGGATTACGGCGCCCATAAGGTGCTCGACGACATATCGTTCGATATCCCCGAGGGGAAGATAGTGGGTCTTCTCGGGCCTAACGGCTGCGGCAAAACCACTCTTATCAAGATCCTCGCGGGACTTATCCACGACTACACCGGTATGGTCAAGGTCGGCGGAAAAAGCATCGGCATAGCCTCAAAGGCGTCCACGGCGCTGCTGCCTGACTCCACCTATTTCCCCGACAGGTTCAAAACCATCGACTGCATAAACTATTTCGCCGACTATTTCAAGGATTTCAACAAAATCAAGGCGATCGAGTTTTCTTCCGAGTTCGGTCTGGACCTCAACCAGCGCATCAAGACCATGTCCAAGGGCATGCAGGAAAAGCTCCAGCTCCTTGTGGTCATGTCGAGAGCCGCCGATATATATCTGCTGGACGAGCCTCTCGGCGGAGTCGACCCCGCCGCGAGAAGCGTCATTATGGATATCATCATGAGCAACTATAAAGAGAATTCCACGCTGCTTCTCTCCACCCACCTTGTGAACGATCTTGAGCACAGCTTCGACCATGTTCTTATGCTCGGCAAGGGAAAGGTGCTTGTGAACACCGGCATTGAAACGCTGCGTTCAACCGGAAAGAGCGTTGAAGAGATATTCAAGGAGGTAATAGGCGATGCTTGGGAAGTTGATTAAAAATTCGTTGAAGTCAAACGCCAGCTCCGTATACAACACCTATATCGCCATGGGCATCATAGGCGTCATCATGCTCATCCTCATGCTTGTCGACTGGACAAAATGGGGCGAAAGGGGAGTAGGGACAGGCCTTGCCATAAAGGTGGCTGCGTCCGCGGCGCTTTGCATCACCGCTTTCATAGGCGTCATCCTCACCTTTGTTTCCGTGTTCGGAGAATTCGAGCGCAGCATGTATTCAAGAGAGGGCCAGCTCACCCTCACCCTTCCCGTCAAAAGCTCGTCCCTTCTTCTCGCAAAGTGGTTTTCGGGTTCATTTTGGGTCATTCTGAGCTACACCGCTCTGTGCATATGCGCTTTCGGTTCCATGCTCTATCTTATACGGCACTCGATGGGCGTCATCGAGGATAACGCCGACTATTCGAACATCTATTATCTTGTGACCGAAATGGTCCGCCAGCTCAGCGACGCCGCCGGTATAAACGCTCCGTCTCTCAAGGTCATAGGCAACCTCGCGTTCCTCTATTCCATTTCCGGAGCCATCAGAGCCTGCGTGTTCGTGTTGCTCGTTTATTTCGCGGTGACTCTTTCGCACGTTCGTCCCTTCTCAAAGCTCGGCAAAATAGGCAAGATCCTCTATTTCTTCGCCGGCTTCTTCGTTGTGCAGACGCTGTCGTCCCTTGTCACAAAGCTCATAAAGATCTACGTCATAGTTTCCGAGACCGCCTTCACTCTCTCCACATCCGACGCCGACGTGCGTCTTGCGTGGGACAACGGCTTCGGAGCCTTCTCGATAACGAGCGTTTATATCACCACGGTGCTCGCCGTCGTTGTGTTCCTGCTCACGACCCTGCTCATCGACCGTAAGGTCAACGTCGACTCATAAAATGAGCTTCCGTATAATCGACATCACAAAAGATCTCAATACCAAAGACGTTTACGAGGGCGATCCCGTGCCCTCGGTTTCGGTTTTAAGCTCCATTAGTGCGGGCGACGCGTGCAACATGGCCGTGCTCACAACAGCGCTTCATGCCGGTACCCACGCTGACGCGCCGCTGCATTTTATCAAGGGCGGAGCCGATATCGCCAATGTTCCGCTTTCCGCTTTCGTGGGGGAGTGCATGGTAATAGAGGTCAAGGACGAGGTCATAACGGGAAAGTACGTCAACGATAATTTCCCGCGCGTCAAACGCCTGCTTATAAAAAGCGGCGGAAAAGCGTATTTCAGCGTCACCGGAGCCGAGGAAGCCGCCGATATGGGCATAGAGCTTATAGGAACCGACGGCTTGTCCGTGGGCGGCCCCGCGGATCAGAAGGGCCCTCACACCGCTCTCCTCGGAGGCAACGTCAATATCCTCGAAAACCTCGACCTGAGCGGAGTGGCTCCCGGGAGATACTTTCTTCTCGCCCAGCCGGTCAAAATAAGCGGAGTTGACGCCGCGCCGGTCCGCGCGCTGCTTCTCGACGGCTATCTTTTCTGGAGCAGTTGACGTTCCTTTCATCCCCCATCCCGTGAGCACAGCGAACATCATCCCCCCATCCCGTGAGCGACAGCGAGCATCATCCCCCATTCCTAAAATATGTATAAAAAAATCCCTTCTTATGAAAATCCTTTGTCTACTTTGCGGATTGATAAAATTTTAACGTTGTTATAAAATACAATTAAAATAAAATATTCAAGGAGAAAAGAAAGAAATGAGCACACACAACAAAAAAACCATTGAAGACATTGAAGTAAAGGGCAAAAAGGTTCTTGTCCGCTGCGACTTCAACGTAAAAATGGAAAACGGCGTTATAACAAGCGATAAGAGAATAGTAGCTTCTCTTCCCACAATACAGTATCTCATCGAAAAAGGCGCAAAGCTTATCCTTTGCTCCCATCTCGGCCGTCCGAAGGGCGAATTCAATCCCGAGTTCTCCATGGCTCCCGTAGCCGCCCGTCTTTCCGAGCTTCTCGGCAAAGAGGTCAAGCTCGCTGCCGACGTTGTGGGCGAGAGCGCTCAGGCAATTGCCGCCACCCTTAACGAAGGCGACGTTATGCTTCTTGAAAACGTCCGCTTCGAGCCCGGCGAAACCAAGAACGATCCCGAGCTTTCCAAAAAGTTCGCCGCTCTTGCCGATATCTATGTGAACGACGCTTTCGGTTCCGCCCACAGAGCTCATTCCTCCACCACCGGCGTTGCCGATTATCTTCCCTCGGCTGTCGGCTATCTTATTCAGAAAGAGATCGAATACATCGGCGGCGCGCTCGAAAATCCCAAGCGTCCTCTGGTCGCCATTCTCGGCGGCGCGAAGGTCTCCGATAAAATCGGCGTTATAAACAACCTCCTTGAAAAATGCGATAAGATCATCATCGGCGGCGGCATGGCCTATACCTTCTTTGCCGCGCAGGGCCTGAACGTGGGCGATTCCCTCGTGGATAAAGAGAACCTCGAGGCTGCCAAGGGCATGATGGCCAAGGCCAAGGCGCTGGGCAAGCCCTTCCTGCTGCCCGTGGATAACAAGATCGCCACAAAGTACGACGTGAACGCCCCCTATATGCGTATTTATTCCGATTCCATCCCCGACGGCTGGATGGGTCTCGATATCGGCCCGGTTACCAGCGAGCTGTTCGCCAAGTCCCTTATAGGCGCCGGCACCATCATCTGGAACGGCCCCATGGGCGTGACCGAGATGCCGCAGTTCGAGTCCGGCACCATTGCCGTGGCGCAGGCCATTGCCGAGACCGATGCCATCTCCATCATCGGCGGCGGCGATTCCGCTGCGGCCATCAAGAAGCTCGGCTTCGCCGATAAGATGAGCCACATCTCCACCGGCGGCGGCGCTTCGCTCGAGTTCCTCGAGGGCAAGCCCCTGCCCGGCATTGAAGCCATTGAT
>JAFSWN010000168.1 GCA_017450185.1 Clostridia bacterium | reverse complement strand
TATGCGATTCCTTTACGTGTTCTTACAAAATCGCAGAATAATAAAGATGAATTCCATTCATTAAATGATAGTACTTTGTTTTATTTACAAAACAACATTCAAAACTGGAATGTGTTTATTGATAATCCTGAAAGAAATTCCGAAGTTTATATTTACAAAACATCAACAGAAAAATATCCTGTTTTAGTGTCTTTTGAAAAAAACGTTGTTTTTGATGGAGATAATGTAAATTGTGCAACAAGTATTCATCTTCAAAAAGACGTAAAAAAACTGCTTGAGGCATTACCTGAAGCAGCAACAATTTACGTAAAAAAAGAAGCGCAGGGTTCTGAAGTATCAACGGGTCCTCTTAATATTGGGACGCTTGATACGCCTGCACGTCTTTTATGGATCAATAATAACACCGAACAAAACAAAAGTCAAGAGGAAAAACAAAGCCGAGCTTTGGATGAAGCGTTTTATGAGCAGCAGCGCATAAGAGAAGAAATAAAAGATCTTCAAGAAAAAATGCGTGAGATCGAGCAAAGACAGGAGTATAAAACTCTTGAAAATGCGGTGTATGACACAGCTATCAGTGACGAGGAATGGGAGAAAGCTGTTGAAGCGTTTAATGCTTATACCGAAAAAAGCGGTTATGATGAATTAAACGATAAAATAAAAAAAGCAACAGAACGCCTGAACGAAGTTAACAAGGCGTATGATGATGCATACGCGACGGACGCGGAAGAAAAAGAGCGCGAAGCTATTGAAAAAAGCGGTCTTGCTGAAAACGAGTATTTTCAAAAAGCAGCGCTTAAAGAATACGGCACAACACCGAATTGGAGAGAAGCCGGATATATGCTTGACGACGGCCGACTTCTCAACTTTACCGGAGAAAAAGGCAAGCATTACGGACACCGAGGCGCGGATCACAGAAACATATCTATTATTTTTGAAAACACGAGCGGATCTGAGGCTATGCTTCGATTTATGAAGTATGGCAATATTCGCGTTATGGCTGAAACTCCGGGAATAGATATAAGCATTGACAATGAGCCGACCGATAAGCAGTATGCAAAAATCAAAGACATGGCGAGAAGATTTGCGGATGAGGAATATTTCAACGTAGATCTGACGAACTCTGACGGTTATACTGTTGGCGCGCTTGAATATGAAGGAAGGATCAACGCAGAAAGAATCGTTAACGATATCAAACATTATTTTGAGACTGGAGAAATAAGAGAACAAAGCGACGTTGATAAATTCAGATATTCGAGAGTTCTCGGAGCGGACGCGGTTAGTTATGACGCGCTTGTTAAAAAGCCGGATATGAAAATAACGACCGTGACCGGGCCGGTCAGCACGGACAGAGCGGATATAATTGACGAAGCTATAAAGAATATCCTTGCAGTAGGCAAGGAAAGTAAAATAGGCGTGGGAGCTGTTCATGTTGACGATGTTGACAGAGACGTTGTTGTTTCAAAAAACAGTATTTCTCACGGGCTTGACCGCAGGACTCCAATAATGGGCGTAATATTGCCTAAAATTGGAGAGATACTTAAAAACTCGATAGCCGTAAATGAATTAATACCAAAGCTCAACACGGCAAACGGGACATATATTCTTATCGGAGCAGCTCAGGAAAATAACGGAGATACACATATCGTTCGTTTTGTTGTAAACAGCTTTACGGACGGGCTTGAAGACGTGGACGTTCTTTACGCAATAAACACAAAAAAAGAACCAGCCGCATTTCTGCCGAGGTCCGCTGCAAGTGCAACTCCCCCTACTGGTCCTACAATTAGTATATCCAATTTGCTTGATAATGTCAAGGATAATTTTCCGGACGTGCTTTCAATGGACGTGCTGAAGCATTTCGGTATAACTCAGAGACCGGCGGGAGAGCTGGGACAAGCAGCGAAGTATTCGAGGGTGCTGAACAGCAACGCGGTGGAATACGTTGAGAGGCTGAAAAGCGGGAGCAGACAGAGATGGGAGATGATAGACGTCCTTGAGGACCTTGCCGAGAGAAGAAAGGGCAAGAGCGTTTCAAAGGAGGAAATGAAGCGCATTGCGAGAGCCTACGCGCACGGGAATGAGAACAAGGCGAACATTGAAAGCTTTGCCGGAAGGCTTAAAAACGCCGCCGAGATGCTTAAGAACGGGACGAACGTTGACACGGTGCTTTACGGACTGTATAAGATTGCCAAAGACGAGCTGACGAATATCGGAACGTGGGAACTGAGAAAAGAGGTTGCCGAGTTCAGAAAGGAGTTCAGAAACGGCAAAAACGCGAGGACAATATATATTGCTCCCGACATTATGAAAACCGTAGCCGAAAAGTACGGCGGCCGCGAGCAACTGAGAAAGAGATGGTGGTGAAGGCTCAACATTACCGACGACAGAAGCAGGAGCACTTACGGGCTTGACGTATTTTACAGGCTCAGAAGAGGCTGGTCGAACTCGTAAAGAGCCTCGTTTATTTCATATAAGTCGTAAATGCCGTTTTTTATAAAATACTCGACTATCACGTCAAACTTACTGCTGTGCGAAATAGCAAAGCCGGCTTTTCTCAGAAGCTCGTTTGTTTCGGCAAGCGTAAGCTTCAAAGCTATCGCAAAGCTCAGAGCGGTGGTTTTGCCCGGGCGATAGAACCTATCGGCGCGTATTTTTGAAAAGAGCTTGCGGTCGATATGCGCGGCCTTATACACCTCGGGGTCCGTAAGTCCGCTCTCGTCTATTTTGCGAAGGAGCATTTCGGAAAAGCTCTCGTCGAGCTCGTTTACCGCCTGCTCGAGCCCGGACGCCGCGTTTTCGGCAAAAGGCTGTTCGGCAAAAGAGCTTTCTGCAGAATGAATGGTCTTCGGCCTTTTTTCACGGAGGCTCTTTTTTTTCTGAAAAGAGAGCACGGGCGCGGCGGAGCTTTCTTTTTTCTGCAAGAGAGGCGCAGCGAGGGTTTCATCTGTTGTCTGCGGCGAAAAAGCTGCCGCTGCAAAGAGAGAAGGGGCGTATACCCTTTCGATATACGCCTCGAGGTCTCTGAGTTTTTCTTTTGAAAGGCCGCTCATATCAAAGGTCCTTAACCGCGTTGAAGGCGGAATGGCAGGCGTTGCCGATGGTGCCGCCTTTTTCGGCGTCGCCGACCGTTATAACGCGCAGATTCTTTGCTTTGAGTTCAACGAGAAGGCTTCTTTCAGGACGCACGCCCACCGCAAGCACGACGGCGTCGACCGGGAGAGTTTTTGTTTCGCCTGTTTTAACGTCCCTGATAACGGCGCCTTCGTTATTCACCTCGGCAAGCGCGTGCGACAAAACAAACCCGGCGCCCGCGGGCTTTAAGCGCGAGAGCGAATCGTCAACAAACTGGAACCATGCCCCGGGAGCTATCTCCGGCGCGGCGTCCACAACTGTGACGGAGTTTGACGCGGCAATGAGCGTTTCGGCGGTCTCAAGGCCGGTAAGGCCGCTGCCTATAACGGCAACCTTTTTGTTTTCAAGCTTTACTGCGCCGTTTATTATATCGGGGGCGAGATATACGTTTTCGCCGCAGATACCCGGCACCGAGCGGGGCCTTACGGGAACGCCTCCGGAAGCGAGGATAACGGCGTAGGGCTTCATGGCCTTGACGTTTTCGGCGTCGGCTGAAAAGCCCGTTTTAATTTCGACTCCGAGCTTTTCAGCCTCATGCAGCATATCCTCGATGCACCAGTATAGCTTATCCTTGAGTTCTCCGGCAGCAGCCGTTTTGACCTGTCCGCCTGCTTTTTGATCTTTTTCAAGCACCGTTACGGCATAGCCCCTGCGCTGAAGCGTTATGGCGGCGGTAAGTCCTGCAGGACCCGCGCCGATAACGACTATCTTTCTGCCGTTGCCGGTGTTTTTTTCGTTAAAATACTCTTTTTCAATGCCAACCGACATATTCAGGGCGCACTCGCCCGTTTTTCCGACGGTCGCGTTTTCAATGAACGATTTGATGCAGTGCAGGCAGCCTATGCAGCGGCGGATATCCTCGGGACGGCCCTCCTCGGCTTTTTTTGCCCAGTGGGGGTCGCAGATGAAGTTGCGCGCGGAGCCAACAAAATCCTGATACCCCTCCTTAAGCTGCCTCTCGGCCTGCTCGGGAGAGCGTATGAAATTAGCGGCGATCACGGGCACGCTGACGACGCTTTTTATCTCTTTGGCAAGATAGGCTCTCCAGCCCGGCTCGAAGGTTGTTGGCTCGAGCCAGTAGTTATAAGTATCGTAGCAGGCGGAGGAAACGTCTATTGCGTCCACTCCGAGCTGCTCTAAGCGCATGGCTATTTTTTTGCCTTCTTCAAGGCCGTAGCCCTTTTGCGGCTGCCCTATCCTGTCGTACATTTCGTCGGCAGTCAGGCGGACTATAAGCGGATAGTCGGCGCCGCAGCGCGCCTTTATGCCTTTTATAATCTCGGTGATGAAGCGCATGCGGTTATCGAAGGAGCCGCCGTATTCGTCGGTTCGCTTATTGGTGTTTGGGCTTAAGAACTGCTGCAAAAGATAGCCGTGTGTGGAATGGAGCTCAACGGCGTCGACTCCCGCCTGCTTGCATCTCGCGGCGGCGTTTATGAAATCTCCGATGAGCGCGTGTATCTCGTGACGGCTCATTGCGTGGATGCGTGTGGCGCCGTGCGCGCTGAGCTCGCATTTTGAGGGGGCCTGAAGCGAAAAACAAAGCTTTTTCTGCTCCATACCGAGCAGAAGCGGGGTAGCTTTGAACAGAGCTCCCGGGAGCCGGGGCGCGACTTTTGTTATCGGGGTTATGAGAGGAAGCGAGTTTATGGCGCTCGCGTAGCCCTGACGCCCCGGATGGTGGAGCTGGATGGCGAGCTTCGCGCCGTGGGCGTGCACGCGCCTCACGAGCTCCTTCATGGGCTCTATGTGCCGGTCGCTGCTCATTGAAAGCTGCGTGAAGGTGGAGGCAGCACCCATATCGTTTACGCGGGTGATGCCGGGGATTATGAGCCCAACTCCGCCCTTCGCGCGTTCCTCATAGTAGTTCAGGAGCTTTTCGGTGGGGCAGCCGTCTATCTGTCCGAGACTCATTTCGGCGGCGTTCATAACGATGCGGTTCTTTATTTCGAGCGAACCGATCTTCATTGGGGAAAACAGCGTTTCGTAACTCATCATTTACCCCCCTTAAGGCCTTTGAGCTTTTCGCTGAACCTTTTGAGCTTATCGTTTTCAAGCTTCCAGTATACGGTTCTGACAGGCGGAAGAACGCCCATGAGCACCTTTGAAACAGCGAAGAGAGCGCACGGGGAAACGGCCTTTTTGCCGCTTTCGATGCCTTTCACCATTTTTCTTGCCACAACGTCAGGCTGCTGCACCGGGAAGGGCTTTTCAAAGGGGATCTCGTTTGCGACTTTAAAGAAATTTGTGTCGGTGGCGACCGGATAAAGGCAGGTTATCTGAAGGTTGTCGGGCTTTTCGAGCCTCATCGCCTGCTGGAAGCCGTGCAGAGCGAATTTTGACGCGCTGTATACCGCGTATCCGGGCATGGCCATCTGACCTATCGCGCTGACGGTGATGGCGAGCACGCCTTCCCTTCCGGCAAGATGCTCGATATACTTGCCGTAGGTATACATGGGCGAAACCGTGTTTGTCTCAAACATTTTAAGGATGCGGTCCCAGTTCGCGTAGTTGTATTCCTCATAATAGGGGAAACCGGCGTTTGCGTAGAAAATGTCTATTTTCGCGCCGCCGAACACCTCGTTTGCCTTATCGAAAACGCTGTCGACTCCCGCGGCGGAGCTTATGTCGGCGTCAAACGGGACCACATTTTCAGAAAAGCCCGTAAGCTTTTCTACGGCATGGCGCGATACTGCGAGGATGAGGTTTGATTTTTCGGCAGCTATGAGCTTGAGGACCTCAAGGCCTATTCCGCTGGAAGCGCCGGTGAGAACGATCTTTTTACTGCTGAGCAATTTATTATCTCCTTATATCCGGGTTATTTCGTTTGCGTCGGGGGATATCTTCAGCGTGACGGTCTCGCTGCCGAACCTGAATTTCATTTCGCCCTTGTTCCCGAGGAAGGGCATAACGCGCTTTTTAAGGCGCGGATCGCTGAAGTTTTCGCAGATTATCCACGTTCCCTTGCCGTCTTTGAACTCGCGAAGACAGCCCTGCGCGGTGTTCTTTATTCCCTTGGGAGCGAAACGTCTGGGCGTTACGACGGTGAGGCCGTTTTCGTTTACGAGCTTTTTGACGTCTTTAAGAGTCTGTTCGCTTATATATTCGCCGCACAGGAAGCAGAGCCTCAGCGACGTCAGCTTGTCGGCGGTCACTCTGTCGTCGAACACGGCCGCGCCGTTCATCGACGTAAATGAGCGGTGAGGCGTGAGCGAGAAGGGCTCGATACGGCTCCAGGTGAGGCTGTTGGGGCTCGTTTCGCCGTGGGTTATAAGGTGCATGACCTTGATGAATTCTTTTGCGCGGAAATCGGGCTTTATATACTTGCTGCCGAGAAGCTCGTTTCTCCACGGGAGCGGTACGCCGCCCTGGCCCCAGTAGCCGTTGTCGTAGCGGATGACGCCTATTTCGGGCTTATAGTCGAGAACGGTGTAGCTTCTTTCCTTATCTTTATACTCTTTAACGAACCTGCAATATTCCTCGCCGTATTCGTTTATGACCTCGCTGCCGTTAACCTTGCTGACGAAGCCCGAGGAAGCCTCAACGTAAACGCGGTTCACGCCCGTGAGAAAGGCGAAAAGAAGGTTATTATACATTTCTGTTGCGCTGTGCCCCGGGAAGGTCATCTTGTGCCACAGGTCAACGCAGTTCCAAAGCTCGGTGCCGTATTGCAGCGCGGCTCCGGCGGCAATGGCGAACTGAACGTTTGAGCAGCTCTCCTTCTGCGATTTGAAATTGGGCGTGACGCCGTTTCTTGCGAAGGTGTGGAACAGCACGGGGAAAACGTGCTCGCCCGCAAAGGCGGGTGCGCCGAGAGCCTTTATCGAATCGGCATATTCCTTTATCTCGCTTGAGAGAGCCTCGCCCTCAACGCGCACGCTATCAGTGTAGAACGGGTTGAACACAGGCACGTCGAGCTTCATTTTGGAATCCATGAAAATGGAAATGTTGCGGTTGATTATAGTGTGCTCGAACTCGTCGTACATAATGCCCGCAAGACCTTTTTCGGAGTTGAGCGCGGCCACCATCTCTTTCGGTATGTTGAGGCGGTGGGTACCGTCGGGGTGGTTCGCCCAGTCGTGCCCCTCCTCGGTTGAACAGTCGTAGCGGAAATTCTGCGTTTCAAAATTCGCGATGAACGGAGTTTTAAGCTCCTTCATCCTCTCTGCGACCTTTTTTGCCCTTTCAAGCTGCGAAGAGAGCTTTCCGTCGCCTATCTCAAAATGGCACAGCACAAAATCGACTCCGCCGGCTTTTTCGATTATGCCGTCAAAATCAAGGTCTCCTCCGAGAACATGGTTGTCAAACGAATTGAATCCTATCTTCAGTTTTTTGTCTTTCACGCGGTTTCACATCTCCTTTTTACTTTAATGGTATTATATAACAAATAAAAACAAAATACAATATAATACATAAAAAAACAGCGTTTCGGCGCGTCCCCTCGGTTATATGCGCCTAAACGCGGCTTTATTATGATATTGAGTTTATTTTAGAACGGCTTTCTTGAAGCTCTTTTTACCCTTTTTGACGAGCACTCCGTTTTTAAGCTCGTCGGCGGTAAAGGTCTTTTTGAGGTCGCTTATCTTTTCGCCGTCGGCGCTGACTCCGCCCTGCTCAACCGCTCTTCTGGCGTCGGAACGCGACGAGGCGAGCTGCGTTTTAACGAGAAGCGAAATAATATCGATGGCTCCATCCTCAAGATCGTCTGCGCAAAGCTGTGCTTCGGGAGCGTCGCTGCCGCCTGCGGAAAACAGGTTTTTGGCGGCGGACTGGGCTTTATTTGCCTCTTCCTCGCCGTGGACGAGCTTTGTGAGCTCATAGGCGAGTATCTCTTTTGCCTTGTTGAGCCGGCTTCCCTCCCAGGAATCCATTTCATCGATCTCCTCCACCGGGATGAAGGTGAGCATACGGATGCACTTGAGCACATCGGCGTCGGCAACATTTCTCCAGTACTGGTAGAAATCGAAGGGGCTGGTCTTTGCGGGATCGAGCCATACGGCGTTTCCGGCGGTCTTGCCCATCTTCTTGCCCTGGGAATCGGTGAGAAGAGTTATGGTCATCGCGTGAGCGTCTTTTCCGAGCTTTTTGCGTATGAGCTCCGTGCCGCCGAGCATATTCGACCACTGGTCGTCGCCGCCGAACTGCATATTGCAGTCGTAGTTTTTGAACAGGTGGTAGAAGTCGTAGCTCTGCATTATCATGTAGTTGAACTCAAAGAAGCTCAGGCCCTTTTCCATGCGCTGCTTATAGCACTCGGCTCTGAGCATATTGTTCACCGAGAAGCACGTGCCGACCTCGCGCAACACGTCGACGTAGTTGAGGTCCAATAGCCAGTCGGCGTTGTTGACGAGCTGAGCTTTGCCGGGGCCGAACTCAATGAACTTTTCCATCTGCTTTTTAAAGCATTCGGCGTTGTGGTCGATGTCGGCGCGGGTGAGCATTTTGCGCATATCGGTGCGCCCGGAGGGGTCGCCTATCATAGTGGTGCCGCCGCCTATGAGCGCAATGGGCTTGTTGCCCGCCATCTGAAGGCGCTTCATGAGCGTGAGCGCCATGAAATGCCCCGCTGTGAGGGAATCGGCTGTGCAGTCGAAGCCGATGTAAAACGTGGCCTTGCCCTCGTTTACGAGTTTGCTTATTTCCTCTTCGTTCGTGGTTTGAGCGATGAGGTTCCTTTTTTTCAGTTCTTCGTAGATCTTCATTTTTACAGGCGCCTTTTTAAGGCGCGGTTCCTTTCAGAGTTTTTGCGTCAGGTCATCACAAGATGAGCCTTTGCTATATCGAACACCGCGATTATGCACGCGACGGCTATTAAACACATTATAGCTATTATCGTTTTTTTGTTGTAGGAGTGGTTCTTGCCGTCGGTCACCTTGAAAACGATGCCCCAAGCAAGAACGACTGCCGGGATAAAATAGGCGATGAGCTTAAGTATTGTGAGCGCGGGCGACGAAAACTGGACAGTGTAGTCCGTTGTTCCCTGCGCCGCCATGGCCTTCACAGCCTGATTAAACAGCGCCTCTCTTGTATACACAGTGACGATATACAGTATGTTCCAGCCCGCGAGAATGATACCCGTGATAAGCGAGTACACTGAAAAGCCCTTGCTGCTCGAAAAAGCGCGCCTGAATTTTGAAAGAGGCTTCTTTTCTTCAGGGGCGTCGGCTTTGGCTTCTTCGGGCTCGTCCTCCGCGACCGGAGTCACAAGCTGATCGCGTGAAAGCCTTTGCTCCGAAGCCGTCTGAGCAGCCGCGGATTCCTCTCTGAACAATTCCTGGTCGAAAGAGAATTTCTGGGTGTCCTGAGACGCGCCCACAGGAGCCTCAGGCTCTTCGGCCGGCTCTTTTGCGGCTTCTTCGGCCTTCATAACTGCTGAGGAATAGGGGTTTGCCTTTTTTTTGCGCTCAAGGCTTTCACGGCGGCGTACGTTCTTTTCGTGGATCCGGGCCTGTTTCTCCGCCGCTTTTTGTTCTTCTCTCTCGATCTCCTCAACGGTCCTTTCGACCTTGGGTGAGGACGCGTACTCCTTGATAAACGCGTTTTCGCTCCCGCCGCTGAAGGATATTCCTCCCGGTTCGGATGCTGCAGTGTTTTCGCCGGGGATATTGCCGATGTTTTCGTCCATATTCTTTTCCCTGCTTTCCGATTAAAATTAAAAATTGAACACGGCTCCCGCGCCGTAGGTGAGAACAGACATTATGACGTCGGCGATGAACACGCCGATCGCGATTATTGGAAGCGCCTTTTTGAAATCGATATCGAGAAGAGCCGCGAAGAGCGAGCCCGTCCATCCCCCGGTGCCCGGAAGGGGTATCGCGACGAAAAGAAGAAGCCCCCACTGCTTGTAGCGCATGACTTTTTCCTGATTCTTTGCGGTCTTGCCCTCGAGGAATTCAATAAACCTCGTGAGGATGTTGTGCTTTTTCATGAACTCGAATATCTTTCTTATAAAGAGAAGGATAAACGGTATCGGCAGCATGTTGCCGAGATAGCAAAGAATAAATGCCCTTATAAACGGGATCTGGAAGCTCTTGGCTATTATCATTCCGCCTCTGCATTCGAGAATGGGCAGCATTGAAGCGAGAAAAGAGATTATCTCTCCGCCCACGCCCTCGCTGAAAAGGTCCCGGAACCACTGAGCGAACTGTTCTGTCATTATTTTTCTCCTTTATCAGATGTTGTGCTCGTTCATATATTCGCCGGCGGCGGATAGGATCTCTTTGTCGTTGTCGAACCTGAGAGTTGCGAGCGCCTCGGGATATTTGAGCCAGATATAGTCTTCTATTTCCTCTTTCTGGATAACGGTCTGAGTGTCCTCCGTGGACGCGAGGAAAACGTCCACGCGCTTTTCGATTTTTGAACCTATTTTATATTTTGATTCGTAGCTGAAGTTTTCATAGATCTTTATGTGGACCCCGGTCTCCTCGAGCACCTCGCGAATGGCGGTCTCCTCGCGGGTCTCGCCCTTTTCCATATGCCCTTTGGGGAAGCCCCAGTTGTTTGACCGCTTGTTTTTGATGAGCAAAAAGCGGTATTCGTCGTTTATCTTTCTGAATACAACTGCGCCGCATGAATGCTCATACAGGCACTCGAGCGTGTAGCTGTCGCGCGCCTCCGCGAACTCAAGCACGTCTCTTATCTCGTAGTCGATGCGCCTCATGTTTTTCGGCGCGACCACAACAAGCATCTTTCCGTTTGCCTTCCGGCGCAAAACGGCAATTATTTTTCCTTCAAAAACCCTTACGGGATGATTGACGCCAAGAATATAAGCCCCAAGAACGTAATTTTTTTTCTCCCCCGGTACGTCGGCTATGCCGAAATTTACTATATATCTCACCTTGGTTTTATCGTCGAAATAATTGCACGGTTTAGTCACTTTGACTTTAACCATTTTACCTAACATAATTTACTCCGCAAAATTTCGTAATATTCTATATTATAATGAATCG
>JAFSWN010000167.1 GCA_017450185.1 Clostridia bacterium | reverse complement strand
CGAAATCGGTGCGGGCGGTCTCAACGCCGTTGATATAAAAGATATAGCCCTCGCTGTTCCACTCAACTCCGTAGGTGTTGAATTCGTTGTAGGGGTCGTTCGCGTAGAAGCTGCCCAGCTGCTCCTGACGGTGCGCGTCAGAGTAGGCGTCGATATGCACGGTGCTGTAAACGGAGCCGAAGTCCTTGCTGTTTATGTTGTAGTCGGTGGGGGTCTCAAAAACGTCGATCTCCGCGCCCGAAACGCCGCCGTCGGTATCGTCGGCCCACATGCCGTCGGTGAGGAGCCAGAAGGCGGGGTTGAGTCCCGCGCCCTTGGGCAGGATGCAGCGTATCTCAAAATAGCCGTAAAGCTGCTCGTAGCCGGTATGATCACCGGAATAGTTTTTGTTTGGATTTGTCTCCATGCCGTAGGAATAATATCCCGCGCCCTTCGGGCCGTTTTCCTTATATTCAACGGTGAGCTTAAGGCAGCCGTCCTCGGTGAAGCTCACCTGATCCCGGTTCCACCAGGCGGTATCGCGCAGCTGCGTGTCATGGTCGCCGTAAACGTAGTGTCCCTGCCACACGGAGGAGTCAAAGCCGCGGTCGAATTCATCGGACCACACAAGCTCGAAGCGGCTCATATCGATGCTTTCCTTATACGGCGTTACGGGCGTGTCAAAAAGGAACGCGCCGAAAAGCTGCGGGATGACCGTGAAAAGCGCGGCGGCTTTTTTGAAATCGAAAGAGCCTATGGCTCTGAATATCCTTGAGAGCACTTCAAATATCTCTGAGAATGAAGTTGTTTGCCTTTTTGCGAAAACGGATAAAAGCAGATTCATAAAATTGCCTCCTCTTTCTGCGTCAGGGTATAATATCCCTATGATATTGTTCATAATAGTTATATCATAAATGAGAAACGATGTCAATTATATATAAAATATATAATAATTGAACTCAAACCGAGCTATTTACTTTTTTTCAAAAAGAGGTTATAATAAAAAAACAAGGAGGCGGTTTTTGTGAAAAAAGCATTATCCGTTCTGTTGGCGGCGCTTATTTTAACTTGCGCTTTGCTGCTCTCGTCCTGCGGCGAAAAAACAAAAACAGGCGAAACCGAGTCTGCCGCGCCAACGCTTGACGACGAGGCTCTCAACAAGAGCTTTCCGTCGCTTTTAAGCTTTGCGGCGGGCACTCTTGACAATGAGGAATTCACCGAGAAAAATTTTTCCGGGCACGACCTAACCGTTATGAACATCTGGGCGACCTACTGCGGCCCGTGCCTTGCCGAAATGGAGGATATCGCGGCGTTTTCAAAGGCTCTTCCCGAGCGCGTGCAGTTTATAACTCTGTGCTCCGACGCTTTCGGCAACGAGGAAAAGGCGCGCTCGATACTTGAAGAAGCAGGCTACGAAGGAGTTACCCTTATAACCTGGGACGGCGACCTTATTAAGCTGCTCAGCAAGGTGCAGTACGTTCCCACCACTCTGTTTTTTGACGGAACCGGCAGGTGCGTGGGCACCGAGATAATCGGCGGGGTTTCGGATTTTGCCGCCGAATACACCAAAGCGGTTAACAGCGCTCTTGCCCTTCTCGGAAAGGACGCCATATGAAACGACCTGTTATCATAGCCGCGAGGGTGTTTTTCCTTACGCTTGGAGCGCTTTTTGTGATTGTGGGTGTTTCTCGCGGTGAATTCGCCGAGGTGCTGCAAAAAGCGGTGAGGATCTGTTTGGAATGCATAGGGATAGGATAAAAAACAAAAAAAACAAAACGGGCCGCGTCAGGACCGCCGTACAGCTCACAGCGGCCCTGTTTTTCAACGGCTACGCCGCGGGCTTTTTCAAAGCTGAGATCTTCACCGGAAAAACAAAGGGCTTTTGCGTTCCGGTGCTAAACTGCTATTCCTGCCCCGGAGCGCTCGGCGCGTGCCCTATCGGTTCTCTGCAGTCCATCCTCGCCGGTACTCAGAAAAAGCTGCCGTTTTACGTGCTTGGGACGCTCATGCTGTTCGGCGTGCTGCTCGGAAGGCTTACCTGCGGCTTTTTGTGCCCCTTCGGTTTTCTGCAGGACATGCTCTCAAAAATTCCCGTTAAGAAGCTGAAGATCCCGAAAAAACTGCACACCGCGCTGAAATTCGTGAAATACGCCGTGCTGCTCGTTTTCGTTTTGCTTCTGCCGGTGTTTCTAACCGATAAATACGGCGTCGGGGCCCCTTGGTTCTGCAAGCTCATCTGCCCCGCCGGAACGCTCGAGGGCGGCATCCCGCTGCTTCTGGGCGACGAGAGGCTCAGAGCTCTCGCCGGCTGGCTTTTCAGCTGGAAGGCTCTTGTGCTTCTCACTGTGCTCGTTTTTTCTGTGTGGGTCCCGCGCTTTTTCTGCCGGTATCTGTGCCCGCTCGGCGCGATATACGGGCTTTTCAACCGCTTTTCGTTTTCACGCATGGAGGTTGATAAAAACAAGTGCGTAAACTGCGGCGCGTGCGAAAAAGCCTGCCCGATGACGGTGGACGTCACCAAAAACATAAACTCTTCAGAGTGCATCCGCTGCGGCAAATGCGTTTCAAGCTGCCCCGAGAACGCGATAAAACGAACTCCCTTCCCGAAAAAAGAGGAAAACTCACCGGAAGAATAAACTGCCGGAAAATAATAAAATCGAGTAGGGCGGGTTTATCTCGCTCTCTCACACCACCGTACGTGCCGTTCGGCATACGGCGGTTCAATTCAATTTCAAAGCATGTTTCTCAAGATAGTAATCCATCGGACTGACTAAGCCTCGCTTGGTCAGTTT
>JAFSWN010000166.1 GCA_017450185.1 Clostridia bacterium | reverse complement strand
CAGGTCGAAATAATCCTTGAGAGGCCCTTCTCCCTCTGCCTTTCCAACGCACGCCGCAGACGAAACAACGACCGGAGGAGCTGAAAACTCAATAGTATACTTCCCTGTTCTTTTCATGCCGCGCCCCTCAAAAAGAAATAATATATAAACCCGTAAAGCGAGGCCGCGCTGCATCCGTAGACGATAACGGGACCTGCAATAGTAAACATTTTTACTGCGGTTCCTGTTATCCTTCCTTCCGTTTGGTACTCTATTGCCGGAGCGACGACCGCATTGGCAAAACCGGTTATCGGAACGAGAGTGCCCGCTCCGGCGTGTTTTCCTATAACGTCAAACACTCCGATTCCGGTAAGTGCGGCGGTAACGGCAATCAGCGTTACGCACACCCATGCGCCGCACTCTTTTTCTCCGATCCCGAAACTCATATAAAGAGTAAATAGCAGTTCTCCTATTAAACAAATAAGGCCGCCGATAAAGAATGCGAGAGCGCAGTTTTTTATAAGCGGCGAACGAGGCGACGCCAACTTTACTTTATTTTCATATTGCTTACTGTCCGTGTGAACCACTTTCCTTTCGGTATATTTTGACCCGATATAGAAAAAAATATACAAAAAAAAGGACAGGCAAAAACCTGTCCGAAAAAATTGATTACAAATCAGTCGCTGATATAAGGAAGAAGAGCAAGCTGACGTGCGCGCTTGATGGCCACGGTGAGCTCTCTCTGATGCTTTGCGCAGGTTCCGGTCACTCTGCGGGGGAGAATCTTGGCTCTCTCGGAGATGAAACGGCGGAGCTTGGCGGTATCCTTATAATCAATGAACTCGCTCTTTTCAACGCAGAAAGTGCAAACCTTTTTGCGGCTCTTTCTGTTCATGGGACGAGCGGGTCTGGCGTCTTTTTTATCGAATGCCATGAAAGTTTCCTCCTGTTAGAATAATTAGTTAGAGATCAAAACGGAAAATCATCGTCTTCAACTACCGTGGAAAAATCCTCGGCGCCGGCATTGGAATAGGATGCGTTGTTGGCGGTATTAACAGTTCCCGCAGCGCCCGACTCAGCCTTTGAACCGCAGAAGCTCACGTTTGAAGCAACGATCTCGAACGCGGTACGCTTGTTGCCGTTTTTATCTTCATAGTTGCGGGACTGAAGAGAGCCCTGAACGGCTATCATGGATCCCTTATGAAAATACTTTGTAACAAACTCAGCGGTCTGTCTCCAAGCGACAACGTTTATGAAGTCGGTCTGTTTTTCTTCGCCGGGACGCGCATAGCTGCGGTCAACGGCAACCGAAAACGTGGTAACGCTTAACCCCGAAGCTGTGGTTCTGAGCTCGGGATCGGCCGTTAATCTGCCCATAATAACACAACAGTTAAGCATAATTTCTACCTGCCTTATCTTGCAACGATTATTGAACGCAGAACGCCGTCGGTGATGTTGTAAACACGCTCAAGCTCTGCGGGGAAGCTGACGTCGGCTTCAAACGTATAGAGAACGTAGTAGCCGTCGGGTTCGTAGTTGATGGGATACGCGAGCTTGCGCTGCCCCCACTCATCAACCGCCTCCATTGTTCCGTTCGTTTCGATAAGAGCCTTAAATTTCTCAACAAGGCCCTTAGCCTTTTCCTCACCGTCTTTTACGGAGAAAACGGCCACGGATTCATACTTCGACATTTATGATGCACCTCCTTCTGGACTTTGGCCCCCTGAGGGGCAAGGATAATTGTAATGACTTACAACAATTTGATATTATAAATAATAATACTATATTTGTCAAGTATTAATTTTCAGTTTGAAATAATAATCTTATTGTTTTTCATTTAGTAGCCGTTACCATGTAACCTTGATACGGGTACCTGCACTGTTTTCCTATTTGTAACTTGAAAAATAAAAGGATTTGTGCTAAACTCTTTGTCGAGGTGATAAAGATGTCAGACAACACAATGATTTTAATCTGGCTTGGCCTCACCGTTGTTTTTGCCGTGATCGAAGGCGCAACAGCACAGCTCACAACCGTATGGTTTGCGCTCGGAAGCATCGTGGCTCTGATTCTTGCCGCGTGCGGAGTGAAGAGCGTCACAACGCAGGTCGTTGTTTTTGTGGCGGTATCCGTCATAAGTCTGATTGCAACACGGCCGCTTGTGAAAAAGATCATACACAAACGGGTTGAACCAACGAACGCCGACAGAAACATAGGTGAAACCGGAGTTACCGTATCCGAGATCAATAATATGCTCGGCACCGGAGAAGTCAATCTCAAGGGCACGATTTGGACCGCGAGAAGCGAAGACGACTCCGTTATACCGAAAGACTCGGAAGTAACGGTACTAAAGATCGAGGGCGTAAAGCTCATCGTAAAAAAAGTAAACTGAACGGAGGTAAATTTTATGAATCCCGGAATTATCGCACTGATAGTCATCGTTGTACTTCTTCTTATTGTGATCATCGCAAACATCAAGATAGTGCCGCAGTCAAAGGCATACGTCATTGAGCGCCTCGGCGCTTATTCCGAAACCTGGCAGACAGGTTTCCACGTCAAAATCCCGATAATCGAAAGAGTTGCGAAAATAGTCTCCCTCAAGGAGCAGGTCGCTGACTTCCCCCCGCAGCCCGTTATCACAAAAGATAACGTAACCATGCAGATAGACACCGTCGTGTTCTTCCAGATCACCGACCCCAAGCTCTACACCTACGGTGTTGAAGCCCCCATTTCGGCCATTGAGAACCTCACAGCCACCACTCTTCGTAACATCATAGGCGACCTCGAGCTCGACCATACCCTCACCTCTCGCGACACCATAAACGCGAAAATAAGAGTCATCCTCGACGAAGCCACCGACCCGTGGGGCATCAAAGTGAACCGCGTTGAGCTGAAAAACATCTTCCCGCCCAGAGAGATCCAGGACGCGATGGAAAAACAGATGAAGGCTGAGCGTGAGCGCAGAGAAGCCATCCTCAAGGCCGAAGGCGAAAAGGCGTCCGCCGTGCTTGTGGCAGAAGGTGAAAAAGAAGCGAAGATTCTTGCCGCGGAAGCCGACAAGCAGTCCGCTATCCTCAGGGCCGAAGCCGTTAAGGAAGCCAAGATCAGAGAGAGCGAAGGCGAAGCTCAGGCAATACTTGCAATCCAGCAGGCAAAGGCAAAGGGCATCGAGCTTATCAACGCCTCGAATCCCGGCGAAGCCACTCTGAGGATGAGAAGCCTCGAAGCCTTTGAAAAAGCCGCCGACGGCAAAGCAACAAAGCTTATCATCCCCTCGGACATCCAGGGCGCGGTAGGAGTTGCGGCAGCTCTCGCGGATACCGTTAAGAACAACTAAAAACAGTAGGTCTCGATCCCGAGATAATATACTATCAGGCCTCCCAGGATAAAGAAGTGGAACACACTGTGAAAATACCTTCTTTTCCTGCCGAGGCCGTATATTATTATACCTGTGATAAGAAAAGCGCTGCCGCCGAGAAAAGCGAAGAACGCTCCGTGAGGAAGAACGGTATAGGCCTTCCCTCCGACAGCGGCGCACACCGCGGCCGTAAGGATGTAACAGATCATCCTTGCGGTTTTTGTTTTTTCAAACGAAACCAGCGTCATAATCAACCCCGAAACAGCGCCGGTCCAGGCCGCGGCAGCCATAAGGATAGCGGCGGTTTTGCCCACAGTGTCGTAAACTGCGGGGACGCAGCCTGTTGAAGTTCCCGCAACCGCAAAGAATATCATGCAATGATCGAAGAGTCTGAGCGTTTTCTTCGTTTTACCGGGTTTTATACCGTGATACAGGGCGGACGCTACAAACATTATAAAAGTGCCGAAAAAGTATAAAAACGAGCAAATTATCCTTATATTGTCTCCCCTTCTTGCCGACGGTATAAAACATGTAAATAATATGCCGCACGAAAGCAATGCGCCGAGTATATGAGAAGAGCTGTTTATAAGCTCCTCTTTTTTTGTGTAGCCCACAAGACTAATGCTTTCAATATCCATATCACAAAAACTCCGGAAAAGAATAGTATGTACGGAGATGGTTACATCTCAAAAAAAAACAAACAGGAGGAATAATGATGGCCGATTTAACTTCCGGAAACGAACGTTATACGTCATTTTCGTATTTTGACGGCATACCCGCTATTCCGGCGGACGCCGCCGTCACGATGGCATACGTGCCCTTTCAGCTCGACACTTCTCGTTACTGCGACGAAGAAGCGTTGAAAAACGGCACTTTATATACAGCGCTCAACAAACCTTTTTTAAGAGGTGCGCTCAAATGAACAAAAGAGAAAAGCTTTTAAAGAGCGTTTCGCAGGTGCAGTTCGCGTTGTGGGAGCTGCATCTTTACCTTAACACCCACCCCGCCGATATGGAAGCCGCGGCGCTCCATTCGCAGTATGAACAAAAGCTCAAAAAGCTGTGCGATGAATATGAAGACAAATACGGCCCGCTTACCCCGGCGGCCGGAGAAGGCGCCGAATGGCTTAAAAATCCCTGGCCGTGGGATATTGAAGGAGAATAAACCATGTGGACATATGAAAAGAAACTGCAATACCCCGTAAAAATAAAAAATCCCAATCCAAAGCTCGCAAAGCTTATTATAACGCAGTACGGCGGTCCCGACGGAGAGCTCGGCGCGTCGCTGAGATATCTTTCTCAGCGTTT
The DNA here is from genome assembly GCA_017450185.1 of Clostridia bacterium. GTDB lineage: Bacteria > Bacillota > Clostridia > Oscillospirales > Acutalibacteraceae > RUG806. The sequence goes on along the minus strand of JAFSWN010000166.1, from coordinate 671 downwards.
TTCGATGCCCTACGCCGAGCTTAAGGGCCTGCTGACCGATATCGGCACAGAGGAGCTCGGTCACCTTGAGATGATCGGAGCCATAGTTTACCAGCTCACGCGAGATCTTTCCATTGACGAAATAAAAAAAGCCGGCTTCGACGCCTATTTTGTTGACCATACGACAGGCGTATATCCTGTTGCGGCGTCCGGCGCGCCATACACGGCGGCTTCGATGCAGAGCAAGGGCGACCTTCTTGCCGACCTTCATGAAAACCTTGCCGCCGAACAGAAAGCGAGAACGGTTTACGACAACATCCTCCGTTTTACCGACGATCCCGACGTTGCCGACCCTATAAAGTTCTTAAGAGAACGCGAAATAGTGCATTATCAGCGTTTCGGAGAAGGGCTGCGCCTTGCCACGGACCGCTTGAACAGCAAAAACTTCTACGCCTTCAATCCGTCTTTTGACAGGAAATGATATAAAGGATTTTCTGTTGATAAGAGTGTAATAATAGGTTCTTCACGGATTATCGTGTAAATCAGGAATTATCAAAGAACCGTTGAGTATAAAACTGTTGTACAGCACCCTGTAGCACGGCTGACCACAGCCGTCAGCTAATCACCGGTTTGATATGAAGCAACTTTAAATATAAAAACTTCTGATTTGATTGTGCCTCACAAAAGGTTAT
>JAFSWN010000165.1 GCA_017450185.1 Clostridia bacterium | reverse complement strand
TGGCAATCGGCGGCAAGGTAATAGCCAGAGAGACAATAAAGGCCATGCGCAAGGACGTTCTCGCCAAGTGCTACGGCGGTGACATCACCCGAAAGAAAAAGCTGCTTGAAAAGCAGAAAGAAGGCAAAAAGAGGATGCGCCGCTTCGGTACCGTAGAGGTGCCGCAGGAGGCGTTCATGGCGGTGCTTAAGCTCGATGACCAGCAGTAAAGAGCCCTTCGGCATATATATCCACGTGCCGTTCTGCCTTTCAAAATGCCCCTACTGCGATTTCTACAGCGAACGGGACCAAAAGCTCGTCCCGAATTATGTCGAAGCGGTTAAAACTGAGCTGCGAACGCTCGAAAGATGCAAAGGCTTTGTTTCTCCCGACATATATGAAAGGGAAGTCACGTCGATATATTTCGGCGGAGGCACGCCTTCGCTTCTCGCCCCTTCCCACATCGGTTCGGTAATAAAATGCGTAAAAGAAAGCTTTCCCGTTTCGACGGACGCCGAGATAACTCTCGAGTGCAACCCTTCCGTTAAGGAAAAGGACGCGTTTTTTCTTGGTATAAGGCAGGCGGGAGTAAACAGAGTGTCGCTAGGGCTGCAGTCGGCGGTTTTGTCGGAGCGAAGGGCTCTCGGCAGGCTCGGCTCTCCCGAAGACGCGAAAAACGCGGTGCTGGCGGCAAAAAGCGCGGGTATTGACGATATCTCCCTCGATATCATGCTCGGAATCCCCGGGCAGACGGAGGAAACTCTTAAAGAGAGCCTCGATTTCGCGCTCTCTCTTCCCGTAACGCACCTGAGCGTTTATATACTGAAGCTTGAAGAGGGCACGCTATTTTATAAGCGCCGCGAAACACTCTCTCTGCCCGACGACGACCAAACGGCAGATATGTACCTTTTTATGTGCTCATATCTCAAAGAAAAGGGCATGCGCCACTATGAGATATCGAATTTCTGCTTCGGCGACAATATCGGACGGCACAATATGAGCTACTGGCGCTGCAGCGAATATCTCGGCGTAGGCCCCGCGGCGCACTCGTTTGTAAACTCAAAGCGCTTTTACTCCGAAAGGGACCTTAGGGGCTTTCTGAACGGACAAAAATGCGTTTACGACGGGCCGGGGGGAACCGAGGAAGAACGCCTGATGCTCGCCCTTCGCACCGACGAAGGGGCGGCAGCGCCCGATACGAACGCGGCCTTCAAAAAAAGGGCGGCGGAATTTGCCGCCATGGGGCTTGTGAATTGCAAAAACGGGCGGGCGGTCCTCACCGAAAAAGGATTTTTATTGTCAAATTACGTTATCTCGGAGCTTCTCTCCGTGATGTGAAAGGATAAGTTATGCTTTTATCTGAAATTCTCAAAAACGTTGAATACACCTGCGAGAGCTTTTCGGAGCGCGAAATAGCCGACGTTGTGTACGATTCCCGCAAGGCGAAGGACGGCACAATGTTCGTGGCGCTCGTCGGCGCGTTTTCCGACGGCCACGACTATATAAGCAGCGCGGTTCTCAGCGGCGCGAAGGTCATTCTTGCGGAAAGGCCCGTTGAAGTGCCCGAAGGCGTGCTCCTGCTTGTCACCGCCGACACAAGGGCGGCGCTCTCCGTTATCAGCGCAAATTTCTTTTCCCATCCCGAAAAGGAGCTCAAAATTATCGGCGTCACCGGCACAAAGGGCAAGACAAGCATTGCCGGTATGCTCGGAGAGTGCCTCAACAACGCAGGCATAAAGTGCGGCACCATAGGGACAGTCGGCGCGTGCTACGGAGGCAAAATCTATCCCACCGCCAACACCACTCCCGAATCCTTCGAGTGCATGCGGCTGTTCAGGGAAATGATAAACGCCGGGTGCGAGGCGTGCGTGATGGAGGTATCGTCCCTCGGCCTCAAGGCGCACAGGGTGGATAACATCCGCTTTTTCGCAGCGGTGTTCACAAATCTCTCGCCCGACCACATCGGCGGAAACGAGCACAAGGATTTTGAGGAATACGCCTACTGGAAAAAGCAGCTCTTCTATAAGTGCGATCATGCCGTGCTCAACAAGGACGACGCGTTTTCGGAGGAGCTCAAAAAGATAATAACCGTACCGGTTTATGAATATTCAGTTTTTGAAAAGGCCGATTTCTACGCCGAAAACATAAGTAAGCTGCGCGGCAGAGGCTTCTTCGGCGCCTCGTTCACGCTTGTTTCCGAAACCGGCAGAACCGAAATGAAAACCGCCGTCCCGGGGCTTTTCAGCGTGTCGAACGCGCTCGCGTGCGTTGCGGTGTGCAGGCTCCTCGGAGTTTCCGACGATGTGATCCAAACGAGCCTCCGGAAGGCGAAGGTTCCGGGCAGGAACAACTGCCTTGAGGTCGACGCCGATTTCGACGTCGTTATAGACTACGCGCACAACGGCCAGAGCTTCAATTCTGTTATCGACACGTTTTCGGAATATGAGCACAACCGCATTATCACCGTGTTCGGCTCGGTGGGCGACAGGGCGTTCCTCAGAAGGGAGGAGCTTGGCCTCATAAGCGGCGAAAGGGCGGATCTGAGCGTCATCACAACCGACGACCCCGGCTTCGAGGCTCCCGAGAGCATCTGCGCCGAAATAGCCTCCTACGTTGAAAAGGCCGGCGGCAAATATAAGATCATCGTCAACAGGGAACAGGCCGTGGCCTACGCGCTTTCGGTTGCCGAAAAGGGCGATATAGTGCTGCTTCTCGGCAAGGGACACGAAGATTTTATGAAGGTAAAGGGCAAAAAAGAGCCGTATTCGGATTACGAAGCGGTTAAGAAGTTTTTCTGCGAAAAACAATAAAATAATTCGGAATTCGTAATTCGGAATGCGTAATTAAAGATAATTCAAGTCACAGCTGTTAACGGAAGCATTAAGGTGATTGATGTTATCAAACTTCAAATTATTTATAATGCGAAGCGCAGCTTCCGAAATTCCGAATTACGCATTCCGCATTCCGAATTTATAAGAGGTAGCAATGTATAATTTTTCCAAAGAAACCAATTCAGAGCAATTCGAGGCCTTCGTTCTCACGCACGGCGGCATATATCTTCAGAGCGCCAAATGGGCCGATGTCAAAAAGGACTGGTCGCACCGGTTTTATTCCGGCTTCGGTGAAAAGGGCGATCGCGTTCTAACGGCGCTCATCCTTGAAAGGCACCTTCCCGCCGCGGGAAAAATCTGGTACTGCCCCGCGGGGGCCGTGTGCGATTATGACAACGGCGTTCTTCTTAAGGAATTTGCCGCTTTCATGCTCGGCGAAATGAAGAAGGCGGGGGCGACCGCGCTGTTTTTCGACCCGTGCGTGGAGCTTCGGATCGACGGGCAAAAGCAGGACAGGGGAGTCAGAGTTCACTCTTCTCTTTTGGACGCGGGCTTCGTTTTGAATCCCGACGCGTCCAAGAGCCTCTATAAGGCTCCGGTGCAGCTTATTCTGCCCTTAAAGGACGAAAACGGCGCCGAGGTCACCCCCGAAAAGCTTCTCAAGAGCTTTGAAAAGGGCGTCAGATACAGCGTGCGCGTGGGCGAAAACAGGGGTCTTGTCGAAAGGGTGTTCACATCAAAAGACGTTAAAGAGGATCCGAAAATACTGGACGAATTCGCGGCGGTCATGCGCGACACCTCCGACAGAAACGACTTTACCGAGCGCGGCAGCGACTATATCGAGCGCCTGCTCGACGTTTTCGGCGGCGACGAGATGGATATTATGCTCGTCTACTACGATAAAAACAAGGATAAGGCTCTTGAAGCGGAGCGTCAGGAGCGCAGGGCGGAGCTTATGACCCAGCTTGAAACCGCCCCCGAAAAAAAGATACGCGGCATAAAAGAGGAAATTGAATCCATCGACAAGCAGACCGAACATTTCAGCGAGCGCATAAGAGAAACCGAAAAAGAGGGCGACCTTGTCGCCGTTGCCGGAGGGCTCACAGTGCACTACGGAAAAATGAGCTCTTGCCTTTTCGGCGGCGCGAGAAATCTGCTGCGCAACAACCTTCGGGCCAGCCACTACTTTAATTTCAGGCGCATCTGCCGCAGTATAGCGCTTCGAAACGACGTCCACGACCTCGGCTACGTGCTCCTTAAGCCCAATTCCCCCGATCCCGACGGCACTCTCGGCGAGTGCGTCCCCAGAGAGGATTTCGAGGGCATTAACGCCTTCAAAAAGAGCTTCGGCGCGGCCTATACCGAATATATCGGCGAATATGTGCTCGTTTCCGACAAGCTTAAATTCTTCGCCTATAACAAGCTTTTCGACTACGGCAAAAAGGCAAGAAGCGTTTTGAATAAGATCGTGAAAAAGACCAGATGAGTTTGGAGTCAGGAGTTTAGAGAGAATTAAGGAAAACGCTTCGCGTTTTGTTTGTATTATCACTAAATCATATTTCCGTAGCGCGGCACACCGTGCCGCAAAGAAAGAACCCGATTGCAGTTTTTACAGAATAACGCTTTGCATCATAGCATGCCGTTTTCATCTATCGGCAGATCCCATGCGGCACGGGGTGCCGCGCTACCCGTTTTTCATCTTTTTTTATTTTTCGATCTACGGCGTCAGCCGTTATAATGCCAAGCGCAGCTTCCGACATTTTTCTTTTATCTTTTTTCTTTTTTCATTCTTCATTCACGGCGTCAGCCGTTACAGCTTCCTTCATTTTTCTTTTTTCTTTTTTCTTTTATCTTTCATCTTTATTCTTCCGGAGTGATCTCATGTCAACGATAAACAACTATAAATTTGCGTCTGTCAAAACCTCTCCTGAAAACGACAACTGGGACAGGCTGACTTCCCGTCGCGACGCGCTTTATTCCAAGCCCAACGACTGCCGCGACCCGTTTGAGCGCGACTACACGCGCATTCTGCACAGCCTTGCCTACAGGCGCTTAAAGCACAAGACGCAGGTGTTTTTCAACATTGAAAACGACCATATCTGCACCCGCATGGAGCACGTTTCGCACGTTGAGAGCGTGAGCACCACCATAGCGAAGGACCTCGGCCTCAACGTTGAGCTCACCAGAGCCATAGCGATGGGGCACGATCTCGGCCACGCGCCGTTCGGCCATCAGGGCGAACGGGAGCTTTCCGCGCTGATGCAGAAATACCTCGGCAAAAGCTTTTTCCACGAGCGCAACGGCCTGAGGTTCGTTGACGACATCGAGCTGCTCGAGGACGATTACAAGGTGCTCAGGAACCTCGATCTTACCTACGCCGTGCGCGACGGCATAATCTCGCACTGCGGAGAGCTCGATATAAACGGCCTTAAGCCCCGAAAGAAGTTTATTGACCTGCAAAAGGATTTTGTGTCGGTGGGCCTTTACGAGCCCGTCACGTGGGAGGGCTGCGTTGTGAAGCTCTCCGATAAAATAGCCTACGTCGGGCGCGATATCGAGGACGCCATTCGCCTTAAGTTTCTCACAAAGGAAAACATAGACACACTCACCGAAATGGCGCGCGCCTACGATAAAATGGCGATAAACACCACCGTCATTATACATAACATGATCTACGACGTGTGCCGCAATTCGTCCCCCGAAAAGGGCATAACCCTCAGCGACACTTTTTTCGCGCAGCTAAACGAAATAAAGGAGTTTAACTATAAATACATCTATAAAAACAAGCGCCTCGATCCCTTCACGCAGTACGCCAAGGTGGTCATAAGTCAGCTCTTTGAGGTCCTTCTCGACTGCTACCGCGGAGAGGACACCATAAGGGAGCTTCGTGCGCGAGCCGCTATTTATCCCGAGCTTATGAACGCCTTCGCCGACTGGCTTTCAAAATTCTGCGAGCCTGAGCTGAGCTTTTTCGACAACATAACCGAGCGCACCGTCAAGTGCCTCAACAGAAAGATCTACGGCGACCTCGAAACCGAGCAGATCTACGTTCAGGCCATCATCGACTACATTTCCGGTATGTCGGATAACTATTGTATTAAGGTGTTCAATGAACTTATAACGTACTGACGGTTTTGCGTGTCGCGATTTACGTTTTGCGAAATAATGAAAGAAGGAAATATTAATTCGTAATGCGTAATGCGTAATTCGTAATTAAATGCGGTCTAGGGTGGAGTCAGCACATCGGTAAACTCTGAAATCTAAACTCTGAAATCTAAACTCTGAAATCTAAACTCTGAAATCTAAACTCTAAACTCTTGAATTATTATAATTACGCATTACGCATTACGAATTAAGCATTAACTAAACTCTGAACTCTAAACTCTTGAAACATATCGCGCCGCCACACAAAGGAGATTCCCATGTCGCTCATATTAGCTTCCGGCTCTCCCCGAAGAAGAGAGCTTCTGTCCATAGTCACGTCCGATTTCACCGTTAAGGCATCGAACGCCGAAGAAAAAACCGGCCCCGGGTTTACCCCCGCCGAAACGGTGGAGGCGCTCTCAAAAATAAAAGGGGACTCCGTTTTTGCCGAGAACCCTCTTGATACCGTTATAGCCTCCGACACCGTTGTGGCGATAGACGGCGTTATCCTCGGCAAGCCCCGTTCGAAAGAAGAGGCGTTTTCAATGCTGCGCACCCTCTCCGGCAGAACTCACACCGTTTACACCGGCGTATACATAAAAAACAGCTCCCGTGAAACGCTTTTCCACGAGAGAAGCGACGTCACCTTTTTTGAGCTTTCCGACGACGAGATAAACGCCTACGTCTCCACGGGCGAGCCCTTCGACAAGGCCGGAGCCTACGGCATCCAGGGAAAAGGCGCGCTGCTCGTCAGGCGAATAAACGGCGATTTTTACACCGTGATGGGCTTTCCCATCGGGAAGGTCAGCAGAGAACTCAAAGCTTTCGGCATTGACGGATGATTTGAAAAAGCCGGAGCCCGGAGCTCGGATCATGCCGTTATTTGCTGAATTTTTGATTTTGTATACCCGAAAATCAAAGGAGGTCATCTTATGAAAAAAGCAATTTCCGTTTTCCTCGCGCTTGTTCTCTCCCTCGGCTTCGTTTTTGCCGCTGTTGCCGAAAACGATGCGATTGAGATCACAAACCCCTACGAGGGCGTAAACTGGGATACCGTTTCTCAATACAAAACGGCCCTGCATTCCCATACCACGGTGTCGGACGGCTCGATGAACCACGTTGAGTCGCTTGAAAAGCATATGGAAACGGGCTTCGATATCGTGGCTCTCACCGACCACGGCAACGTGGACTATTCGTGGGTGGACGGCCCCGATAAAAACCTTATAAACGTTGCGATGAAAATAAAAGACAACAATCAGGGCGACGTTAAGTATCTCGGTTCCTCCGGCACGTTTTCAAACGGCGTGGCCTACACGGTTTCGGAAGATGAAAACGGCGACTGCTTTTTAAGGGCTGAAAACGGCAGAGTCATTCTTAAAATGCCCTACGGAATAGAAAACAACGCCGTTTCGGTGAACGCGCACGTAAACAGCTGGTTCGCGGATTATTGCGACAATTCCGTAACCATATACGAGGACGCCGTTCGGGGCGTTGAAAAGGCCGGGGGAGTGTGCGTTATAAACCATCCGGGCGAATACACGAAGGCCCGGTACGAGCTTCGCACCGAAAACGCCTACGACGAAACAAACCCCGCCTACGCCTACTATATCAACAAATACGCCTATCTTTTGGAAAACTATGATTCTCTTATAGGCATAGACATGAACTCCAAGGGCGACAACCGCACCCGCTTTGACCGCAAGCTCTGGGATATCCTTCTGACGCGTTTTTCCGCGAACGGCGAAAACGTGTTCGGCATCTGCTCGAGCGACGCCCACAACTTGGGCATCATCGACAGCGGCTTCACTTTTCTTCTTATGGACTCCCTGTGCTCCGCCGACGCGCGCGCCGCTCTTGAAAGCGGGCATTTCTTCGGCGGGAGCCACTGCATTGGAAACTACGACGAGCTGTGCGACATAGCCGCCTCCCTTAAAGAGTTCTACGGCGAGGAAAACGAGACCTATCTTCGCGTGGTACGCGCAAGGGATATCATCGAAGAGCGCATTGAGGGTATCGAAAACGGCAAATATGCCCCCGACGAGGGCATAGGGGAGGAGTATTCGCTGCTTCAGAAGGATTATGAATATATAGATACCTTCCCGCGCGTAAACCAGATAGTTGTGGACGAAGCCGAGAACACCGTTGAACTGAAAAACTCCGACGCTCTCATTGTCCGCCTTATTTCCGGCGGCAGGCTTTTGGACACCAAAAAAGCGCAGGACGCCGTTTTCGATCTTGACGATTACGGTTCAGATATCGGAAACTACGTTCGCTTCGAGGTTTTCGGCGACGGAGGCATAGTGTACACTCAGGCGTTTCTTATAAACGCGTCCTCAAACGCGGGGACCTCAAAGGTGGTGAAGGGGATATATTTCAACGTCGGCTTCCTCGATTTTCTCTTCGCGGAGCTTCATCGCTGGTTCAACGTAGTGGTGAGATGGTTTACAAACCTGTTTTGATTTGTCTAAAATCAATAAAATCCCCTGTTTTTTCGCTTTTTTTTCATAGAATCGGCAGAAAAAAGTATTGACAAATCTTATATTATACCTTAAGATATATTCGTTATTTATCGAGTGGGGCAACGTATGGGTCAGGATCGCGAAAAATCGGTATACTCTGATAAAACAGACGAGCAGCTGGCTTTATTGTCGCAAAACGGCAACAAAGACGCTCTCACAGCCCTTCTTTCGCGCAGCCGCGCTTTTGTTGAAGGCATTTCTTCTCGCTACAGCGGAGTTTCCGTTGAAAAAGACGACCTGTTTCAGGAGGGAATGCTCGCGCTTCTCTCCGCCGCCTATACCTATTCGCCCGAAAAAAACGCGTCCTTCAAAACCTACGCCTCGGTTTGCGTCAACAACCGCCTTCGAAGCGTTCTCAGAAGCGAAAACGAAAACAAAAATATCCCGCTAAACACGTATATCCCTTTGGACGAGCTCAATATCTCAGGAGGGACCGAACCGGAGGACAAGCTCATTTCCCTTGAAGAGACCGAAGCCCTGTATGATATCTTCGACCGCGATCTGTCGGTGCTTGAAAAAAAAGTGCTGATATGCAGGCTCGAGGGATCGGGCTACTGTGAGATCGCAAAAAAGCTGAATATAACCGAAAAAGCCGCCGACAACGCCATGCAGCGTGTCAGGGCCAAGCTTAAAAGGATATTCAGGTAACGTTATCAGCAGTTTCGTACTGTTCAGATAAATATCAGCGCATACCCCAAAAAATAACAGCGAGGTAAACACCAGATGTACGAAGACAAGACCCTTATTTGCAAAGAATGCGGCAAGGAGTTCGTATTCACTGCCGGCGAGCAGGAGTTCTATGCCGAGAGAGGCTTTGAAAACGAGCCTCAGCGCTGCAAGGAATGCAGAGTTGCGCGTAAACAGGCCGCCAGGGGCGAGAGAGAATATTTCGTGACAGTGTGCAGCGAGTGCGGGAAAGAAGCCAGAGTTCCTTTCAAGCCCCGTGAAGACAGAGCGGTTCTCTGCAGCGAGTGCTTTGCAAAGTCAAAATTAGGCTGATTTCCGTTACAGGCGCTTTGCGCTGCTTCAGTTTAATAGTTTGATGAAAAAAAGAGCATCCCGAAAGGGGCTCTTTTTTTGTTGGTATTGGGAGGTGGGAGCGGCTGCGCAGCGAATGAAAAAAGATAAACGATAACCGATAAAAGAAAAATGAAGGAAGCTGCGCTTGGCATTATAACGGCTGACGCCGCAGATCGAAAAATAAAAAAAGATGAAAAACGGGTAGCGCGGCACACCGTGCCGCCAGGGAAGAGCCGATAGATGAAAACGGCATGTTATGATGCAAAGCATTATTCTGTAAAAACTGCAATCGGGTTCTTTCTTTGCGGCACGGTGTGCCGCGCTACGGAAATATGATTTAGTGTTAATAAATTCAAAACGCGTTT
>JAFSWN010000164.1 GCA_017450185.1 Clostridia bacterium | reverse complement strand
GATTGTGCCCGCCGCATGAAGCCGGAATCAGGGATAACGCCGCAATAACAAGCAGCGTGGCGATTATCCTTAAACATTTTTTCTTATCCATAGATCAGTACCTTTGTATCCTGTTTCGCTGACAAGACCTTATTTCAATAAAAAATATAACACAATAAAAACGAAAAATCAACGATACGCGCAATATTGAGCTTGATTTCCTCCTCCTTTAAGGTTATACTTAAATAAAAGCCGATTTTTCCCATCGGCAAAAAAAGCGTAAAGGAGAATTTCCCATGCCCTATATCAAGCTTACGACCACCGAGAGGGTGTCCGATGAAAAATGCGCCGCAATAAAGGCGAGGTTCGGCAAGGCCATCGAGAGCTTTCGCGGCAAAAACGAAAGCTGGCTCATGGTTGCCGTTGACGACGGCAAAAGAATGTGGTTCCGCGGCGACGACAGCGCCCCCGCCGCCATGGTGGACGTTGAACTGCTCGGAGCCGTAGGCGAGGCCGACAGCGAAAAAATGACCGGCAGAGTCTGCGAGATCCTCAGTGAGGAGCTCGGCGTACCGTCCGACAGGATATACGTCAAATACACCGGCTACAGCTTATGGGGCTGGAACGGCTCAAACTTTTAAGAGGTGGCGCTATGGCAAGTCTTAAAAAGCTCGGGCAGCTTATAAAAGAAGCCCGTACCGAAGCCGGGCTTACACAGGAGCAGCTCGCCCGCAAGGTTTGCAACTGCTCCGCCTCAGATATCAGTAAAGCGGAGCGGGGCGAAAAGGAGCTCACGACCGACCAGCTCAAACAAATAGCGAAGGCCACCGGCGTCACTCAGAAATCTCTTCTCGACGCAGCTAAAGGCTCATCGTCCTCTTCATCCTCAAAGCCTCCCGCAAATGCGAACACCACGTCGATGAAGGTCACATCCACCGAAAGAAAGCTCGTGGAGCTCTACCGCGCCGTCGACAGCCGGACAAAGAAGGACGCTCTTGCCGTGCTCAAGGGCGAAAAGGTGGAAACGCTCGTCGGCAGCCTCGTCGGTTCGGCTTTAAGCGCCCTCACCGGCAAAAAAGAGCTTGAAAACGACGACTGAAAAAACCGCAAAAGAAAAAACCGCTGTGAAGCTATGATCACAGCGGCAATTTTTTTAATCAAAAAGGCGTGTAAAGAATTCCTTTATCTCTTCTATCCACACAATGAATTTTGCTATAAGGCTCTTAAAGCCCGTTTCGCCGTCAACGCTCACCTTTGTTTCAATCGGCTCGGAAGCTTTTCCGTAGGCGTTTTCGGCAACCACGCCTATTGTGTATTCGCCCTTTGAAAGCCCCTTGAGCTCGAGCGTTATCTCGTTTTGCTCAACGGCTCTGTAGTAGCAGGGCAGGACCCACGTTTTCGCTTCCTTGACGCCCATGCTGTTTTTCGCGTACGCGCGGTAGAGCACAACGGGCATACCGTCGGCGGATTTAGCGGGGGTGACGCTTACTCTGCAGCTTCCGAATTCAGCCGTCGCGTTTATTTCGGCGTTTTCAAATTCGGGGGCTCTTGAAGCGGCCTCTCGCTTTTCGGGAGTATATTCCCTGTTTTTTGCGTCGGCGGGATTTTTAAGAGTGAGCTCGCAGAGCTGTTCTCCCGCGAGAATGTCGTAGCCGCGAAGGCGCATGTCGTGCTCGGCGTTCAGCTCAACTATCCAGCAGTTAGCGGTGTCGTGCGAATCGTCGGGATGGTAGGTCCTTATGCCCTCAACGGTGAATTCCGAATAGTATACGGCGCCGGTGCCCACGGCTGTGAAAACACCCTGCCAGACGCTTCTCGGGTCGTTTATCGGATAGTGGGAATGTCCTGCGACGTCAACGATCTGCGGATAGCGGTTGACTATGGCGGTAAAGTCGGTCACGCCCCAGCCGTCGTAGAGCGAGCTTCCGTAAACGGTGCCGCGAACGGGCTCGTGGTGCATGAAGAAAACGGGCCTTTCGGGATCGTCCTTAACCGCCTCGTCAAGCTGCTTTTTGAGCCAGCCAAGCTGCGAGGGGGAGTAGTGGAAGAGTTCGTTCTCAGATGCAGAGAGGCCTATGAAGTGATACCCTCCGATAACAACGTGAAAATCTGCGTCGTTCCCCGTTTTTTTCGAGTAATAAGCGCGCATTTCTTTACGACTCATCTCATAGCCGTCGTGGTTCTTCGCCGCAACGCCCAAAAAACTTGTTTCCTCTCTGAGCGAGCCGAAGACGGCGGCGGCGAATTTGTCGAATTCGGTCTTTGTGCCGTCGTTCGTGTTGTCGCCGGCAACCAGCAGCGCGTCCACTCTGCCGTAGGAGGAGTCGCCGTCAGCTATGCCGTAGGCAAGCTCCATCATCTTCTTTATGCGCTGTTCGTTTTGGTCGCTGTTTTCAAGAACGTGCGTGTCGCTGCACAAAACAAAGCGAAGCTCGGGTACGAACGCGGAAGCCTCAGTATCGGCTGCAAGAGCGGTGAAGGGAAGAAGTGCGGTCATGACCATCAGGGCCGCAAGGCAGAAGACCAAAGCCTTTTTAAGATAACGGTTCTTTTTCTTCATAATATCCACCTTTTATTTTTTTGTTAATTTGATTGTATCATATAGAAAGCCGGATGAAAAGCTTTTTTCAAAAAAACTCCCGGTTAATTGCCTTAAAAAGCGCCCGGTTTTACCGCGCTTGACATATTATTCGTAAAGTGGTACGATTTTTATGAACAATAATTTTATCCGGAGGTATTTTTATGGCAAAAATAATCGGCGCCCCGATCCCGAATATCCCCTGGCAGGATAAACCCGAAGGCTATGCCTACCCGGTGTGGCGCTATAGCGGCAATCCCGTTATCACGCGCGACAACCTCTTTTTCGCCAACAGCATCTTCAATTCCGCGGTCGTTCCTTACGGAGACGGCTTCGTGGGCGTTTTCAGAGTGGACAACATGTGCCGCGACCACACTCTTGTTGTGGGCCGCAGCAAAGACGCTATAAAATGGGACCTTGACGAAAAAGTCATCTTTCGCGGCTACGATCCCCGCCTGTGCTTTATAGAAGACGCATATTACCTCTCTTGGGTTAATCTTACCGATCACGGCACCACCATCGGCATCGCCCGCACAAATGATTTTGTTTCGTGGGAGCAGCTTGAGGACGCGTGCTACCCTGTAGCGAGAAACGGCGTATTGTTCCCGCGAAAAATAAACGGCGAATATATGCTGCTCGTGCGCCCGTGCGACCGAGGCCATACACCCTACGGCGACATCTTTCTGCAGTGCAGCAAGGACCTTACCTATTGGGGAAAATACCGCTTCGTGATGAGCCCGAAAAAGATTTGGGAGAGCACCAAAATAGGCGCGGGACCCACACCTATAGAAACAGACGAGGGCTGGCTTATGTTCTACCACGGCGTTCTCACGAGCTGCAACGGCTTTACCTACGCGATGGGAGCCGCCATTCTCGACAAAGACGAGCCCTGGAAGGTCCTCCACCGCGCCGACTGCTTTCTTCTTGCTCCTCACGAGCAGTATGAGCTTGTGGGCGACGTGCCGAACGTCGTGTTCCCCTGCGCCGCGCTTGCCGACAGCGAAACGGGAAAAATCGCGATATACTACGGCGGAGCCGACACCGTTGTGGCGCTTGCCTTCACAACGGTTGACGAAACCGTTGACTTCATCAAAAAACACGATCTGATACGGTGACGTGTTATTCTTCCTTCTCTTTTCTGCAGAAATACGGGCCGAGCGGATCGCCCTCGTGCGTAACGATATAAGTCCAGCTTTCATCCGCGGAAATAACGTAGCATTCGGTAAGGGTGTCAAGAAAAGCGGCGCTCGGGCAGTCGTAGGAGCGTATCTTTGCCCCGTCGCCGGGCCACGGCTCATAATACGCGGCTCCCTTTTTATCCGCTTCGTCAAACGCCCTTCTCGCGGCGTCGCCTGAAAGATATGAGCCGTCGGGCCTCAGTCCCCACGAAAAAACGTGCCAGATAAGGTTGCCGGTGCTCTTGACGTACTTTTTAAGGTCTTTTTCCGGTATATCGCCGGCAAACAGTTCTATCCATCTTTTTTCAAACGGGCTGGGCTTTTTCCTCTCATAAAACTCGTTATTCAGCGTGATAGTCCATTTGAACGCTCCGGGGCGAAGCTCATACCGCTCTTCGGGCTGCGGGCCGCAGGAATTGGAGCCGAGCCCCCTGTGCCTGTGGTCGATATAAAGATATCGCTTTTCGCTTTTTTCGAGCTCGTCGCTGTGGCGAGCTTTTATCAGGTTTTCAAGAGTGAAATCATGGAATGAAAAAGCGAAATCCCCGCTTACCGACAGGCTCTTTTCCTCTCCCGAGACCGTAAGCGTTCTGCAGTCGCAGCGCGTCCCCGTTTCCTGCGGGACGTCGTATTCAAAATTCATATCTTTAAGGTCCGCTTCGTAAAGCCCCGCGGGTGCGCTCGCCTTGCGGTCCGGGTAGTTTTCCTTTGGGCCTCGTCCGAGCCAGCGGCAGTGAGAATAATCCTTCGAAAGCTCGAAAACCAATCCGGCTCTCGGCAGCGCCCAAGGAAGATCCTTTCCGTAGGGACGCACGTCAACTTCTATTTCCACTTCGCCGAAAGCTCTCACTTTATAGATAAGCGTCGTGTCAAAGCCCCAGAAATGGCTGCTCGGAAGGAATTTGCCCGTCGCCGTCACCGTAACCTGCGAGGGAGTGTCGTAAACCTCCGTTTTATAGCAGCCGAAGCGCATCGAATCAACAAGACGCCCCTCCCATTCTTCTATAAGGCGGGGCGAAAAGCCCACGATACCGTCGTTGTCGGTTGGCGCGCGCATCATGTTGAGGCGAACGGGCGAGCTTATCAGCGTGACGCCGCATCTTTCGAGCCTGCACAGAAGGCCGTTTTTGAATTCCGCCGAAAAATATTCGCCCGTAACGGTAACGCCGTCGCGCTCCTTCTCTACGCTGTGTTCAAATTCCTCCGGGAGCGTATCTTCGTCCGGGATATTCGCAAGGATCTTCTGCTTGTGCGCTGTCTTTTTTCCGTCTTTTATAAAAACGCAGTCCTCGGTCACAAGGCCGCAAAAGCCGTCCGTTTCCTTCGGAACGGCAAAAAAGCGTTCCTCACGCGCTTTCAGATCGTCAAGGCAGAATTCCTTTTCCGTATATTTTTCGCCGTTTTCGCTTACGGACCAAAGCATTCTGACTCCGTCAAGAGGCAGAAAGTCGTTTGTGTTTTTAACGGTAACGCCGTTTTCTTCAAACCTGACGTGCACGGGGGCTGATACCTCTCTGAGCTCGTCCCAAGAGGGCTTCGGCGTGCCGTCGGACGTGTGGTAGCCGTCGAGAGAAAAATTGGACCAGTGGTAAAGATCGGGGAAATCGCCGCCGTAGAGATAACGGGGCCTTCCGTTTTTTCCTTTTTCATAAAAGCCGTGGCTCTTATATTCCCAAACGTAGCCGCCGCAGCAGTGCTCGTTTTCATAGACCCAGTTCCAAACGTCCTCGAGGCCGCCGGGGGAGTTGCCCATCGCGTGCGCGTATTCAAGCATCATAAGCGGTCCGTTTTCGGCAGACGAATCATGAAGAACGCTCATAGGCATATAGCCTGTTTCGCAGAAGCGCCCGCATGGGAGAGAGGGGTCACGGTTGTCTTTAACAGGCTTTTTAACGTCCTGTTCGCAAAGCCATGAAACGCACTTATCGCCGTTTTGCCCCTCGCCGCATTCGTTGCCGAGCGACCATATGTTGACGCAGGTCTCGTTTTTGTTTATTAAATACATCCTCGACACGCGGTCGAAAAACGCGTTGAACCATGAGTCGTCCTTGTTCAGAGCGCCCTGGTCGCCGGTGCATTCAGCTCCATGCGATTCACAGTCGGCCTCGTCCATGACGTAAATGCCTATTTCCGAGCACAGCTCATAAAACAGCGGGTGGTTTGTGTAGTGCGAGCAGCGAATGGCGTTCAGGTTGCAAGATTTTATGTCTTTAAGCTCCGCTTCTATCTGTTTTGCGGTTATAGCCCGCCCGGTTTTCGCGTTGTTCTCGTGCCGGTTCACTCCCTTTAACGTGATGGGGCTGCCGTTCATAAGGAGCCTGCAGCCTTCTATGCGGCTTTTCGCGATGCCCGCCTTTTTTGTGTGGATCTCGACAACGTTTCCGTTTTCGATTATCTCAATAAATAAAGTGTAGAGCTGCGGCTGCTCCGCGTTCCAAGTTACGGCGTTATTAACGGGCAGAAACACCTCGCCCGTATTTTTTATCGGCAGTTCCTTTTCGGCGCAGTCACCGCCGTCGGGCGACTGGAGGGTAAAGCGTATGAAAGCGGCGTTTTTTCCGGTTTCGCATGAGTATTTAACCGTAAAACCGCTCTCGTCGGGGAGCAGGGTGTAGTCTGCAAGAGAGTTTTCGCCCGTGTAGATAAGCATCACGTCGCGGAAAATGCCGCTCGCCATCAGCATGTCCTGGTTTTCAAGGTATGAAGCGTCCGAATAGGTGTATACCTTCACGGCGAGCAGGTTTTTCCCGTCCTTTACGGCGTTCGTCACGTCGAATTCGGCGGGGATGCGGCTGCCCTTGGAAAAACCAACGTATTTGCCGTTGAGCCACACGAAAAAGGCGTTGTCAACTCCGAGGAACCTCAGTACGGTTTTTGAAAAGCCCTTTTTCGCCGTGAAAGCCGTTCTGTAGAGCCCCACGGGGTTATCGCGGTGAATATACGGCGGGTCGTAGGGGAAGCAGTAGCGCACGTTCGGGTAGAGGCAGCTCCCGTAGCCGCAAAACTGCCACATCGAGGGCACCTTAAGCGTATCCCAGTCGCTGTCTTTGAGGTCCGGACTGTAAAAAGGCTCGTCCGTATCCTCCGTAAGGTACCGAAACCTCCATTCGCCGCTTAAAAGCTGAACTCTGTTCGATTCGTCAAAGTTTTTGTGAGTGACGCCGCGTTTTTGCGCCGGGATCAGAAGCGTTCTGGCGGGCAGACGGTTTTCTTCGAGAAGATTTTGATTGAAAATATAGTTTTCAGGGTATTTTTTTCCGGCCTCCATAGCGTTTCCTCTCTGTTTTATATGATATTCTGAGTATAATGCTCACGCGTTCAAATGTCAACGTTTACATTTTCGGTATTGATTTTAGGTAAAGTATCATAGTATAATAAAAACAATAAAGGAAAGAGAGGATTTTTTATGAGTTTTACGGAGATCATGCAATGGGTTCTCGGAGTGCTTATAGGCCTTCCAACCGTTATCGGTCTTATCCTTCCGTTCGGAGGATATCAGCGCCTGACGGGCAAAATCACCGAAACGATGCCCGTAACTGCCGAGGATTTTCAGCCCGAGGTCCGCTTCGTTGTGTTCAGCGACTCGCACAACCAGAACCACCACGTCGCCGATGCGATAGACACGGCCTACGAGCTTTTTGACAACGACGAGAAATATCCGGGGGTAGACGCCTTTTTCGGGCTCGGCGATTTTTCGAGCGTCGGTCAGGAGGGCGACTTCGTGAGATACGTCGACACTCTGCGCGAGCACGTGCGTGAGGAAACGAAGTGCATAAACATCCTCGGGAACCACGAGATGAAGGACGATAACAACCGCGAGTATTTCATCCGCAATTTCGGCTACGATCCGAACACCGTCACCGAGATAAACGGATTTTCCTTTATCGCGTTTTCGGGCGTTCGCGGCGCAACGGAATGGACCTTCACCCCGAGCAGCCTTTTGTGGCTTTCAAGATCCATAAGAGAGGCGGAAGCGAAGTCCGATACTAAGCCCGTCTTTGTTCTCCAGCACCCGCACGCGTGGGGCACGGTCTACGGCTCCACCTTCTGGGGCAACCCGCAGCTAAACCTTGTTTTCAACAAGCACAACCGCGTCGTCAGCTTTTCGGGCCATTCGCACTTCCCGATGAACGACCCGCGCAGCATCATACAGACGAGCTACACTTGCGTGGGAGTGGGCGCGATGGCAACCTTTGAGCTCGATAAAAACTTCATTCCCGGGCAGCATCCTGACGGCTACGACCCCGCCGCGCAGATGTGCATAGTTGAGGCCGATTCAGACGGCAGCGTGCGCATCCTTGAATACGACCTTCTGTCCGACACCTTCTTCAACGAATACTATATCGACAACGTGAACGATACAAGCTCCTGGGCCTACACCTACCGCAACAGGCGCGCTCACGATTCAAAGCCCGTTTTCTCCGAGGACACGTTCGTCAGAGCCTACCGCAACGAGGCGGGCGAATGGGTCATATCCTTTAACGAGGCGCACTGCGACACAATAGTGCACGACTATAAAATAAGAATAACAGATTCAAAGGGCAAGACGGTTGTGAGCGACACGTTTGTCGACGATTATTTCGTTATTGACGACGACGATACCGCCGATTTCCGCATCGGGACCGACGCCCTCGAAGAGGGGCAGACCTACACGATGACCGTAACGGCGGTGAGCGCCTACGGCTACAGGAGCGACTGCCTTACGCTTTCATTCACAGCTTAAAACACGCGTACATAAATAAAAAATCAGCGGCGCTTTCCGGCGTTTGCTGATTTTTGCGTAAAAGAGACAGGAGGATAGTTTATGAAAAAAACGTTGGTCGTTATTTTGGCGTTTGTCATGATTATATGCGCGTTCCCTTTGGCTAAAGCGTGCGACGATATCCGTATAGACAAAACTTGGACGATACTTGTTCCCGAAAATCCCACAGATTACGAGACCTTTGCCGCAAACAAGCTTAAGGAGTGCCTCGGAGAGGTGTTCGGCGAGGAGCCTCAAACCGTTACCGCCGCAAACGAAAAATTCATAGCGGTGGGCTCAGCTTCCTTTGCTGACGTTTCTGACGTCGCCGTGAACGGCTACCGCATTAAGGCTATCGACGGCGCGCTGCACATTAACGGCGCCGGAGCGCGCGGCCTGCAGGCGGGAGCGTACCGTTTTCTGGAGGAATTCTGCGGCAGGAAGGTGTATACGTCTACCGTTACCGTGCTGCCCGAGGCTGAGAGCGTTTTGGTTCCCTGCGACACCGATATCGTTTACGGGCCCTTCTTTGAATATACCGACACCGACTGGAAGAGCCCCTGCGACGCGGAGTATTCGATGGCAAACGGACTCAACGGCGGCACGTACCGCACTCTTTCGGCGGAAATGGGCGGCACGGTCGGTTACATCGGCGGCTTCTGCCACACAATGGGCAGTTTATGTGAAACCGAAAAATACAAGGATACCCATCCCGAGTACCTCGCGCTTCACGACGGTGTGAGGACCACCGACCAGCCCTGCCTTACAAACCCCGACGTGCTTGCGATATGCACAAACAACGTGCTTAAGATCCTTGAGGAAAAGCACGATCCGGACGCTCCGCTGCAGATCGTCTCCGTCACCCAGAACGACAATTTCTCGAACTGCCAGTGCGAAAGCTGTACCGCGTTTGAGGCCGCACACGGCGGCAAGCCCTCGGCCACCGTCATCAATTTTGTGAATCAGATAGCCGACGTCGTGAAGGAGAAGGGCTACGACAACGTTGCCATCGACACCTTTGCGTATTATTATTCGCAGCAGGCTCCCGAGGGCATAGTCCCCCGCGACAACGTTATCGTCAGGCTCTGCTCGATATTCTGTTGCTTTGCTCACCCTCTTGACGCCGAGTGCAACAAGGGCTTCTACAAAGACCTCACCGACTGGGCAAAGATCTGCAAGCGTCTCTACGTTTGGGACTACGTAACAAATTTCCTGCACACCTGCACGGTATTCCCGAACTTCGGCACGATCCAGAAGAATATTCAGCTTTTTTATGAGAACAACGTCAGGGGCGTTTATGAAGAAGGGAACTACTACATGTCCCGCTGCGACGCCGAATTCGGCGAGCTGAGGGCGTATATGATCTCCAAGTGCCTTCAGGACCCCTACTGCGATCTCGACAGCGAGGTCAAGGGCTTTTGCGACGCTTACTACGGCCCCGGAGGGAAATACATTAAGAGGATAGTCGATATGTTTACCTCTCACGCAGGCTCGTTTGACGGCGAGATGTGCATCTACTATGGCTCGTGGGCGTGCATGCGTCCGTTCACGTCCGCCGAAGCCGTTGCCGTGGACGCGCTGTGGAGGCTCGCCGAAGCGTCCGCCGAAACAGAGGAACAGCTTTCAAATCTCAAGCGCAGCGAGCTTTCATGGAGATGGTATAAGGCAAGCT
This sequence comes from Clostridia bacterium, assembly GCA_017450185.1. Classification (GTDB taxonomy): domain Bacteria; phylum Bacillota; class Clostridia; order Oscillospirales; family Acutalibacteraceae; genus RUG806. The sequence goes on along the minus strand of JAFSWN010000164.1, from coordinate 30,464 downwards.
CCGGAAAATGTGAGTTTTCGTTCTTCAGCCGCCGCCGCGCCGACGAAAAGGAAAAGCTCTATAACGACCTCATAGACAGCGGAATAATCGATTTCGGAGAGTACAGCGGCAACAACGTAAAAGAGATCGACAAAGACGTTATTCGCTACGCCACTCCCGACTTTTGGTTCTCGGGCAATGAAAACAACGAGGACTGCCAAAAGCAGATGAAAATAGAAAAGATGGCGCAAAAATTCCCGCTCATCTTCGGTATTGTTGCATATTTCTATACCATGATAAATTCATAACGGTAAGCCAAAACAAAGCAAAAGCGCCCGGTCGGGCGCTTTTTTCTCTAATGTCGGTCAGCCGGGCTGTCCGTTTATCTCTTCAAAAATCTTCCATGCCGGTTCCGCGTAAAACCGGTGGCCGCCCTCGCCGATAACAAAGGCGCATTTTTCTTTTGCTCCTGCCGCGGCGTACAGCCCTTTCGCGATATCAAAGCATTCCTTCGCTCCCGAAAGCAAAAAGATGTCGTCGTCCCTTCCGTTTACCTGCACGTAAACTCTCGGCGCAATTAGCCCCGCGATATCGCCCATGTCGAAATAATTCGCGATCCCCGGAATATAGTTGCACGTGCAGTGCTTCACATAGGCTATCGACTCCTTCCAGGTGCACACCGCGCAGGAGGGAACCGCACCCGATATCCTCTCTATGACGGCGGCGCAGTAGAGAGACGCCGTGCCGCCTCCGGAGTTGCCCATCACGTATATGGGCAGTTTTTCGGGATTGAAGCGATCGTCTATCAGCTCTGTCAGCCTCAAAACGTCCCAAACTCTTTCGCCTATAGTAGTCCTGCCGCGCATAATGGCCATAAGCGAAGAATGCTGGCAGTCCGGACGGGGAGTGCCGCCCCTCTCTCCGAAGCAGCGCTGTTCAAGGGCCATAGCGGTATATCCGCGTTTAACAGCCTGTATCGCGAAATCCCTGTCTCCGTCCCGAGGGTCCCTCGCGTCGGGTTCGTCAAGCTTTATCCCAAGCGAATTGTGCATCCCCGTGCTGTGCCCTTGAAGGCATATCATAAAGCCTTTTGAAGCGGCCTTCGGCTTGAGCATAACGCACAGTGAAGTATATCCCGGCTCCGTGTCAAAGGTGAAGCGCGTTTCGGTATAGCCGTCCTTTTCGCGCTCGTATTCCGTTTTGAAGTTAAGCTCGCACGTTTCAAACTTATCCATCCCGAGCAGGCGGCAAAGCGTCTTTCGCGCTTCTTTCTGCCACTCGAAAAAGTCCCCTCCGCTATAACGCATAGACGGGCGCAGGTTTTTTATCTCATAAGAATTGAGCTGGGCAGGCAGCATATCATAATCTCCTTTGTTTTATTCATTTTCGGCGTATCTGTAGCGGTAGCAGAGCCTTCCGTAGGGCGCGGTGTCGCCGTTAAGATAGAAATCCTCCACCGTGCCGTCGGCGGCAATCGCGTCCGCCCACTTAAAATCGAGTGAAAAGCAGCCTTTTTCCGGAATGCCGAGCAGCTTTTTCGGTATCTCATAGCGTATTTCGTCGCCGTTAATTTGAGCTTTCACGCTTTCAAGGGCTTTAGTTTCTTTATTTAAGTAAACCTCAGCCGTTCCGTCCGGTAAAAAGATAAACGTTTTCGTCTTATAAGGCGCAAGAACGCTGCCGTAGTGTTCCCGGCAAACGGGCACAACGTAGAGCCGCATGTAATTGCCCTCTTTTTTTATTTCTCCGGCGCAGCGGGCAGTGAACAAAACGCTCTCTTTGGTCGATTTAACCATCATCGTGCGTATATCGTTAACGCTTTTCGGCCTTAAGTAATGAGTATTTCCGTTGCCGTCGAATTCTGTCGGCGCGTTCCCCGAAGGGTAGTCCGAATAACTTATCCCCTCGCCGTCGTCCGAGGGCTGCGCGCTGCCGCCCTTATAGCGGCGGATGTATTCAATAAGCTGCATATAGTAGTTATCAAAATAGCCGCCCTTCATCGGTTCGATATCGCGGCTGTATTCAAGCGAGCAGCAGTCGCACATCACCGCGCGCATCTCCTGAATGCCTTCGCGGTAGAAGGTAAACTCGCCCTCGTCGTTTTTAACCGTGTAGGTGAAAGGGGAGCGCCTGTCCCAGCGCCACTGTCCCGCCGTCCATTCGTTCCATCCGGTAACGAACACGATCTCCGGGTCGGTTTTAAGCGCGTATTCCCACTGTTCAGCGAAGTTGAAGCCGTACTGCACGGCGTTCTCCCTTATGTCCATTCTGCCGTTGTGGTAGCTGCGCCCCCATGCGCCTTCCTCTCCGAAAAACGCTGAATCGCTGTGGGCGCAGTTCGGGTGCTGCGCGACCGATACGTTCACCACCTCGGGAGTGCCGTCCTTTTTGCGGTAAACGCGCTGCGGACGGATAAACTCCATCCACGGAAAACCGTTTTCCTTCTGCTCTTCAAACGGCCACTGAGACAAACGGTGCGTAAAGAATTCACGCGCGTCTTCTCTGCACTCCTCCGGCTTATCTATAATCAGAGGTTTTCCGTCAAGGCAGAACCATGTTTTTTCGTATAAGCCCTTTGAATATATCCTGTCATACAGCTCGTTTACGGTATCGCCCGATTCGGTGTTCGTATAGAAAACCACCTTCGGCACGGGGAAGCCCGCGTCAATATATTCTTCCAGAAGCGACATGATTTTGGTGACCTGATCGTAGAAGATCACGCGGTTCGTGGTGTCGAACACAAGAAAATCCACGTCGGCAAAGCCGAGCATTTCAATGTGCTTTCTTATGACCCATTCGTCTTCCGTCATATAATAGCCGAAAAGGGGCTCGCCCCAGTAGGCGCCGCCGCGCCACGCGGGGTGGTCCATATCCGTCGCGGCGGTCGGGTCCTCGGCAATCACCCTGCTGACGTCAACGGGCGGTTTGTCGGAGTGAGAGGAATTGCATACAAAATAAAAGATGCCCACAAGCCGTTTTCTCCGGCCTTCTGTTTCAGGTATAACTCTCCCCAGTTTGTCGGCGCCGTGAACGCAGCGCATATCTGCTTTTTTCATTATGCTCTCTCCTTTGTTATGTAAGCGCGGCGTTTTCACGCTTTTTCATCCTTTATGAGTGTGATCTTAAGCTCCTTTGTCACTGCAGCGCTGAAACTCAGCTTCATTTCGTCAATCGAAAACGGTATTTCTTTTCCGTCGGCGCTCACGGCAGTAACGGACTTTATGCCCGGAAGGCTTATCGCTTTCAGTGGCAGCGTGCCGCTATGCACCGTTATTATTGCTTCACCGTTTTTTCGTTCATATTCTCCCCAGGCGCAGTCAAGGAACCACGGAGCCTTGAAATCTCCCGGCAAAACGGGCTCGAAGCCTATTTCCCCTTTTTGCATATCAAACGAAAACCCCGAGAATATCGGCAGCAGCGCGAAGGACGCCATGCTGCGCGCGTAGTTGTTGCCGCACTCTATCTCGTTATAGGGGTTGCGGTTGTATCCGCGGTAGCGGTCGCGAACGGCCTTCACTATGGCCATTCCCTCGTTCGTCATTCCTTCGGATATCATAAGCCCCGCGAGAGCGTACTCAAAGCCGTGCATCGATTCCTGTGCGTAGGGGATCGGGATGGCGGGCGTTTCAACGCCCTCGGGGAAGGCGCATATCACCGCTCCGCTCTCGTCATTCACGGCGAACAGCCTGAAGGTATTGTAGTGCCTTCGCATGTTATGCAGAAAATTGTTTTCGTATATGCTTTTAAGCGCTGTACGGAGCTTCTCTTTGCTGAATATCTCGCCTATGCCGCAGATATTCGCGTGCCACTGGGCAAGGCACTGGTCAATTTCGCAGCCCTGTCCTATCTGGTATTTTATCTCTCCGGATTCATCGTTCCAGTAAACGTCTTTTGCGTCCCCTAAGTGTTCAAGGACGGTTTTGTCCTTAAGGTCGATATTCTGGCAGTACCATTTTCCGTTGAAAAGCTCCTTGTCGCAGCGCTCTTTGCCTTTTTTGAACAGTTCTTCATAAGCTTTCGCGTCGTCCGGCTCTCCCATGTGCCTTGCCATTTCGGAAGCGCATTTCAGCGCGGCCAAATAAAAGCCCTCCAGCCACGAGCTGGGGCCGAACAGCTCCATATCGAGCGTGTGGTGCTGCCGTCCCTCAAGAAAGCCGTCTTTGTTTCTGTCCCAGCGGTCGGGGTTAAGCTCGCTCCAGGCGTATTCAAGCGATTTTTTAACCTTCGGCCAGAGCTCTTTAAGCCATTTATCGTCGCCTGAGAGCTTCCATTCGCGGTAGGTTTTTATCACGCCGCCCATCTGTCCGTCCACACACGCTCGAAAGCCGCTTTTTTGCCTTCCCAAAGGGAGTTGCATGCGGAAGGCCATGCGCCCGCTTTCGTCCTGATTGTATGCGAAATCGGTTTCCCTGATGCTTCTTTCAAGCTTAGGAAACAAAAAACAGAGCGCGTAGGCGTAGTTCCACACGTGTGTGCAGGTTCCTTCGCACGAGCCGTCGTGTTCCCAAACGCCCTCCCAGCCGTAGAACTCCCCGCTTTCAAGACGAAGGCAGGTGGGGCTTTTGAGCACCGAAACCGCGCTCGCGAGGGCCTCGGCTGCCGTTTCGGGAAGAGAGGAACCAAAGACAGAATCGTGATACAGCATTGTTTCCCCTAAAAGCCTGTCCCAACAGTTCAGCGCGTAACGGGCGGTCTCGGCGGAATTTTCAAAAAGCGTGGCGTAGTAGTTCTTCCAAACAACGTCCTTTGCTTCTCCGTCCTCTGCTGTTTCTGTATATCGGTTCCAGTAGTTACGGCAGTTCGGCTTGTTCCATGAGATAACGAACCTTGCCCTCACGGTTTCTCCGGGAGCGGCTTTAAGCCGGACGGCAAGAGTCCCCGGGTCGCGCGCGCCGGGGGAGGCGTAACCGCGGGAGGGGAGAGTTTCGTTTTCTGTAAGGTTTCTCCAGTAGCGCTCGAGGCCGTCGTTCCAGCCGCCGCGGTACCAGTATTCCTGAAAGCTTATTTCTCCGTCTCCTTCAGCCGCGAGCGCCATATCTGCGTATTCCAAGCTTTTGGGGCCGTTTTTAATTTGCCTTAGAAACAGCATACCGCCGTTTTCGGTTTTTATAAATTCGTTCACAGAGCCCTCCGACGGGTTCGCGAGCGTGCCGGCAAAAGTGTAGTAAAGCTCCTCTTCGCCGGTGTTTTCAACCGCTATCTCAATAAACGCCGCCGGTATCGAAGAATCGCGGTCGTTAAGCGGTATAAGCGGGTTGAACGCCATTAAGGTGGCCTTACCGGGAAAAGTATCGTCAATAAACTCAACCGTGGCAATGGGGAATTCGCCGGTGAACGTAGCATCCCTGAAATGAGGGAAGCCCTGCATTGAAACCGCGCGCTTCCCGGCCCCGTAGCCGTGGCCGTATTCGCCTGTAAGAAAAGTGTCGTCGTCGCAGCACAAAACGCGGGTATCTATTGTTTTTCCGTCCTTTGAGGCTTTAACGGCAAAATGTGAAAAGCCGTTGTCGCCGCCCTTGTTGGGCCTTCCCCATATCTCCCAGTCAATAAGGCTGCCGGTGCCCGAAAGCCCTATGCAGCCCGTGCCTATGCCTCCGAGAGGAAAGGAAATATTCTTAAGCGCTTCTTTTTTGTATACGGTCCGTTCGTTCATCGGAGGCCTCCTCTAAATTATCCGCATAACGCTGTCACTGCGTTCCGGATAACGTCTTACACAGTAAATCATAACATGACGGGACATTGAAAACAATATTTAATTTTATGATTTAAAAAAAGGCCGCGAGGGGGCTTGTAAAACGACGGGTTGTTTGCTAAAATAGGAAAAAAGCTTGAAAGGAGTTATTTATTATGGCATGTTTCCTTGTTCCGGGAACCGAGGCGATAGTTGTTACCGCCGCAGCGTTCCTTCTGAAGAAGTATGAACAAAACAAGGCTCAGATCAAAGTCCGCGAGGGCGGCGACGCTGAAAAAGCTTCCGCAAAGCGGGGATTTTCCGGAAAGCTGTTCTGGCTTGCCGACCTTTTGTGGGGCGGAGTTGTCCTGCTCGCGTTCGAGCATCTGTGGCACGGAGAGGTGGTGCCGTTCTTCCCGTTCCTGACGGCGGCGTCAGAGGGGCCGGAGGCGGTCAGCGAAATGCTCGGCGAGATGGCGAGCGTCGGCGTCACAATGGCCGTCATTGTAACAGCCGTATGGGCGGCAATGGTAGCTATATCCTACGCCATAGAAAAACGTCCGGAGCGCGTGGAAGCGGAGGCTTCGGTATGACGCTTCTCATAACCGTATTCGCCGCAGTGATCACCACGGCCGTCTGGTATAAGAAAAGCGATGAAAAAATGCTTCTCGGGCCTCTTTGCTGGATGTTCTGGGGCGCGTCGCTCATGTGGCTTGCCGACGCCGTTTTTGAATACGCCGAGCTCGGAGCGCAGTACTTTTCCCCCGCGCCCTCGGATATGCTCAACGACGCCTTTCTCGGCCTTTCGGTCGTCGCGCTCGCTCTTGTTATTTGGATCGTTATCCTTCTCATAAAGGATCCAAAGGGCGTCGTCAGGGCAAGGCTGCGCAAAAAATAAAGAAGAATAAAAAACAAATCGGCCTTTTCCCCAATCGCACGGGTGAAAAGGCGCTTCTTGTTGTAGGCCGGACGCGCACAACGCGAACAGCTTACGATTTAAAAAAACAGCGTGACAACATGAACGAAAGAAGGACGTTTTAATGACAGAGAGGATAATCGCGTTTTTTATGGCATTTTTCGCTTTTTTGGGACTTATCGATCCGCTCCCCGGGGACGTTTCGTCTTATTCGGAGTCCGAAAATAAGCTTCTTGAAGACCACCTTCGGTTTTCACATGGGGCCACCGTATCTCTTTACGCCGACAAATATTCAAAAGAGCCTCTGCTGACCGGAAGAACTCCGGGGCTGTGCGATCTGCCCGAAGGCGCCGAAGCCTCCGGAGCAAGCTTCGTCAGGGCGAGCGCGTGGGTTTCCTTCAGTAAGTCGGGGAACCAGCGTCTTCGTATAAGCGGCGTTCCCGACGCTCAGATCACCGTCTCCTTTAATGAACTCAACACTAAGCCCTATACGGTTTTTACGTATTTTAAGAAAAACGTTTTCTACAAAATAAACGTTTCGTTCCCGCTCAGAAAAAACTGCGTCCCAACCTTTATTTCTGATTCGGCCTACCGTTGCAGCGTCGATTATCCGTCCTTCGGCGGCGAGCCCTCCGAGCCTCTGTCGCCTTTGGCGGACGTCCATCTGCGCGACCCCTATATTATGCTCGACAAAGACGGCTTTTACTATATGACCGGCACATACGATCCCGTGGACTGGTCCAATACCCGGGAGATACACGTTTACCGTTCGTCCGATCTGACCGATTGGGCCGACCTCGGAGCGCTATGGAGCTATGAGCGCGACGCCACGTGGCAAAAGGAGCTTATCACGGACGGCAGCTCGCCCGTGTGGGCGCCGGAGCTGCATTACCTGCACGGGAACTACTGGATCTGCTATTCGCTCGGTTGGGGAGCCATGGTCGGAAGCGTGCTCAAAAGCACGACCGGAAGGCCCGAGGGGCCGTATGAAGACGTTGTCGACGGGCCTTTGTTCGATTATATCGATTCAACGTTTTTTGAGGACGACGACGGCACAGTGTACGCCATATGGTCCGACGGGCAGTATGCCGAGATGAAAAAGGATATGACGGGCTTTCGCTCTGCAAAACGGTCTCTTCTCAGCGAGAGCGGCCAGCCCGTGGGCTTCGAGGGCTGTTTTGTGCTGAAATACAACGGGCTTTATTATCTGTGCTCCTCCGCTTATACCGTCCATTACCGTGAGGACGGAACGTCCTATCAGACCTACGAGCGCCAAACGGCATGGAATAATACGAAAAAATACGGCTCAATATGCCAAAAAAATACTGAAACTGAAAAATATCGGGAGAATAAGCAGCTATGGATTTGATCCCTCAAAAATCACAGATCACCGGGAACTATTTTTGCACGTGGGATTCACAGTGCGATCACATGTACGCGAGGAAGGAGCGCCCGAAGGGGCTTACCGCGCGCGACGCGATGAACGAAAACTTCTTGTTCGGTGAAAACGGCGTTCTTAACAGCTTCGAGGGTATGAGACAGGATCTGATCGTTGTTCTGGACGACGGCTGGGACGTGCCCTACGGCGCGACGGACAGCCGTATTTTCGGATCGCTTGAAGCCGATCCCGAACGCTTCCCCTCTCTGAGCGGGCTGCGCCCGGAAGAGCGGCTGAAGGCCCTGTCAAAAAGAATCGAATCGATGGGGTATCGCGGCCTCGGGCTTTGGGCGCCGACGCAGTCGCCGTATTATGTGAACGGCGCGGTTATCACCCGCACCCCGGAGGAAGAAAGGTTCTATTGGGAGGAACGGGCGAGGTGGTGCCATGAAGCGGGCGTTTTATACTTAAAGGCCGATTGGGGCGCGCATCAGGGCGACGCGCAGTACTGCGCGATGATGACGGAATGTATGCGCAAATACGCGCCGGGGCTGTCCGTCGAACACGGGTTTTCCGGACGTCCACTGTTTGAGGAAAAAAGTCCGGTCGTTCCCGAGGAGCTTGCCGCCTATCTCAAAAATGTGCTGCCCGTCAGCGATTACCTGCGCACCTACGACGTGTGCCACGAGCTGAAATACGCTTCCACCGTCGACCGTGCGGCGATATGCCTTAATGCTGCTAAGGCCTGCAGGGCGGATACGATTCTCAATATCGAGGATACGGCGCTCATAGGCGCGGCTCTTGGCTGCGCCGTCGGCGTCATGCGCCACGATCTCGAAAAAAAGCGCAAATACCTTCCGCTGCCGCCGCGTCTTGTTTCGGAATCATACGCCGCGCTGCGCTGGCAGCGCATAGCCGCTCCGTTTGCCGCCGGAAAAGGGAGCCTGATTATTTCCGATGAAAGGCTCAAAGACGTCTGGCGCTGTCCGAAGCGCGCGCCCGGTCTTTGGCCTAATGTGCCCGAAGGGGATTACTTTGTGAGCGCGCCGGCTTCTATCGCTCGCAACATGCCCTTGCCCGAGGTCTTTTCAGAGGGTGAAAAGCCTTACGTCCTTTGCTCTGTCCATCCTTATAACGGCGCGCTTTGCGTTGCCGTCACGCCGCGCACCTTCCCCGAGGGCATCGATCTTGCGCCGCTTGCCGATATCATTGTCCAAGGCGGCTCGCCTGAGAAGCCCGTAGGTCTGTTCGGCAGATTTGCGTCGCTTCGCGTTGATTTCGGCAAGCCGGCGGAAAACCGCCGCGTTTATGCGCAAAACCTGCTTTCCGATACCGCCGAAGACGTCACTGCCCTTGTCGGTATTTCCGGCAACCGTCTGACTGTTCCCGGGGAGCTGATGCTGCGGATCGGTACGCCGGAAAACCGCGAAAACGGCGTTCCCGCCGTTGTTATAAAGCTTTCAGAAGCTTGAAAAAACGGCGTATAAAATGCGGAGCGGTATCGATTCCCGTACGGGCCTATACCGTTGAAAAGCAAATTTCACGGCTTGCCGAAAAGCGCTTGTAATTGGCATATTCCTTCAGCGGAAAACGAGTTCCCAACGAATCGTTGACCTGTCCGCAACAGATTGACAATTGTTTTTTGCCGGTCATTTCGGTATACTTTGCTTGTAAGCTTACAAAACAAAAAACATTGCGGTAATTGCAAGCATGAAAGGAAGATTGATCGTGAATATTACGATAGGTGAAACGATCAAAAGATTAAGGAACCAAAAGGGCGTGACGCAGGAAAAGCTGCCGTCCTTTTCCTCCTGCCGGGAATTCTTTGTGACGAACATGTCCTACGGCCCCACACAAGAAAAGGAAGAGATCGAGGACTGCATCATGACGCTGGCGCTCCATACGTTGAACACGCTGCGTGATTACGTGGCGTGGTTGACAGGGATACGGTCGCGGAAAGAATGACCGTATATAAAAACCAAGAGGCGATCCGGCGATTTTGTGAAGAGAACCATTTTAAGGCGTTCGTTGCGAACGGCAGCATTCTTCCCAGAAACGGCGATTCCCGGGAACCGCTTGCGAGCGCTGTTCCTTTTCAAAGTCCGGAGTCTTTACAAAGAGAAATACCTACGTCGGACGGAAAGACAATAACCGGCATTGCGATACCCGCCGGCGTTACGGTAATTACGGGAGCGGGCTTTTCGGGAAAGACGACTTTGCTGGAGGCCGTACAAAGCGGGATCTATAACCACATTCCCGGAGACGGGAGGGAATACGTCATAGCCGACGAAAGTTTGATGACGGCGAACGCCGAGGACGGACGGTTCGTGGGAACGGGAGATATTTCGCTCTTTTTTAAGAGTATCCCGTTTCAGGATATCCGTCATTTTTTCTACCGATCACGCAAGCGGAAGCGTGTCGCAGGCTGTGAACGTCTGTGAAGCGATTTATGCGGGAAGCCGTCTGCTTACTATTGATGAAGACAAATAAAATAAAGAGACGGCGTCTATAACACCTCTGCCGTCTTTAACTTGCGATATGATTGCCGTCGGTTTGACTGCCGAACAAAAACAGGGGAGTACGCAACGACCGTCCCCGCCGCTTTTATAAAAAACGAACCCGCAATGGTTGTTTTTGAGCGCGCGGGATGGTATAATGGGATCGTTTATTTATCGCATGATATGCACGAAAGCCATTTATAAAAAAGGAGAAATCGTTATGGGAATCGGTACTGCGGTTTTTTATAAATGCTTAAGTCTGTTCTTCTCATTGTTCTATATGGTGGTATTACCGCTGTCCTGTCTGTCGGGAGCCGCTTTGAACGGGCCTGCGCTGCAGGACGCCGCCACCGTCACCGCTCACTCCGGCTGCATGGGCTTGCCGGAGAATTCCGTCGTTGCCATGGAAATGGGGGTCGCAGCCGGGGCGGATATTGTGGAATTTGATCTCAATTTCCTGGCGGACGGAACGCCCGTGCTCTCTCATTATGACCCCGGAGACAGCGACTGCGCGACGCTTGCCGAGGCCTTTGAGTTTTTGGCGGCGCACCCGGACGTAAAGGCGAACGTGGACGTCAAGAGCACGGCCTTTATTGAAAAGGTGCAGCCGATGGCGCAGGATGCGGGCGTGCTCAAGCAACTCTTCTTCACCGGCCTTGATGAAAATACTGTCACCGTTGCGTCGCAGGCCTGCCCGGATATCCCATATTACCTCAACGTTAAAGTAACGCAGGACGAAGACTATGCGGCTCTGGCCGAAAAAACCGCGGCGCTTGGCGCCATGGGCGTCAATCTCGACCATAGGGACGCATCTCCCGCTCTCGTGGAGGCGATGCACGCAAAGGGGCTTCTGGTCTCGTTGTGGACTATAGAAAAAGCGGAGGAGGCCGCCCGCGCGATCCGGTTGGGCGCAGACAACGTCACCACCATCCGTCCCGTCCTGCTGCGCCTGCTGCTGCCACGCGTCCGCTTTGCGAGTTCACGCATGGAAGGCTGCTGAAAGAGCAGCCTTAACCGAAAAAAGAACGTGATTACTGTTAAAAAGGAACGCCGATGTATTATGGAAAGAATAAAAATACTCATGTTGTTTACGGCTGTTATTCTTATGCTGTTAACAATTTCTGCGTGTGTTAAAGATACCTCCGTGAAGTATTACAAAACGGACGATATCAGCGAGGCCTACGGAGAAGCGGTTGCCGCGATCAACGAATACGCCGATTACGGTTTTGCAGAGGTGCGGGAAAAGCCCCTTGCGGACGTTTCCTTTGACGATATCGACAGTCTTGACGGACTTGATCCCGAAAGCGTCGGCCTGTCAGACGTGTCCGGCGCTCAGCTTGTCACGGGTCGATTCGGGCTGCGTCACGCGCTGGAGCTTTCGTCTCCCGATACGTATCTCACGCTTCCCGATTTCGGCGAACAGGACGCGCTGTCGATCTCCCTGTGGGTCAACGTCCGCGACCTTCAGACAAGAGAAAATACCGACGAGCCGCGCGTCAGCACGCTGCTGGATACAAAAACCGGCGTGGGGCGCGTTACTCTAAAATTCGTTCATACCGGCACGCCGTCTTATGAGAGCGGGACGGGCGAAGCCGTGATGGGCACCAACAGTACCAGGCTTGTCTTTTCCGTGGAAGGCAGCTCCGGCGGCGTTTTTGAAAACAGCGGCGTGTATGCCAACAACACGCAGTTTTGCAATTTGGAGTATACATCTTGGAAGGCCTACGTCGGAGGAGCCGATGATTGGGTCTTTCACCCCGAAGGACACTGCTGGTTCCATATCGGAGTCGTCTATGAGCCGGATAAGGGCGACGTGACCTTCTATCACTGCGGAAAATTTGATTCGACCGGGCATTTTGACACGGCTGTGAAGCCTGTGCTGGAAGGCCTGCGCATCGGAGCGGGGTATGCCGAAAACGAGTACTTTGACGGTATGGTAGACGATATCCGCATCTACGGGCAGGCGCTTACGCAGGCGGACATGGATATTCTCGCGGACTATGAGCGGGACATGTGGGTCAGCCGTACCGTTTCCGGTTGGAAAGAAAGCTCGACCGTTCTGTACGTCGACGGCGCGACCGGAAGCGACGAAAACCCCGGTACGGAGGACGCGCCCTTTGCCACGGTCAAAAAGGGCGTTGAATCCATTGCTTCACCCGGCACAAGGCTGGTTATCGCTCCCGGCGTCTATCATGAAACGGACGTTGACCTGAACGCGAGCGGCACGGAGCTGCAGCCCGTGATCATTGAGGCGGGGCAGCCCGGCGAAACCGTGATTACCGGCGCCGTTTCCTTTGACGGGTGGCGAAAGACGGAAGAATCGAACGTATATGAAAACGATTGGAAATACGACTATCCCTTCCGCTCCGGCACACCCGGCAACGAGATCATCGGAAGAAGCGATCTTCTTCTTGTTGACGGGGAACCGGTCGAACCCGTCCTAACGCGGGAGGAACTGAAAAACGACAGCTACTATATCGACGTGGACGCCGGCAAGGTATACCTGAGAACCGAAAAGGAGCTCGAAAACAGCGCGGTTGAACGGGCGCTGTCCGGAGAAAACGGCGCGGGCTCCTGCCTGCTCGACACCAACAGCAGCGATTACGTCGTTTTGCGCGGGTTGACGTTTACGGGCTGCGCCTCTCTTATTTGGGACAGATGTATGGTGCACATGGGAAAACCGCATCACGTTCTGGTGGAGGACTGCACGTTCAATAATTCCGGTACCGGCGGCCTGGGATTCGACCACGGCTCCAACGACAGGACGGTCGAGGACGTGCTGATCCGCCGCTGCACCTTTGATAACGACTGCATCTGCGGCATCAGCGCAGGCTTCCGCAGCATGAATTTCGTCGCGGAGGACTGCGAATTTACCAATATCGGCAAAAAGATCGACTGGGGAAAATATGACTCTCCCGATCCCGCCACAACGAAAATGATGGTCTGCAAGAATATTACGTGGCGCGGTTGCCGTTTTGCCCACAACATCTCGAACGATTTGTGGTTTGATAATTTCAATTGGAACGTCGACGTTGACGAATGCAGCTTTTTCGATAACTCTTCGGGCATCGCAGTACACATAGAGATCGATATCCCCTGCGTTCGCGTCAAAAACAGCGTGCTGGACGGCGGCGTGCGTTTTGCAAGCGCAGAGGGCGCCGTGCTGGATAACAATATCTTCTATGCCAAGGGCGATCCGCTGATCGATAACTGGGGCGAGGAATACCGCTTCGGCAGTCGCGGACCGGTATACGGTTGGAAGAACACGGTGCTGACAAACAATATCTTCTACTGTGAAAAGAACTGGGAAGCCTTCTTCATCTTTGACCTGCCGCCCTACGAATCCTTCTATGATATGTATGCCGACGGCAACACCTTTTTTGTCGAGGGAGGCTTAGCTGTCGAAAAATCCTACAAGGCGACGGATAATAAAGAATTCACCTTTAGAAAGCTTATCTCCCTGATTGGAGATAAAAACGCAAAATACCTGTGGAGAGATCCGTTTAAAAACAACGGCAGGGTAACGGTTGGTTTTGTCGATCAGGCGTCCGTATCAAACGGTTGCGGCGCCGGTAACCGCGTGCCGATAGAACTGTCAAGGCCCATCAATGAAGAATGCGCCGTGTATTATACCGTTTGGGATTACGAAGCGGGTACGGTTTTGCGTACCGGAGAACTGTGTTTTGAGCGTTTTGAGACCCGCAAAACGATTTGTGTCGGCGAATATGACCGCAGCGTTCTGATAGAGATCAGCGGCGTACAGAATGTCGCCCGCGGTGAAACGTATTATCACTACCTTGCAAGCGCTGCGTAATAACAAAAAGAAAACTAAGGTGAAATAATGTTGCGCGCAGAGCAGGGCCTCCATGGCCTGCGCGCGCGGCAAATATATAAAATGAACGGCCGCCCGCAAAGGACGGCCGCTTTTCTGTGGTGAAAAAGATAAAGAGAATGAGCAAGAATAAGGGACGAAACGTTATCTGTTGAACAGACCCTTGAAGAAATCGATGATCCGCTGGAAGAAGCTACGGATGTTTGCAAAGATGTTTGAGAAGAAGTTGCCGGAGCTGCCGCCGTTATCGCCGCCGCCGGGGTTGTAGTTCGGGTCTGCCGCATTGCAGCGGGTGCAAACGCCGTCCTCATAGTTGTGGCCCAGAGCGTTTACGCGGTCGCGGGTCTCGGTGAGATCGCAGGCAGCGCACTTGTAGATCTTGTAGCCGCCTTCGGTGCAGGTGGCTGCTTTTTCTTCCACGAGCACGGTGTAGCTGTGGGCAGCAAGTTCGAGAGCTTCACAGCCGCTGAGCACCGCGCCGCAATCCGCGCATCTCACGCCCGCCGCGGTACCGGCCACGGTGCAGGTGGAGGGCACCTCGGCTACGTTTTCGGTATTGGTATGGTCGCAGGCGAAACCGGGCAGCAGGCCCGTTTCACGGATGAGATCGAGAAGACAGGGCAGAATGTTGGCTCTGCGGGCGTTGATGCTCACCATGTTGCGCGCGGCGATACCCTGATCGCTCTCGTTTCCGGTGAAGTATTCCTGTACCTCGGTCATGGGATCGTAATCCGCATAGAGTTCGGCCTGAACGGTATCCGGGAAGAATCTGTCAACTATATAATCCGAAGCGTTGATCAGCGCGAAGGTCACGGGAACTTCGCCCGCAACGGCGTCTTCTTTGACCTCGAAGTAAGATAGGAAGTTATCAAGATCGCCGTCCAGAGCCTCATCGAAGAACGCTTCGTTCATGGCCTCGAGACCGTTATAATTGGAAAACATGGAGGTCATCGGGATAATGGAAGCGAGCGTGGTAAGCTTGTTCCAAAGGCCGGTCTGGTCCTTCGCGGTACCGGCGGGGATGCAGACGCCGTCGGTGAGGGCGATGAAGCGGTCCGCAAGGGCCTCAAGGGTCACAGCCCAATCAGCGTTCTTTTCCACGCCGAGGTTCAGCGTGAAGGTACCTATGTTGAGGCCGGTATCGGCGTTCCAATCGGCTATAAGGTCGTTGGCAAAGGTGTTGATTTTGCTTACCGCAAGGGTGGCGGCGTCGTAAAGAATATCGGTGATCTCGCCCAGAACGGCGTTTTTGGCGGTAACTGTACCGGCGTCTACGGCTTGAGCGTCAATAGCGCTGGCGTTGCGGGTCCAGCCCTCAAGCTCAACCTTCGCAAGCAATTTATCGAGGATCATATCCACGGCTGCTGCCGCGATGCCGTCAAGGGTTTCAAGCTCTTCCACGCGCATGTGGAACTGATAGAAGATGCTGTCGGGGTCGTCCTCGGCAAGCAGGTCGCAGGCGATACGGATACCGCAATCCAGGGCGTTCTCCACAGAGGAGAAATCCATTCTGTAAACCATTTCGGCGTTGAAGCCGTGCTCTGAGGCAAACACGTCGCTGATGCCCGCAGCTTCGGCCACGGCCACGAAGGTTTCCTGATCGATGTATTCCTTCATGGTATCCAACAGACCGGAAACCTTGGCGCAGATCTTCTGCAGGTTGCTGTAAAGGTGGGTGTTATCGCCGTCCGCAAGCGCAAGGTCGGACATACCGGCATCGGAGGCGATCATATCAACCAGCTTGTAGAGGATGTGGTTCGCCTGGCCCACAACGCCCTTGTACGTATCATAATCATTACCGCTTACGTTAAGCAGCGTGTAATCATACGACGCATTGGGATCAATATAGCTTACCAGCGTCTGCAGCTGCTCCAGCTCGGCAATGGTTCCGGAGAGATTCGTCACCACCACGGTGGCGGCGGGATTCTGAATGTATTCGGCAACTGCGGGCTCAATATAATCGCTCTGGATCTTCTCCTGCGTAATGCCCACCATGGAAGCGTAGGTCCAAATATTGCCGCCGTAGGTGATATCGTAGGAGGGGATCGCGGTCACTTCAACCACAAAGGAATCATCGGCGGCGTAGCCCTTATAGGAAAGGGAAACGGTAATGGAATCGATGGTCACGGTACCGGTGATGCTGCCGCCGATAAACGGGATCTGATTCGCTGTGTCAACGGCCTGCGCCACAACGGCGTTGACCTGATCCTGAATATCGCCCACGCCGTTTTCATCTTCGTCGACGGCCAGCGCTGCGGCGATGGCGCCGTTCGCGTAGGTTTTGATCTCGTCAAAGCTGATCTCAATGGGGAAGGAATAACCGGCCTCGGCCAGCTCATCCGGCACGGGAGCAACGTTCATCACGAATTTCTCTGCCATGTCGACGCCCTCACCGGAGATCAGACCTTCGGGAGCCGTTTCACCCTTGATCATATCATAATACGCGGTGCCGGAAAGATGCTCCCTGTAAGGAGAATAGATAGCGGGCATATAGCTCTCAAAATCCGTATCGGCGGGATGATAGGTGCCGATCACACCGTTGGCGTCGCCGATTGTGAGCACGGGGGGTTCTATGTTTACGCCCTCGGTAATTACCGTGATCATGCCCTGCAGCGCGGAAAGGAAGCCGGAAAGCATGTTGTCAAACTGATCTTTATAATCGTTCTGCAGCAGGCCAACGTAGGCTTTTACAAGCGTATAAACGTCGGTAGTCCTGAGATCAAACGCGTCGTAAGCGGCTTTGGAGGCCTGCGTGGTGAGGATATCCTTCAGGACCGGAGCAAGGGCTTGCTTGATGCCGTTGTTCAAAATTTCATCAAAGGTCTCGGTGCGGGTCTCGGGGACTTCGTAGCCCATCTCGCTCGCGATCTCACGGATGAATTTATCCTGAATGTCGCCGGTTACAAGGTAATCATGATAGAAGTCTTTCACTGCCTGATCGGTGCAGGCGTCGCTCTCGATGAATTCGCCCACCTTGCCGTAATTGAACACCTCGCCGTCCCAGCGGAACACCTTGCCGAAGGTTTCGGCGTTATCCGCCATAAATTGGAAGACGCCGTAGAAGAAGTTCACGTCGCCGCCTTCTCTGGTAACAAGGGCGGAGGTGTCAAGGTTTTCAAAGTCGCCTTCCAGCTCGGCCGCGTGGTCCTTCATTCCGATGAGGCTGTCCACGCCGGTAATGGAGAGGTCAACGCCCACGCTCTCGGTAAAGGCGTTGAAGTCCTCGGCCGCCGCGGCGATCTTTCTGTCGAGCCAGTCGAGAAGCCCGCCGGCTATCTGGTCGTAATCGAGGGACGCGATATAATCCGCGTCGTTCTGCGCCACCTTCGCTTTGTCATATTCGGCAAAAGCGGAGGCGGGGGATGTGATGGTTTTTTCCGCCGCAAAAACGGGGAGGCAGCACATAAGCACCATAACGATACTTAAGGTAACTGCAAGGATTTTTTTCATTTCAGGGTTCCTCCTGTGTTGTATTTGGCCTGTCGTTTCGGGACCGGCCGACCGGATCGGCAAAGAAAACAAAACGATTATTTCTGTCGCCTTCAGTTTACATTTTACGCCTCTTGGTTTTTCTTTTCAAGCGACAAATCCGCCGTTTTTGTACATTGCATACAAAAGCGGCGGTTTGTTATATATAATTATTGTGAGATTGTTGCAAGATGATAACAAATTGAAATTTATCGCGCCGATGGAGCGAGTTCGCTGATGCGAACGGGATATTGCTCACTGCGTTCGCGGGAGAGCGTTCGCTCCGCTCACGGGAGGTTACTCGCTCGCGCTCGCGGGGATATTTGAAGGGTAAAATGAATCTTTCCCGCGCTGACAAGCGAATGCTCTCTCACCGTAGGCGCGCTACCCCGTGAGCGAAGTGAAAATCGCGACGTGCTGCAATTTCTGCGCCTTCCGTTCACATTTCCCTCAGTTTCTCCTTGATGCGCTCCAGCTCCCCGCGCTTTGCAAAAAGCTCCGCATCGGTCATATCGCCGATATAGTTCATCATAAACAGACGCATGGCGTAGGCGAGGTAAAATGAGAGAAGCGCTTGGAATTCCCCGCTGCACGGCCGCCCGTCAGCCTTTTCTTTTTCCGCGATCAGGCAGCGCATCAGATAAGCGAACAAGCCGCCGAGAAGATAGGTGATGCTGCCGTTCACAAAGATAGCGCGCACGGCGTCGGTTTTATATGGCGACATCTCTCCCCGAAAAACGCGCAGCGCCTCGGGCGTAAGAGTTTCGGTTTGTTCCAGAAAATACAAAAAGGCTGACATGCAAACCAGAACGGCGTTATCGAGCACCTTCATCACGTAATCGGTAAAATCGGTGAAATGGGCGTAAAAGGTGCTGCGTGGGTAGCCCGCGGCGGCGCAGAACTCGTTTAGTTTTACGTCGTAAAACCGTTTCTGCGAAAGAAGCCGCAGCGCGGCGATGCCCATGTTGTAATAAAACTCCACGTTTCCGCCGTATCGCGCTTCAAAGCAGGAGGCGATATTTTCAATGAGCGAGCGGGATGGGTCGTATACGGGCAGGTTTTGGTTCGGGTATAAGCCGGGCGCCAGCTTTTCAACGG
Organism: Clostridia bacterium; assembly: GCA_017450185.1. Taxonomy (GTDB): domain Bacteria; phylum Bacillota; class Clostridia; order Oscillospirales; family Acutalibacteraceae; genus RUG806. The sequence goes on along the minus strand of JAFSWN010000164.1, from coordinate 11,624 downwards.
TGATCTGCGTAAGCCAGGTGGAAAACAGCTCCGGGCCCGTGGCAAGGTTCTCCTGCACGGCAAAGGACGCACGCTCGGCGGCGCTCAACGAGGCGTCTATGTGAGCGAATACCCGGTGCGCGACATGGTAAGGCATGGCGCGCTTATTGACGCGGTGCGAGAGTGAGAACAGCAGCGTTTCGTTTTGCGCCGTGATTTTCCACAGCGCGTTTGCGTAATCGCGCATACCCTCCGGGGTTTTATCGGCCGGGACCGGCACCTCCAAAAATTTTTGCGTCAATTCTTCGCAGCAGGCGTCGTACAGCGCCGTGGTATTGGGGAACAGCTTATAAAAGGTGGTGCGGTTCACGCCCGCCGCCTTGGTGAGCTCTGAAACGGCGATCCTCTCGATATCCGTAGGCTTCGCCAGAAAAGAGAGGTAATAATTTGTGTCGGATTCCAGATTTTTGAGCAGCTTTTTGCGATCGTAAAAGCTGCATACGCGGGTGAAATGGCCGTCGATGTATTTCGCAAGCTGCGGTAGCAGCGCCTGGCCCTTTACGGAAGGACGCGGCTCCTCCAGCTTGGCGATAAACGCCGTCATGATGCGCTCGCGCGCGGAAATCTCCTGATCCATCCAACCCGATCCTTCCTGTAAAACTACATTTATATTTATTGTATCAGAAATCCGAGAAAATCACAAGCGACAGATCGGTTGATTTTGTAGTCTTTTTTTGTTATCTGACGATCGCCTTATACGCGATATCCACTACCTTGTCGGGCAGCAGCTCCAGCGTCAGCAGCAGCTTGCCGGTGCAAACCTTGTATTTCGTGCGGGGCAGCTTGGCGGTGAGCGCCAGCATCAGCTTTTTTGCGAGCTTCCTCGGGTCGTGGTCCAGCCCCAGCTCCATGGTCATCATCGGCTTCATGGTGGAGAGGATCTTTTTATAATAGTTTGTTGAGGCGATCGCCTTGTCGAAATCCTCGTAGATCTTATTCGTGAGCTGCGTTTTGAAGGATCCCGGCTGCAGCTTGATCACCGGGATATTCAGATACATCAGCTCCCGGCGCAGAGAGTCGTTATACGCCTCCACCGCGTATTTCGTCATCGGGTAGGGGCCGTTGAAGGGCTGCGGCGTCATCCAGCCGCTCTCCGAGGAGCAGTTGACGATCCTTCCGTGTCCGATGCGCACCATCTCGAAAAAGCGTTTGTTGACGCGAACCATTCCCATCACGTTCACGTTCAGCATCTTTTCAATGTCCTTCACGCAGTCGCCCTCCACCATGGAGGTAAACACGTGGATACCGGCGAAATTGACGACCGCGTCCAGCACGTAGGTGTAGCTGCGGACTGTCTGGTAAGCGGCTTCAACGCTTTCCTCACTCGTTACGTCCAGCTCAAGCGGGATCACGTTCGGCAGCTTTTCCAGCTCCGCCAGCCTTGCTTTATTCGTCCCGCCGGCAAAAACGGTCCAGTCGCCGGTTTTTACTATCTCTTCGATGCAGCAGCGGCCCAGGTCTCCGGTCGCGCCGGTAAACAGTACGTAATTCATATCACAATGCTCCCTCCAGTTTTTTCTTATGCCAAAGCACCGTATCACGGATCGTCTCCTCCACCGGGCGCGGAGAGAAGCCGATCTCTTTTTTTGCCTTTTCGTTGCTGAAGTTGCAGTTTTCCTCCAGCTTGCTCAGTGAAAAGCTGTTGAGCATGGGCGGCAGGTGCGCAAGGTCCATTGCCTTTGAAACCAGCGGAACGAACGGCCTTACGAGCGCTTTTGATATCTTGATCTTCGGTTTCTTTTTGCCGAGCGTTTTTGCCATGTATCCCATCAGCTCGTCCACGGTCACCTTGTGCCCGCCGAGGATATAGCATTCGCCGCTGCGCCCCGTATCCACCGCGTTGCGCATGGCCACAGCCATATCGCGGGCATCCACGAAGTTATACGCTCCGAAGTTCATGGACACCGGGAACAGGCCCTTGATGAACAGATCCACCGTCGCCCCGATGCTGGAGCCCATGTAGTCGTCCGGGCCTATAACGCCGGTGGGCTGTACGCAGCATACCTTCAGGTCGTCCTTTGCGTCCAGCACGATCTGAGTGGCAAGCGCCTTTGTGATGGCGTAGGGGCTTTCCAGGCCAACCTCGCTGTATTCGCTGCGCTCGCTGATCACGCCCTCGCAGAATTTATCGGGGTAGGTGTCTATGGAGGAAACGTAGATCAGGTTTTTCACGCCCATCTTTTTGCAGCTCTCCACCACGTTTTTTGTGCCGCCGACGTTTACGTTCCACATCAGTTTTTCTTTTTTGCCGGAAATATCAACCACTCCGGCGATGTGGTACACGGTCTCCGCGTTTTCAAAGGCAGCGTCGAGATCTTCGGGATTGCAGATATTGCCGAATACTTTTTCGCATTCGATCCCGTCAAGGCAGGGATGGTCCTCCAGAAGCAGCAGCCGCACGTTCTCGCCGCGCCCCGTCAGGTATTTGACGAGCGCAAGTCCGACGTATCCGGTCCCGCCCGTGATCACGCTGATTTTTTCGTTCATGTTCTCTTCCTCCGAATCTGTGATTGACTTTTCAGTTGGGTTTTATTATAATAAAAACGTTGATAGATAAACAACGGTCAGTTCGTTATCTTTCTGAACGTTATTTAACGGTTACAGCGTCATTTGCCCTTTCCCGAACAAAAAGAAGGCAGGGAAAAGCGGTAAATAACAGATACGGAAAAAACAGTTCGTTAGTTACAGACTGGTAAAAATCTTTTTACAGGGAGTTCAAATATGACGAAGGATCAGAACGCGAAAACGGACCGCAGGGTCAAGTATACGAAGATGTTTTTAAGGGAAAGCCTGCTGGAGCTGATGAAGGAAAAGCCGGTGGATAAGATCACGCCTACGGAGCTCTGCCGCAAGGCGGAGATCAACCGCAACACTTTTTACACGCATTACTATACCGCGCGTGACGTGCTGGAGGAGATCGAAACGGAATTCTCCACACAGATCATCGATTCGCTCAGCAGCCGCTTCACCGCGGAAAATATCGACATCCCGCAGATGCTCGACGAGATTTGCCGCATGATCTATGAAAAGCGGGACTTTTGCAAGATCCTGCTTTCGGAAAACGGCGACGCCGCGTTTCTTGAAGGCGTGATCACGCTCGGCAAAAACGTGATCATCCTGGGTTGGCAAAAAGAGGGGGTTACTCTTCCTGACGACCAGATGGAAATGTTTTTTTCCTATATCATTAGCGGCAGCATCGCGCTTATCAAAAAATGGGCGGCAAACGACATGAAAAACTCTCCCGGAGAGATCGCGCAGCTGATCGAGCGCGCGACCTACGGGGGCATAAACGGAATGATCGGGATTTGAGGAGACTGCAGTAATCTTATTCTATGTTTTGGAGGAAATGAAGATGAACCGAACGATTGCCCTTGTGTTGACGGCTCTTTTGCTGATCGGCGCCGCCGCGCCGGCAGCTTACGCGGCAAACGAAGCGGACGGGCCGTCCTCTGCCGCGCTGCAGCTCGAACGGTTCCTCGGCGCGGCAGGCAGCCTGCTGGGGCGTATGCTGAAGCTGATAACCTTTACGGATGAAGCCCGCATCAAAAAAGCGGAGCCCCGCGACGCGGCGGGGCAGGCGAGCGATTCCCCGCTGTTTAACGGCGAAGCGGAGCAGACGCTGCGTGCCGAAACGTGGCGGGCAGTGGAGCTCAGCTTTGAAAGCGAAAAGGCCTACGCCGATCCGTTTTCCGACGTGACGGTGGATCTGCTGCTCTTCGGCAACGGCAGGCTTTACACTGTTCCCGGCTTCTGGGACGGCGGCAATACGTGGCGCGTGCGCTTCGTCTGTCCCTCGGCGGGGGAGTGGCAGTGCAAAACCGTCTGCTCGGATGAAGCGAACGAAAAGCTCAACGGCAGAACGGCGCGGGTGGAATGCGCGGCGTACGGCGGCGATCTCGATATTTACAAGCACGGCTTCGTCACCACCCGCTACGGCGAAAAATACCTGACCTACGGGGACGGTACGCCGTTTTATTATCTCGGCGACACGCACTGGGGACTTATGAACGAGCCTGCCGATGTCGTATCTGTTATCAGTGCGAAGCGTGCGGGACAAGGCTTCACTGTCTATCAGTCGGAGCCGCTTGACTGCGCAATGAACAATGCGGTCACGGAAAATGTTGACGACAGAAGTCTGGAGGATTTCAGAGCGTTGGACGAGAAGTTTGCTATCATCTCCGAGGCCGGTCTTACGCACGCAAACTCGCAGTTCTTCTGGCCTCTTTTCGGAATGAGCCGCCTCATTGATAATCACGGAGGCTGGACAGAACCGAAACTGACGGGATATCTCGGAACGAAAAAAGTGACTATGCCCGACCTTTCCGACGAGGCGAAGGCGTATCTTGAAAAGCTCAGCCGTTATTGGGTCGCTCGCTACAGCGCGTATCCCGTGATCTGGACTTTGGGGCAGGAGGTTGACAACGACCCCTATCAGGATGAAACCTCCAAATGGAATGCCATAAACAATCCCTACAAATACGTCGCGGAATACCTGAACAAATACGATCCATATGATCATCCGGTCACCGCCCACCAGGAGAGCACCGGCGACACCGTGGCTTACGGTAACGGACTCGGTACCGGCGAGGTTCGTATTATCTATTATCCGAACGGAGCGCCTTCGGCTTTCAGAAAAGTCGCCGCGCACACGATGTATGCTGCACAGTGGCATCCGAAAAATGACAAAAGGGACGACTATGTTTCCGCAAAGGATTTCTGGTACAACGGACAGGGAAAGCCCGTTATCAACTACGAGGGCAGATACTGCTATCTCTGGACTAAAAATTACGGCGCAAGATGTCAGGGCTGGGCAAGCTTTCTTACGGGAATGAGCGGCGCTTCATGGGGAGCCCATCCGACATGGCTGTTTAACTCATCTGCCGACATGTACGGTGATACCGATGACGGTGTGGATCTTGTCAGAGTTGAGGAGAAAAAGGAGATAACATGGGAAACTGCACTTGATATGCCGTCCTCCTATCAGTTGGGCTATATGTGTTCCTTCATGGAACAACTGGAATGGTATAACCTGATCCCGCGCTTCAACAACTGGGCGTATTTCGTGCCCGCCGCGAATGTGTATTCCTATTGCGCAAGCAACAAAGAAAACACGGAAATGGTGGTGTACTTCTATTCCTTTACCGATCCCTCTGTTGGCGAGAGGGTCAACACCGAAAAGCACGGCGGCGTCATGACCGGTACCGTGGGCAGCCTAAAGCCCTTTGCCGAATACACGTACAAATGGTTTGACCCCATCACAGGGGAATACACCGCCCAGGGCACGTTCAAGGCCTCCGCCCTCGGCACGTGGTTCGCGGGGACACGTCCGGACGATACTGATTATGTACTGCTGATCCAAAAAGCGGGATAATCAAGAAAATCAAGAGGTTTAAGCACATATATCCGCGAAGTGAATACGAGGGTCGCGGCGATTGAAAAGGATCCGCAGAAAAGGAGTGCAAGAAAATGAAAAAAAGAATCGTTTCCATCCTGTTGACGCTTTCTCTTTTAACAGGTGGTTTGCTCTGTTTCCCGCTGACCGCGGGCGCACTGTATTACAGCCAGGGGCAGAAGATCGCCCGCGTGATCACCGACGAGGGGCTTGTACTGCTGAAAAATGAAAACGCCGCCCTGCCAATCAAATCGGGCGGGACCGTGGCACTCTTCGGCGAGGCGCAGAAGCTTGTGCCCAACACCTTTCAGGACGTCTGGAACATGCGGGGCTATATTGCCTACGGTTACGGGTCAGAAAGCCAGGTCGGCGATTTTGAGGGCAAAGAGATTGATCCGTTTGCCGCGCTGACCGAAGCCGAAGCGAACGGGGAAATATCCCTCTACCATCCCAGCAGCGACAGCTGTATTTCCGCGCTTGAAAACGGCACGGAGTATATTCCCACGGACGAAGAGGTGGCGGCCGCCGCGACCGAAGCGGAAACCGCCGTGGCGTTTTTCAGCCGCTGGGGCGGCGAGGCCTTTGACGTTTCCCGTGCCGACTGGTATCTCAAAGAGAGTGAAAAAGCCCTTTTGCGGCAATTGACGGCTTCTTTTGAAAAGGTCGTGGTCGTGCTCAACACTCCCTCCGTGATCGACACCTCCTGGGCCAAAGACGAGATCGACGGTATCCATGTGGACGCGGTGCTTTACGCGGGCTACACGGGGATGCAGGGCGGCCTCGGCATCGTGGACGTGCTGCTGGGCCGCGTGAACCCTTCGGGCAAAACCAACGACACCTGGGCGAAGGATCTCACTTTTTACCCCGCCGACGCCGGTTGGGAAGAGAATGATCAGGCTTATACGGAAGATATTTTTGCGGGCTACCGTTACTTTGAGACCTTCGATCCGGCCTATGAAACGGTGAATTATGAATTCGGCTACGGCCTGTCTTATACGTCCTTTGATATCAAAACCGGCAGTTTCGCTTTTGACGGGGAAAACGTCTGCGTGGAAGCCGTCGTAACCAACACCGGCAGCGTTCCCGGTAAGGAGGTCGCGCAGATGTACGTCGCCGCGCCGCAGGGCGTTTTAGGAAAGGCGGCGAAGGTCCTGTGCGATTACGCGAAGACCAAAACGCTTGCTCCCGGCGAATCCCAAACGCTGACACTCTCGGCGGCGATGGAGGACCTCGCCTCCTTCGACGATCTCGGCAAAACCGGGAACAAGTCCTGCTACGTGCTGGAGGCGGGCGATTACCGCTTCCTTGTGGGCAATTCCGTCCGGAACGTCACCGAGGCGGGCGCTGCCACTTTGGACGCGCTGCGCGTGACGCAGCGGCTTTCCTCCCTCTGCCCCACGAACCTCGAAAAGCGGCTGCTGGCGGACGGCAGCTATGAGACGCTTCCCGTCAGGGAACAGGCTCAGAATTACGTGCATACCGAAACGCCCAGGGCGAACGTGGAAAAGAGCGGCGCGATTGTCGGACATCGGCTTTCCGAGGTGGTGTTCGGCACGATGACGATGGATGAATATCTTGCTCAGTGGAGCGATAAAGAGCTTGCCACCTTCTTCGTGTCCTACGACCAGAATCAGGTGGGCTGTTCCGACGAGCTGTGCGTCAAGTACGGCCTGAACCGCTTTTCACAGGGCGACGGCGGCATGGGCCTCTGTTTTATGGGTACCGCCTATCCCTGCAGCGCGGTCCTTACGTCAACGTGGAACGACGATCTCATCGAGGCGTTCGGGCTGCTGCTGGGGGCGGAGCTGTACAAAAATAACGTGGGCATGTGGCTGGGCCCGCCCGTCAATCTGCGGCGTTACCCGCTGGAGGGAAGGAACGTGGAATATTATTCCGAAGATCCCTACCTGACGGGCAGAATGGCGACGATCATCATCAAAGCCGTACAGCGCAACGGCATTCCTGTGTGCATCAAGCACATGATCTGCAACGAGAAGGAAGCGGGAAAGATCTGGAGCGATTCTCAGGTTTCCGAGCGCGCGTTACGCGAAATTTATCTCAAGCCCTTTGAAATGGGTATCAGGGAAGGGCACGCCGAGGGCATTATGACCTCATATAACGTGATGAACGGCCTGCCCACCTCCGAAAACTCCGATCTGCTGCGGGGGATCGTGCGCGGCGAGTGGGGGTATGGGGGCTTTATCACCACCGACTGGGGCAACGCCAAGAATCAGGTGCGGGAGATCAACGCCTCCAACAACGTGCATACGCCCTACGACCACTGCGATATCAACCTTATCTGTGACGCCATCGACAGGGGTGAAATAAGCCGGGCAACGCTTGAGGAAGGCGCGGCGCAGGTCCTGTGGACGCTTATGCGCTCCCCGCGCTATTACCGGGCCAACACCTGCACGCTTGGGCACCGTTACGACGAATACGGGCGCTGCACAGTCTGCCACGCTCCCGACCCGGCCATCCGGCTGAATCTTTCCAGGAACCTCGCGGCGCTGGTTCCCGAGGCGGGTATCAACGCGAACCTGCCTGTCACCTACGGCTACCCGAGCGCCACCGACTTCATCGGCCGTAATACCGAGAGCTTCTGCGCGAATATCATGGCGTTCTTTAAGCTGATCTTCAATTTCTTCACACAGATATTCGGAAAAATAAATTAAAGTTGCCTGCTATTACAAGGCGTGAGAGCTGGCCTTCGGCAATCTGAGAAAGCCCGCGGCCACCTCCGGCTTCGTCTCCAATTATATCTATACCGCCTTCAACGGCGAGATCTTCATGTGGGATTCCGTCTTTATCCTCATGTTCGGCAGATACGATCTGTCGCATAAGATCGGAATGAACTATCTCGAAAACGTGGTATCCGTCTTCAACGACACCGGCGCCGTGTATGAGAACTACGCCCCCATGTTGGATGAAAACGGAAAGCCGCGTCAAGGCAACGTCTCGCACGCGGATTTCGTCGGCTGGACCGGCATCGCTCCCATTTCCGTTCTTTTCGAATATGTGTTCGGCATCAAGCCCGACTCGGGCGGCAACGTCATTCGCTGGAATATCGACCTGACCGACCGTTTCGGCGTGGAAAACTATCCCTTCGGCGCGGACGCGAGGCTGTCTTTGCTGTGCGCCGAACGCGGCGATATTTCGCAGGAGCCGCAGGTGGATATCCGGTCCGACCGACCCGTCACGGTGGAGGTCTGCTGGGATAACGGAAAACAATCAAAATCGATCCGCATCCCGTAAAATCAGGAATGAATAATTAAACATTTTCCGCAGCCTCAAAGGCCACGGTAAATACCGTTCCGGTATCGGCTTCGCTTTTTACGTCGATGTTTGCGCCGATCAGCTCCGTGATCTGCTTCACGATAGGAAGACCGAGGCCGTGCCCCTGACGGATATTCCTTGTTTTGTCCGCCCGGTAAAAGCGTTCAAAGATATGCGGCAGATCCTCCTCTGGGATCACGCTGCCGGGATTTCGCACGGTAAGTATAGACTTTTTCTTCTCGCGGTTGAGAGTAACGTACACCTTGCCCCCGTCAGGTTCGTATGTCAGCGCGTTTTCCAGAAGGGAGGTGCATATGCGTTCCGCGTGCTCTTTTGTGGCGCGCGCGTAAATATAGGGTTGGATCCGCGCGTCTATGGAGATCCCCCTGTCGTAGGCGAGCCCCTCCATCTGCAAAACACATTTTTCGGCGACGGAGGATAACCTGACGTTCACAAGCGGAACGGTCTGCGTCTGTTCCTCCAAAGAAGAGAGCTCCAGCATCTCCTCTACCATACCCATCATATTTTTTGCCGCGTCGTCCGTACTGTCCAGCCACTGCGACTGTTCGGACGTTTTTAATTCCGGATTTGATTTCAATATGCTGTTGTTGGCGAGGATCACGGTGATCGGCGTTTTCAGATCGTGCGAAATATTCGCCACAAACTGACGTTCCATTTCGATCGCGTTTTCCATAGGCTTGGCTGCTCCGGCTGACAAACGTATGCAGACCGGCAGCAAAACAGCCATACTCGCCAGATATACGAGGATCAACACGGCAAGCGTGGCGATATTGTTCGCCGCGAGCGTGGACGCCGCCGTTAAAGCGATGCGGCAGGTATCCCCGTCTCTGTCGACGTAATAGACAAGACGATACTCTTTCAAAACGGAAAACTGTTTTCCCGACGCGATGATCTTCGGGATGATCTCCCGCAGCGTCGATTCGTCGATCCCGTCGTTCTCCGTCAACAGGGAGATCCGATCCTCCGGGATATTGTAAAAGACGGTAAAAATACTGTAATCGCCGATCCTGCGCTGTTTCTGCCGCCGCGGATCGCCGTCGGCGTTCGGCGCGGGTCCCGAAGGCCCGTTTTCCGGCAGATCAGGCGGCATATCTCCGTCTTGCGCCGGATCGCCGTCGGGTTTTTCCGGCGGCATTTCCTCTATCGGGTCGTCCCATGGCTCCACGACCTGCTGCATCGTATTCTCCAGACTGTGGGCGTTGTTGGTCCTGACGTAGATATAAAGAAAAGAAAATCCGATCAGAAGAACGATCCCCAACAGCGCCATTGTGATCAAAACGAAGCGCTTCCGATATCTTTTCGTCATTCGGCAACCTCCAGGCGGTATCCGATTTTTTGTATGTTTTTAATGGAAACCTTTGATCCCAGATATTTCAGTTTTTTACGGAGGAAGGAGATGTAAACCTCAGCGTTGTTGTCAGTCGCCTCCGATTCCATTCCCCAAACGCTGCCGATCATCAGATCCTTTGTGACGGTCATCTTCGGCTTCGCCAGAAACAGCTTCAGAACGTTGAATTCTTTTTTGCTGAGCTGAACGGATTCTCCGCCGCAGGAGAGCGTCGCGGCTTGCAGATCCAGCGTCAGGTCGGCGAATTGAAGCTGATCTATGACAACCTCCCCGGTGCGCCGCGTCAGCGCGCCGACTCGCGCCACCAGCTCTTCAGAAGCGAACGGCTTCGTCATATAATCGTCAGCGCCGTAATTAAGTCCCGTGACCTTATCCTTAACGGCGTTTTTTGCCGTCAGCATCAAAATCGGCGTATGGATCCCGTCCTTTCGCAGGATCCTGACCACCTCAAAGCCGTCCAGCATAGGCAGCATGACGTCCAATATAATAAGGTTATACTCCAATCCTTTTGCGTATTCTATAGCCGACAGGCCGTCGTGGACGGCGTCCGCGAAATATCCCTGCTGCTCAAGAATTCTTTTAATGGCGCTGGCAAGGGATTTTTCATCCTCTACTATCAAAATATTCATAAAGCGGGCCTCCTTTTATTTAATCATACCATACATATTCAAAAATAGCGAGAAGTTCTGAAGAAGTCCTTAAATCATTTCAACTTTGTTTTCAAACGATTTTCAGAACGATGGTTATAATTGGAATCAAGCTGAAATACAAAAGGAGGAAAACCCATGAAAAAGTTGATCAGCGTTTTGTTGTCCCTCACACTTATATTCACCCTCGTCGGGTCCGCCGCGGCGCAGGACGCGTACACGGCAACCTTTACCTTCACGGGCGGAGACGGTTCTGTAACCGTCTATGATACGCAGGATTACACAACAGGTTATACCTCTCAGACGGCCGTTGCGCGTGATCCCGAGACCGGAGAAGCGGACGTATCCGGCAGCGGGCAGATCAATTTCACCGTCGTCCCCGCGGCAGGATATGCGGTCGCGTCGGTCACGGTCGACGGCAGCTACAAGAATCTCAAAGGCCCCTCCGACACCGGCGTGGACAATACCTACCGCATCACAAAGGTACAGTCGGACCTCACCGTGGCAGTCACCCTTCAGGAAAGCGACGGCAGTGAGGAGGACGACGGCGATCCCGTTATCACCTTCACCGACGACGGCGCGGCGCTCGCCGGCAGTGAAACCGGCGTATCGATCAGCGGGACCGACGTGAAGATCACCGCCGCCGGCACCTACACCTTTACAGGAAGCTGCGCCAACGGCTCCATCGTAGTGAAGAAGAACGTCACGGGCGTCACTCTTGTACTGGACGGACTCACATTATCCGCTTCCGCGACAGCCCCCATCACCTGCAACAAGGGCAGCGGCGTCACTATCGTCGCGGCGGCGGGAAGCGTCAATAATCTCGCCGACGACCTGTATAATAACGACGACGTCTACACCGACGAAGCGACTTACCCCGATATCGAGAACGCCGTCATTAAAT
>JAFSWN010000163.1 GCA_017450185.1 Clostridia bacterium | reverse complement strand
TTCGTTAAGGTCCTCATTTTCAGCGTCATATATCCTCACCCTGAATTCACTTTTTCCGTTTGCGTCGGCCGCTTCAACATAATTCACGGTAAAAACAGGCGTTGAAACGTTGTCGGGCATGAAGAATCTCAGCTGAGAACCGTTTATATCATAAACCGCAATATAGGTTTCGGTAAAATCTTCCATCTTGAAACGAAAGCTGTTGTCAGGAGAATAAAAATAAGAAGCTTCCGCTGGAACCATAAGATTATCGGTAATTTTGGAATAACAAATAAGAATCATGGGCGTTTCGGTGCCCGTCTCGTAATCTATCGAGACAGAACCCTTATATTTGCGCTCAACAGGGATCTCGATCTTTTTGTCATTGTTGACGTCTCTTGATAACAGCCCGGAGCTCCTTATCGTTGAATCGGTAAGGTTGGCTCCCTCTTCCGACTGCATTCTTGAAAGCACGGAGTTTTCTTTGTCGTAATAAAGTATCTCCGTCATATATGAACCGTCGTAATTCTGACAGTCTATAAACAGACGGTATACTCCGCCGTCGGTGTCGCTTATATAGTTAACAGGAGCCGTCACAGACGAGGAAAGCTGTACCTCGCAAACAAACTCAAACGAAGCGTTGTCCGGATTCAGCTTTATAAGGCTTATCCTGAAGGGCTGTTCCTGGTCGGACGAATTTGAAGTTGAATACAAAAGCTCATTCTGCCCGTCAAGGTCAAAATCATCAACGATATAATCGTACATTGGTATAACGGAAAGCGTCAGAACTTCTGTTTCTTTTCCCGTACCGCTGCCGGATGCGGCAAGCTTATAAAGTGAAAGGGTTTTATTCTTCTGAGAATCGGCAACAGCCCAGCGTACTGCGATCTCATGTGAACCGTTTCTGTCGAGATCAAAAAACCGGACGTCATATACGTCGCTGCCGTTTCCTGTGATATCGCCGAATGAAAACCAGTTTTCACCGTCATATTTCAAAAAATGTATATGCGCTTCGTTCGGTGAATCGACGGTAGTATAGAAAACGAGGTTTTCTTCAAATGAATCTCCGTCTATATCAAACTGGACAAAAGCGGATCTGTACTCGCCTGAAATAGGGCTGACGAGCATCACGTCTTTTCCTACGGCAAGCTCAAAAGCCTTCTGGATAAGCGCGTTTTCGCCGGTAAGCTTCGGGGGCCTTATAAGCTGCTCCGCAGAAAAGAATTCAAAGCCGGAACAGGCAGTCAGAAGACAGCCGCACGCCAGTATTATTAATATTAGTTTAACGCAATATGCTGCTGACTTCATCAGGCTCTCCCGTTTAATTAATCGACTTTGATCTGAACTGTATATTCGCCTCTGACCCAGCTGTCCGTAAGGGTCCTCAATTCAATTCTTACAGGAACGTCGTTAACGCCTTTTTCAAGCTCAACCCCGTCGAGCGACAAAACAACGTAAGCTTCACTGCTGTCGATATTCATAACCGAATCCGCGGGACCGACGACCTGCACAGACTGTATAGACGATGTGATAATCTCTGCGTTATCGGGAAGCTCAACGTCGTCTGCAGAGACGGGAACCTCAAGCCAGCGTTTGCTCATGTTTGAAAGATTCACAATGACCTTGAAGCTGCTGATATCGTCAATAAACGTATACTTCCCTTCTTCGGGAGTTACATTGAAAACATTGGTAGAGTTGTTGAGCTCGGAATAATCAATGCTTCCTATAACGATCTCTTCTGCGTCGATAAGGTCGCTATCGCTTGAGGATACCGTGGCCTTTATGCTTCCGGGAGAAATAGAATATGAAAGAGGTTCGTCTCTGTAGTCCTTGGGGACGTTGGTAAACTCAACGACGGGCTTGAAATCGGTGGTAACGCTGACGGGAATAGTTATATAAAACGGATCGTCGCTCATAAGCGTGAGGTAATTGAACGTTGAATTGTTCCCGGAGCCGACGTAAACGATCTCCGCGGTAAAGGTCTGAGTGGCGGTGAGTTCTTCATTGAGCTCGACAACGGCTTTTACGGACGAAAGCCTGCTCATTTCAAGAGAGGGCCCCTGGACCTTAACGGATTCAACGCTGAGCCTCGGGTTTTCTCTTACATATCCTTCGGGAAGAGAATAGCCGTCAAGCTCAATGATCTCGTCCGTGAGCGGATAGGTCTTTTCTATCATTTCGTCAAGATATAGTGAAACGGAAGATCTGGAATACTGCACGACTTCAACGTCATAGCTGTCAACGCTTACGTTTATGGGCAGATTATATGTTCCCGGGGAGGTTACCGAAGAAAATGAGACGGAGGCGTTTATCTTATCGGTAAAATTCGAATCGTTGAGAAGATAACTCTTTCCTTTAACGGTCACGTCGATGTAGTATTCCTGCTCGCCGTAAATGCGAAGGTCGTTATTATCGGGCAGAGAGCCCTCAAAGTTCATCTGCACCTTGATATTGGTGAACTGTTTTTCGATCTCGCTTGTCTGAAAAACCGATACCCCGCACCAGAGGACAACCGCTATTATCAAAGAAAAAACAAGAACGAAGGCGTTTTTTTCGAGCAATTGGGAAAACGTGATCTTTTTTTTGCTGTTATTACTCATCGACGTTTTCCTCCTTTCCCGAAGCTGCTGCAGCTCCCTGCTCCGCTGCCTTAAGCTCTGCTTTCTGATTCTTTTTTCTTTTTACGCGTTTATCGTTTTCCTTCGGAAGAAGATATCCGCCGAGAAGCTCTCGCAGCTCACTGTCGGTGATTCCGCGCTTCAGGTTCCCCTCGACCGCTACGGAGATGATGCCGGTCTCTTCGCTGGTTACAACGGCAACGCAGTCGGAATTGAGACTTGCCTCGAGCGCGGCCCTGTGACGGGTACCGACGTTTTCGGATATGACCCTGTCGTTCTTCATCGGAACTACACACCTTGCGGCTACTATCCTGCCGTTATTGATGATCACCGCGCCGTCGTGAAGAGGGGCTTTGGGATAGAAAATGCTGCAAAGCATTTCAAAGCTTGTGGCGCTGTCGATCATTACAGCCTGCTTCGTAAGGTCTCCGAGGAGGGTCTCGCGCTGGAAAAGGATAAGGGAACCGACCTTGTTCCTGCTCATAGCGCCGCACGCTCTGCAAACGGCGTTTATGGCGTCGAGATCCTGCTCTTCTTTCTTTTTGTTGAAGAAAGGAAGATTCCTGCCGAAGCTTCTTGCGCCCATATGCTCAAGAGCCTGCCTTATCTCTCCGGAGAAGAGTATAATAACGATAAGAATGATATCGTTGAACAGACGGTTGAAAAGATAAGAGCTCGCCGGCATGTTCAGAAGGTTCACGATACCGTAAACAACGGTAACAAAGAATATGCCCTTTATGACCTGTATCGACTTTGTCCTTCTGAGTTGGATGATAACCGCGTATACGAGCAGCGTCACAAGAAGGATATCGAGTATATCCGGGAAGAAATTGAAATTCAGGAAAACGTCCTTGAGTCTAAGAAAAAATGATTTAATAAGCTCTTGAAACATTTGGTTTACCCCACCATTTTATTTTTTAACAAAGCGACAGCGTGTGCGCTTATACCTTCAAGAGAGCCGGTGAACCCGAGTCCCTCTTCTGTTGTTGCCTTGACGCTGACACGGTCCGGGTCGATACGGCAGGCAGCGGCGATATTCTGCCTCATCTTATACGTATAAGAGGATATCTTCGGTTTTTGCGCTATGACGGTCGCGTCGATATTTGAAATAATATAGCCTTTTTCTTCAATCAGGCTGAAACATTTTTTAAGGAGCTCGATACTGTCGGCGTTTTTATATTCCGGGTCGGTGTCGGGAAAATGCTTCCCGATATCTCCGAGCGAGAGCGCTCCGAGCAGCGCGTCGCATACGGCGTGAGTCAGAACGTCTGCGTCGGAATGGCCGAGAAGGCCCAACTCAAAGTCTATTTCGACTCCGCCGAGAATAAGCTTTCTACCTCTTGCAAAACGGTGAACGTCATATCCGTGTCCGATGCGAAACATAACGGCTACCTCATTTTTCGCAGCCGAGAAGCTTTTCGCACGCGGCTATTTTAACTGCGCAGCAAAGGATGCTCGTGGCTGTTTTGAGCTGCTCGACGCTCGGACAGGAAGGAGCTATCCTGATATTCGCGTCGTTCGGGTCGACCCCGTAGGGATAGGTGGCACCTACGCCTGTGAGCGTCAGCCCGCATTCTTTGCAAAGTCTGCCGACATATTTTGCGGAACCGACGTTGACGTCAAGACTGATAAAATAGCCTCCGCGCGGAGAGCTGAAGGATGCTATTCCTGAACCGTCAAGCTCACGATGCAGTATATCGAGCACGGCTTCGAATTTCGGCCTTAATATCGCGGCGTGTTTTTTCATCTGGGCGCGGATATCGCCGAGATTTTTATAAACGGAGGTATGCCTCGCCTGGTTTATCTTATCATAGCAAATCGTCTGGAGCGAAAAACGGGACATAATGTCCTTGATATTGTCGTCGCTCGCGGCGATAGCGGAAAGCCCGGCGCCCGCAAACGTGATCTTCGAGGTTGACGCAACGGCGAAGAAGTTGTTTTCGTTACCGTATTTTTTTGCCGCGTCGAAAATATTAGCGAGCTTATCTCCCTCGTCATAAAGATCGTGCACTACATAAGCTTCATCCCATATGACCCTGAAATCGCGGGCTGCGGGCTTCATTGCGGCAAGGCGCTCGACCGTTTCGTCCGAATAAGTGACGCCGTCGGGGTTCGAATACTTTGGAACACAGAACATCCCCTTCACGTCGGGGTCCTCTATTATTCTTTCAACAGCGTCCATATCCGGGCCCCTGCTCGTCATCGGAACGCTTATCATCTCGAGCCCGAAGCGCTCGGCTATGGCGAAATGCCTGTCATAACCGGGAACGACGGCTATAAACTTGCGTTTTTTGTTAAATATCCAGGGCTCGCCTCCGAGGCAGCCGTGAGTACAGCATTGCGAAATATAATCATACATAAGATTAAGGCTTGATGCTCCGCATGCTATAACGTTCGAAGAAGGAACGCCGAATATCTCGGCAAAAAGCTCTCTTGCTTCCGGCGTGCCGGCGAGGACGCCGTAATTCCTGAAATCGGCGCCGGAATCATCGTGAAGCGTCATATCCTGTTTTTTTAGATTCAGAAGATTATCCGAAAGATCGAGCTGTTCCGGAGAGGGACGCCCTCTCGCCATATTGATGGATATACCTGCCTTCAGGAATCCCTCATATTCTTTTTTTGCATTCTCATAGACGCCCCGGAGTTCTTCCTCCGGGCATTTGGTCAAATCGGTCATATACTTATCTCCGTAAAGAATTCTTTATAACTCAAAATATTTTATCACAACGAATATATAATATCAATATTTTTTTTAATATAATTAATAATTTATTAATATTTTACCGCCGGATCGACATAATCCGGCGGTAAATCGCAAAAAAATCAGTTTCTTTCGCGGATAATATATCTTGTGGGCGTGCCCTCGAGACCGAAAACGTCTCTGATACGGTTGTCTATATACCGCTGATAGCTGTAGTGGAAAAGATCTTTTTTATTGACGAAAATAACGAACGTAGGAGGACGGGTCGAAGTCTGCGTCATATAGTATATCTTAAGCCTTTTGCCTTTATCGGTGGGGGGCTGCACTCTCGCCTGAGCTTCGGCGAGCACACTGTTGAGCCTTCCTGTCGGTATGCGAGTCGCATTCTGGTCGTCCACGAATTTTATAAGCTCAAAAAGCCTGTCTATTCTCTGACCAGTTTTTGCGGATATGAATATTATCGGCGCGTAGGACATAAACGAAAAATCGTCCATCAGCTTTTTTCTGTAGGCGTCCATCGTTTTTCCGTCTTTTTCATAAGCGTCCCATTTGTTAACGGCTATTATACATCCCTTGCCCTCTTCATGGGCTATTCCGGCGACCTTTGAATCCTGTTCGGTAAATCCCTCGAGAGCGTCGATCATAATGACGCAGACGTCAGCGCGCTGAACGGCCATAACGGCTCTCATAACGCTGTATTGCTCTATTTTATCATCCACACGGGATTTTCTTCTCAGTCCCGCCGTATCGATAAGCACAAACTTGCCGTGCTTGTTTTCCACAACGGTGTCGGAAGCGTCCCTTGTTGTGCCCGCGATATCGGATACCAGCATTCTTGACTCACCGCACAGAGTGTTTACAAGAGACGATTTGCCGACGTTGGGCTTGCCTATAACGGCGACTTTAATGCCCTCGTCTTCATCGTTTTCTTCTTGAGCGTCGGGGAAAAACTTTACAACTTCGTCAAGGAGATCGCCCGTCCCGTGGCCGTGGACCGAAGAAACGGCTATCGGGTCTCCGAGTCCGAGATTATAAAACTCATAGAACTCCGGAGGCGCTTCTCCGACCTGATCGCACTTATTAACACACAAAATTATCGGCTTTCCGCTTTTTTGAAGCATACTGCCGACGTCAAGGTCGTTCGCAGTGACGCCGCTGCGGATATCGGTAACAAATATTATCGCGTCTGCGCTGCTTATGGCTATCTGAGCCTGATAACGCATCTGAGACAGTATAACGTCGTCGGAATAGGGTTCTATTCCTCCGGTATCGACTATCAAAAAATGTTTCCCGAGCCATTCACAGTCAGCGTAGATCCTGTCCCTGGTAACGCCGGGCGTATCGTCTACAATGGCGAGTCTCTGACCGCTGAGCTTATTAAACAGGGTGGATTTCCCCACGTTCGGCCTGCCCACAATGGCGACAACGGGTTTCGGCATGTGTATCTATCTCCTTTCAAGGGAATAAAAAAGGTCGGCAAGAGAATACGCGTCACAATCGGCAACAACGGCCCTGACGCCGAGAGCATCCTCCAGCTCCGAAAGCTTGACGTCGTCAAGGAAGACGAGCTCTTCCCTGCTCTTAAACATCGAAAGAGGGAAAACAAGCGTATCTTTATCCGGTCTGGAGCTTTTGAAATAACTGATTATATCGCGTCCGGTCAGAAGGCCGGCAACCGTGATATCCTCTCCGAAAAACTCATTTTTTATCCCGTAAACCGTGATATCGGAACCCGGGAATCTCTTTTTGAAGCTGTCTGAGAGCTCTTCCATGAGAGAAAACGCCGCGACTCCGGTCACGACTGCGAAGCTGCGTTTTTTTTCATCGGAAGGAAGGCCGCCGAGTGCATCCTTAAACTCATAAAGCATGGAAGCGCACATCCCGACCCCATTCTCAAGCTGGGGGAAATCTCCGTAATACTCATAAGAAGGTATCTCCCGACCGGCGAGCTGATAAAACTCATCGGAAGGATAAGCGAGCTTGTCGCGGCCTTCAGAAACGATTTTCTCATTAAAGCCGTCGATCTCATCGATCACAGCGGCCGCTTCGACAGGCAAAAACTTCCTCAGAGGGCAAAGGTCGTCCCGGTATTTTGTTATACCGACCGGAACAGCGGCAATGCTCTGCAGGCTTTTCAGCTCTTTGAGCTTTTCAAGAGTAAATTTAAGAGCAGCCCCGTCGTTTATGCCGGGACATAGGACAAGCTGAACGTTGAGCTTTATGCCCGCCTCCGAAAAACGGTACAGGTATTTAAGGCTTTCGCCCGCGTTCGGGTTCTTCATCATCCTGACGCGAAGAAGCGGGTCCATCGTGTGCACCGAGGCGTTAACGGGACTGATGTGCATTTTGATTATCCTGTCAACGTCATGCTCCGTAAGGTTTGTCAGCGTTATATAATTGCCGAACAAAAAAGAAAGACGCGCGTCGTCGTCCTTAAAATATAAAGAACTCCGAAGCCCCTTGGGAAGCTGGTCGATAAAACAAAAGATACACTTGTTTTTGCAGCTTTTATGCTTATCCATCAGATAAGTCTCAAATTGGAGTCCTATGTCGTCGGGCGATCCTATATCCTTTAATTTTACCGTCTTTTTTTTGCCGTCCGAGGTCAGAAACTCCAGCTTGAGTTTATACTCATCGGAATAAAAACGGTAGTCAAGAACGTCGTTTATTTCGTTCCCGTTTATTGAAATGAGCTTATCTCCGGCACGTATTTTCTTTTTACAGCATTCGGAGTTTTCTTTGACTCCTGAAACAGTAACAGCCATACATTAAAACCTTGATAAACAGCAAAAAGGCGGGGAAGAAACTTTCCCACCTTGCTGTGCTGAATAAAGCGAATGCCCCTTTTCAGTCTTCTACCGCGATAACCTGACGGCCGTTATAATAACCGCAGGCACGGCAAAGTCTGTGGGATTCTTTATATTCTCCGCAGTTCGGGCATTTTTCGATAGAGGGCGCTGTTATCTTCCAAAGGTTATTGCGTCTTTTATCTCTTCTTGCTTTAGATACTCGTCTTGCAGGTACTGCCATTTTGCATCCTCCTAAGCTTAATTATCAAATAAATCGTTAAGAACATCCCATCTGGGGTCTGCGATCCTTTTACATGAGCAGGCTTCCCGGTTCAGATTTGCGCCGCAAATGCTGCAAAGGCCCTTACAGTCTTCAGAACAAAGATAGCGTGACGGCATGGCGAGAAAGATATCCTCGCTTACGAGCTCGTCAAGATCGAGCCGCATATTATCCACTACTATAAAATAATCGTTATCATCGTTTTCGGAATGAGAAATGAGCGTGTGATCTATGTTTACGCTTTCTGTTCTGCTTACGCTTTCGCCGCATCTCGCGCACGAAGCATTGAGCAGATATACAGCGGACGCATTAAGACTCACAATGCCCGTTTTATTGAAAACACAACCGCGAACCTGAACAGGAGACGCTATGACCTCGTCTTCAAGAACGAACTCATAATCAAAGTCCCTGCGTTCGCCTTCGGACGCGAAAATGGCGTCAAGTTCAATATACACCGCTTGTCCTCCGAAAACAAACACTATCCCCATACGGATAAACGCAGGTTATATTATATCCATTCATAACCTGTTTGTCAACAAAAATTTTAACTTATGAAAAAAAAATTATCGCCGGATCACTCGATCTCACAGTTTTCAAAAACGATCTGAGGAAGGTTTTCCTTTGCTGTGGAAACCGTGAAAGTGAACACAGTTTCGGTAAGATCGGACAGCCTTGCTATCTTTTGAATGAACTTTGCGAATTCCTCATAGTCCCTTCCGCCGATCTTAAGAGTGGCGTCAACAAGTATATCCGTTATATCGTGGTCCCCGGCGCAAAGCCCGCTCAAAAAACCGTAGAAGGCGTCGTATCCGCTTATTCCGTAATTTGCGGCGGCGAGAAGACGCACACGGTAGCTGACCTGATATCTGAGAAGATCGTCTTTTTCAACGCAAACCACGTGCCCCTTGGACTCTGCGAGAGCGTTGTTGACGGCGTCAAGAAGTTTTTTTGTTTTTCCGGAACCCTTTTCTCCGATCAGAAGTTTAACCATTTTTTATATTTCCTTTCTGTTATTAACGTAACTCAATTTTTGATCCTTGCTTCAAGATCTTCTTTCATTTACTCATATCCGGGCTTCCCGAGAAGGGCGAACATGTTTTTCTTGTAGCTCTCAACGCCGGGCTGGTTGAAGGGGTTCACTCCGAGGATATAGCCGGAAACGGCACATGTCATCTCAAGGAAGTAGAACAGCTCACCGAGATTGTATTCGTCGGCTCTGTCAAGCTCGAGAACGATATTGGGCACTCCGCCGTCGGTATGGGCGATAACGGTGGCTTCATACGCTCTGCGGTTCACATAGGAAAGAGTTTTCCCCGCGATGAAATTGAGCCCGTCGGCGTTCACTTCGTCCGGTTCAATTGTCAGATCGCATTTGGGATGCGAGAATATCACAACAGTTTCAAAGAGATGGCGCTCGCCGTCCTGGACGTACTGACCGAGAGAATGAAGATCAGTTGAATAAACAGCCGAAGCGGGATAGATACCCTTGTGGTCCTTGCCCTCGCTTTCGCCGAAAAGCTGCTTATACCATTCGTTCATCAAAGTATAATCGGGCTCGTAAGAGACCATCATCTCGATCTTTTTTCCTTTGCGGTAAAGGATATTCCTTATTGCGGCGTATTTATAACAGTCGTTATCAAAAACCGTTCCGGCAGCGTATTTTTTCATTGCGTCGCGCGCGCCGTTCATAAGGGCGTCTATATCTATCCCCGCGGAGGCGATGGGAAGAAGCCCCACGGCTGTAAGCACGGAATACCTTCCGCCTATGCCGTCGGGCACAACAAATTCCTCGTAGCCCTCGCTGTCGGCGAGAGCTTTGAGAGTTCCCTTGACCTTATCGGTGGTAACATATATCCTCTTTGCAGCGGCTTCTTTACCGTATTTTTCTTCAAGGAGCTTCTTAAAGAAGCGGAAGGCTATGGAAGGCTCAGTTGTGGTGCCGGATTTTGAAATAACGTTGACCGAAAAATCGCAGCCGCGGCAAATATCAAGTATCTCGCTCAGTTCGGTGGGTGAAATACTGTTTCCCGTAAAAAATATCTTCGGCGCGTCGCGCGTTATAAGATTATAGTTTTTTGATTTAACAAATTCTATCGCCGCCCTCGCGCCGAGATAGGAACCGCCGATGCCTATAACTACAAGCGCGTCGGAATCGGAACGGATCTTCTTTGCGGCCTCTTTTATGCGGGCGAATTCATCCTTATCGTAGTCCTCGGGAAGAGTGAGCCATCCGTGGTAGGCGTTGCCTTCGGCGTTGGCTTTATTTTCAAAAAGGAAACTGCGCGCGGCCGATACTTCGCCGCTTATTTCCGAAAGCTCATCGTCGCTGACGTAATTCTTAAGGAACTGACAGTTAAGCTTGATTGACATTTGCCGTGCATCCTCCGAAATTATGTTATTAGCTATTTTACAATATATTTTAGCTTATTTCAAGAAGATAATCGGTATTTTTCAAAATATTTTTTTATCGTTCTGAGAAAGACCTGAAGATCCTTTTCAGAGCCGAAAAAACCGTCAGCTTTTTCACTTCGTTTTTTGCCCTGAGGTCATATTCCGCGATTTGAGTCGTTCCCGCAAACAGACTGACACTCCCGAGCTTCTGTCCGACGCTTACCGGAGCGTCTATTTGAGCTTCAAGCTGAGAATTCTGTTCTATCTCGTCCTTTACTCCTTTGTTAAGCAGAATATCCTTTACTCCTTCAACGTAGACTCCCACTTCGCTTTCCTCTCCGTGACAAACCTTCACGCTTGAGTTTCCTGCAATATCTATAACCGGGGTGTATATTTCATAGTGAGAAAAACCGTAGTCGAGCAGCGCCCTCGCGCCTCCGAAGCGGTCGTTTGAATTTGCCGCCCCGAGCACTACGGCTATAAGCCCCAGCCCGTCCCTCTCTGCGGTCGCGCATACGCAGCACCCCGCTTTTGAAGTCGTTCCCGTTTTAAGGCCGGTCGCGCCCGAATAATATCTTATAAGTTTATTAGTATTTACAAGCTGAGTTTTTCCGTTTCTCAGGGAATCCATCCAGATGGTGGTATAATCTTGTATATATTCGTTTTTCATAAGCTGGCGAGCCATAAGAGCTATATCGTAGGCTGTTGTTAAATGTGTTGTTGTGTCGTCGTCCAGTCCGGTACAGTTATCAAAATGAGTATTCGTCATACCGAGCTCTTCGGCGCGCCTGTTCATTAGCTCCACAAAAGCGCTTTCGCTTCCGGCTATCTTTTCGCCGAGAAGGCAGCAGGCGTCGTTCGCGCTGTATACGGCGATCGCCTTCAGAAGCTCCCTTACGGTCATCTCCTCGCCCGGCTCAAGCCATATCTGGGAACCTCCTTTTTGGGCTGCAGTATCGGAGCACACTACTGTTTCGTCAAACGAAAGGGTCCCGGCGTTTATCGCCTCGCAGACAAGCAGCAGCGACATTATTTTTGTGACCGACGCGGGATACAGTTTTTCATTTTCAGAGCTGCCCGCAAGCAGCGTCCCGGTATTAACGTCCATAAGCGCGTATGCTTTAGCTTTAACCTCCACGCCTGCCGCAGGATTGACTGTAAGAACCGCTTCTTCCTCGTTTTGAGCCAAAACGTCGTTTACACCGAGGTTTTCGGCTTGGGCGAAACCAAACGCGAAAACGAACAAAACTAAAGCGAGCAGTATTGAGATCGATCTTTTCATAGTACATTCCCCCGTAAATTAGTATGCCTGTAAACAGTAAATATTCGTACCGACTATTTTTTTGTTGCAATAAGACGGAACGTACATTATAATTGTGATATAATCGATTTCGGAGAAATGAAAAATGAAAGCTGCATTTATCACTCTCGGATGCAAGGTAAACCAATACGACACAAATTCACTTGCCGCCGAACTCAAACGCAAAGGATTCACGGTCGTCCCGCATACCGAGGACGCTGACGTTTATATAATCAATTCATGTACCGTTACGTCAGAGAGCAGCCGGAAATCGCGTCAGGCGCTCAGAAAAGTGAGAAGCGAACATCCGAATGCCGTAACGGTTTTAACAGGCTGCTATTCCCAGGTTTATAAGGATGAGCTTGAAGCTCTGACTGAGGCTGATATCGTTCTGGGAAACAAAACAAACGGCGAGCTCGCAGCTTCGATAAAAGAATTCTCCGAAAACAAAAAACGAACAGTAAACGTTATCCCTCATTCCCGTAACGATAAATACGGCGGTTTTCCAGCCGCTTCGTTTGAAGGGCACACAAGAGCTTTTATTAAGATACAGGATGGATGCAACCGATACTGCACCTACTGCATAATCCCCATATCCCGAGGTTTTTCAAGGTCACGTCCTCTTGACGAGATCAAAGAGGAACTTGAAACCATCGCAAAAAACGGCTATAAAGAGGTCGTTTTCGTTGGAATAAACCTCTCGGCGTTCGGCTTAGACACTGGATCGGATATAACCGACGCTCTTATGCTTGCGCAGACCACAGAAGGAATAGAGAGAATAAGACTCGGCTCTCTTGAACCTGACCATATAACCGACGAAGTAATTGAGAAGCTGAAAAAAATAAGCAAATTCTGTCCTCAGTTCCACTTATCTCTTCAAAGCGGATGCGATAAAACTCTTAAGGATATGAACAGGCACTATACTTCGGAAGAATATTATGAGCTGTGCGAAAAACTCAGAAAAAGTTTTCCGGGGCTTTCGCTTACACCGGATGTGATAGTTGGATTCCCCGGGGAAACAGACGAGGATTTTAATGAGAGCGCCGCTTTCGTACGCAAAGTCGGTTTTATGAAAGTGCACGTCTTCCCTTATTCGGCAAGGGAGGGCACCCCCGCGGCAAAGCGCGAAGGCCGGATAAGCTCCGCAGTCAAGGCCGAACGCTGTTCAAGGCTTCAAAAGGAATGCGACGAATTACGACAAAGCTTTTTATCCGGCATGGTAAACACAACTCAGGATGTGCTTTTTGAAACGCCGAAAAACGGGTATCAGGGGGGGTACACAAAAAACTATACGCCTGTAAGGGTAAAAAGCGAAAAAGACCTCACCGGCGAAATCACCCGGGTTTATATAACCGGAGTGAAAGACGGAGCTCTTTCAGGAATTCCGGTTGAGAAGTAAAACAGATCCTGTGAATAAGGCGATTTAACTATAAGACGAGCGGTCTGATAATAGCTTCCGTCGGGGTCGTATTCGGGCGAACTGCCGCCTTTGCCGCTTCCCTGCGCTTTTTTCGGTCCCGAAGCGCTGTCATAAACGGAAGTCAGCTCATAAAGCGCGTGGGAGATGCGTTTCGCCCGGCTCTCTGTCGGAGCTTTTTCGGTAAGCGCCGCGCCTGCCGGAAGTGCCGTTGTTAAGAGCAGACAAAACGCGAGTAAATAAGATATAAAGCGCTTTGTTTTCATATTATTCCCTCAATTCTTTATTTCGGATATATTGTCATCCGATCAATCAATTTTAATTAAATTAAAGACTATACGATCAGTCAAGAAAAATGTATGAACATTTTAGTAAAATCGACGAATAATAAACAAATAACAAAAAATATCGGGCACACAATCGGCTTTTATACCGTATCGATGCCCGATATTAATCGATTATTAAATCATAAGAATAATTATTTGGTTCCGAATATCCTGTCGCCGGCGTCGCCGAGACCGGGAACGATATAGCCGTGGTCGTTAAGGCAGTCGTCAAGCGCGGCGCAGTAAATATCAACGTCGGGATGCGCGTCCTGGAGCGCCTTTAGTCCCTCCGGAGCGGCTATAGTGCACATAAATTTGATGTTTTTCGGCCCCCTCTTCTTGATCAATGAAATAGCGTCGATGGCGGAGCCGCCTGTGGCGCACATGGGATCGACGACAATAACGTCTCTCTCTTCTATATCGTGAGGAAGCTTGCAGTAGTATTCAACAGGCTGAAGAGTTTCGGGGTCTCTGTATAATCCTATATGCCCGACTCTTGCAGAGGGAATAAGAGCTGTCATTCCGTCGACCATCCCGAGGCCTGCCCTTAGTATCGGGATAACGGCGAGCTTTTTGCCCGAGAGCTTTTTAACGTGAGCGACGGCAACGGGAGTTTCTACGTCCGCGTCGCGCAGCTCAAGATCTCTTGTTGCCTCGTAGCACATGAGCATGGCGATTTCGCTTATAAGAGCTCTGAACTCCTTGGAAGCTGTGTTTTTGTCTCTCAGGATCGAAAGCTTATGCTGGATAAGGGGATGGTTCGTTATTGTGATATTCGACATATTAACAGTCCTTTCGTTAAATTGTTTTAATTATAAATCATTTTTTTGAAATATCAATAAAAAACAGCGATAAAAATACCGCTGTTAAAAAATTATAGGCTGTTTTCAATTTCTGTTATCTGATCCACTCTTCTCTGATGCCTCCCGCCCTCGAAGGGAGTGTTGAGAAAAACGTCGACAAGCTCAAGCGCGGAACCGGGGCCTATGACCCTCGCGCCGAGACAAAGAGCGTTTGCATCGTTGTGTAAACGCGTGTATTTCGCGCTGAAATAATCGGTGCAGCAGGCTGCCCTGATGCCCTTGACCTTATTCGCTGCAATGGAGATGCCGATACCCGTGCCGCAGCACAGTATTGCTTTTTCACATTTTCCGCTGACAACAAGATCGCAGGCCTTTTTAGCCTGATAAGGATAATCGACCGAATCGGTGCTGTAAGCGCCGCAATCGGTGTATTCAATTCCCCTGCTCTCCAAAAAAGCCTTGATCTCTTCTTTAAGCAGGAACCCTGCGTGATCGGAACTCAATGCGATCATTTGTTTTCGCTCCTTTTCAGTCTTTCTCTTTCTGCCTGCGGCAGACGCAGATATGACGGCAACAGCGTTTTTGCGTTAACGCCGTTTTCACCGCTATTATAACGCATATACGCGGCAAATGCAACACCTGAAGCTCTCTGATATTTGAAAATCTCGGGAAAAACCGAAAAATCAACGCCGTTCTGTGAACAAAAGTACTTTGCCGTAATGCTGCTGCCGTCGCCTATGAACATGATACGTTTGCCGTATTTTTGCGCGTCTTCATATAATTCTGGAAGCTTTAGCGCCCTGTCCGGGCAAAGCCTCACAAGCGCGCCGTTATTATATTCAAACAAGGCGTTATATACCTGCATACACCTTGCGTCCATAACCGGACATATAACGGCGTCTTCTACGGCGGCTCCCCATGCCATTGCCTCAAGCGTTGATACGCCGAAAACAGGCTTTTCCGATGAAAAACAAAGACCCTTGACAACAGAAATGCCTATCCTTATCCCCGTAAAGGAACCGGGCCCCGAGGAAACCGCGAAAATATCCATTTTGTCAAGCGTTACGCCGGCGTTCTTAAGGCACGAATCCACCAGGCGCATGAGAGTCTGGGAATGCGTCAGCCCCACGTTAAGATAGCTTTCGCTTATAATCTTTCCGTCGCTGAGGATAGCCGCTCCGGCTGACACCGCGGAGCTCTCTATCGCAAGGATGTTCATCAAAATTCTCCTCCCCTGACGGTAATTTTCCGTTCGTTTTCATTTTCCGTTTTTTCAATATCGATCTCAACGATACGGTCTTTATAGAACTCTTCAATAAACTGTCTGACGTTTTCGCTCCATTCGATAAACAGGATGCTGTTTTCGTCGGCATAGTCGTAAAAGCCTGTTGAATAAAGGTCGTCCTCGCCTTTCACCCTGTACATATCAAAATGGTATATCTTTGGGCAGCCGCCGTAATCGTTCACAAGCGCAAAAGTGGGGCTCGACACGAAAGATGCGTTATTATAAGCCCTGAGCGCGCCTCTGACGAACGCGGTCTTGCCGGCCCCCATCTCTCCGGAAAAGAGTACGATGGAGCCTGCTTTAATATTTTGACAGAGCTTCTGAGCCAAGATCTCGGTTTCTTTTTCACTTTTTGAAATAAAACGACACAATTTTCACAACTCCGGTAAAAGGGTATTGAAATATAAGGACTGAAAATATATAATATACTTATTCCTTCCGAAAGGAAATACTGGATGAAATATTTACTGAACAGAATTAAAAATATGATAAATGAAACCGATTTTGTTCTTTTGCTTCTTTGCATCGCGACGTCGGTTTTCGGCATTACGATGGTGTACAGCGCCACGAAGGCCACCGTTCCCGAGGGAGCGTTCATTTCCAGAGACGCGAGAACAATGCTGCTTGCCGTCGGTTTGGGGCTCGTTATCGCTGTTGCGGTATCATTTATAGATTACAATTTTATCACAAAAATGTTCCCGCTTATAGGCGGCTTCTGCATAGTGCTAATGCTCTCTTTGTTTATATGGGGCAAAGGGCCGGCGGAACGCCCCGACGCGAAAACATGGCTGTCGCTCGGTTCGAGCGGCCTCTATTTTCAGCCCTCGGAGCTGATGAAGATAGGCTTTATCATAACCTTCGGCATGCACATAGAGCTTGTGAGCGACAAGCTGACAAAGCTTTTCCACCTGCTGCTCCTGTGCGTGCACGCCGCTGTCCCGATAGGTCTTGTGGCTCTGACGGGCGATATGGGAAGCGCGCTAATATTCATTCTTATTTTTATCGTTATGATGTTCTGCGCCGGCGTACAGCTCAGATATTTCGCTATTGGGGCGGCTGCCGTCGCGGCGGCGGTACCGGCGGTGTGGTACTTTGTTTTCGACTCCATACAGAAGAACAGGATACTCGGCCTTATATACCCCGACCGTTATCAAGACGTTATGTTCCAGCAAAACCGCGGACTCGAAGCGATCTCCTCCGGCGGGCTCACGGGACAGGGGCTGTTTAACGGTACGCTGACGCAGGTGGACAACGCCATTCCCGAAGCGGAAAACGACATGATTTTTGCATGCGTCGGCGAAGAGCTCGGGCTTCTCGGCTGCGCCGCAGCGCTTATCCTTCTTCTGCTTATCGTAATTAGGATCATTATGATCGGACGCCGTTCTCGCTACGGAGCGACAAAGCTCATGTGCTGCGGCATGGCGGCTATGATAGGCAGCCAGGCTATCATAAATATAGGAATGTGCTTAAGGCTCCTTCCCGTCATCGGCATCACACTGCCGTTTTTCA
>JAFSWN010000162.1 GCA_017450185.1 Clostridia bacterium | reverse complement strand
CGAGCTCGTTATGACCACTTCGATACGTCTCCGGGTATTCAATTAAAGGAAAAATGCAAGAAAAACATGCAAGAAAAGAGAAAAATCGGAAAATTTGAACCGGGCAGATCCCTTGTGGAATAAAGTATTTTTAGGTGATAAAACGGGAAGGGCGGAGCAGCATTTCGGGTGCTGCGGCTTCGACCTCTCGGACAACTCTCCAATAATCCCAATTATAATATCAGACAAAAAACGATTTGTCAATATTGAACGCATATATTTTTTTATTAATATTGACTTATACTGACTTTATTTGTTGCCGTCGGATTATTCTTTATTGTTCAAATCAGATTCCTCTTTTATAATAAAGAACAAATTGATCAAAAAAACTTGCAAAACATGAGGCGGTATAGTATAATTTCCACATAGCAAAACCCGAAAGGAGAGAATATAATGGCAAAACTGCGCATGGCGGTTGTGGGCTACGGAGGAATGGGCGGCTGGCACGTTAACAGTGTGCGTGAAAAGGTGTCCGAGATAGAAGTCTACGGAATATGGGATATACGCGAGGAGGCAAGGCGTTGTGCAAAAGAGAACGGCCTTCACGTTTATTCGTCGCTGGATGATCTTTTAGGCGATGAGAGCGTGGGCCTCGTTACGATAGCGGTGCCGAACAATTTCCATAAAGATATTTCAATCAAGGCTCTGCGGGCGGGTAAAAATGTGGTTTGCGAAAAACCCGTCACATTGAATTCCGACGAGCTTAAAGAGATCATAGCGGTTCGCGATGAGACAGGAAAGCTTTTTTCCATACATCAGAACCGCCGGTGGGACAGAGACTACCGCATCGTCAAGGCGGCGCGGGATCAGGGCCTTCTCGGTCAGGTGTATATGGTAAAGAGCATTGTCCAGGGTTCGAGAGGCGCTATGTACGGCTGGCGAGGCCATAAGGAGAACGGCGGCGGTATGCTGCTCGACTGGGGCATTCATCTCATCGACCAGGCGATGAACATGTTTGATGAAAAGGTCGTGAGCGTCGACGCTCATCTTATGAGCATGTATACCCCCGGCGTTGACGACAACATCCATCTTTTTATCCGCTTCGAGAGCGGCTGCTCATACATAATGGAAATGAGCACGAACTGCCTTATAAACCTTCCCCGCTGGCACGTTCAGGGCACCGAGGGCACGCTTCAGATAAACGATTGGGGCTGCTCCGGCAAACTGATGAAATTGAAGCCCAACGCAGAAATGAAATGGGAAGACGATATTGTATACACCGAGGCGGGCCCCACGCGCACTATGGCTCCTCGTCCCGAATATACGATGTTTGAGCTGCCTCTGCCGGACGAGCAACCCGACTGGGCGGACTATTATAAAAATATTGTAGGGGTCATAGAGGGAACGCAGGAGCTTATAGTAAAACCGGAGCAGGCGTTAAGGGTCATGAACGTCGTCGATCTTATGTTTAAGGCTGACGCCGAGGGGAAAGGACAGGAGTGCCGCATATGAAAAAAGCATGGATAATCAAAGGCGGATGGGACGGCCACGAGCCTGATCTTGTTTCCGAGCGTTTCGCTTCCATTTTGCGCGGCGAGGGCTTTGACGTTTGCATCTACGATACTCTCAGCGTGCTCACTGAAAAAAGGGAAGAGCTCAACGACCTCGATCTGCTTGTTCCCGTGTGGACGATGGGCGAAATAACCCATGATCAGAGCGTTGCAGCAGCCGAGGCTGTGGGCAGGTTCGGCGTGGGCCTCGCCGGATGTCACGGCGGCATGTGCGATTCCTTCCGCAACGACACAGAATGGCAGTTCATGACCGGCGGCCAGTGGGTCTCGCATCCCGGAGGCGACGGGACGCGCTACAGGGTAAACGTGCGCCGCGGTTCTTCTCCTCTTGTTGAGGGAATTGCCGATTTTGACGTGTGCTCCGAGCAGTACTACGTCCATATTGACCCCGCGAACGAGGTCCTTGCCACAACGAGATATCCCGTTGTGAATTACTATCACGCCGCCAACGGCGAGGTGGACGTGCCGGTTGCATGGACGAAGCGCTGGGGCCACGGCAGGGTATACTACAATTCCCTCGGCCACCACGACGACGTTTTCAACATCCCCGAAGCGCAGGAAATGATGCGCCGCGGCATGCTCTGGGCGGCCGAAGGAAAAGAGCTGTTCCGTAAAAACAGACCCGATCCGGATCAGTATGCGAACACCGCGAAAATGTATTAATAGGAGAAAAACATGAAAAAAGTAAACGTAGGGATAGTCGGCTGCGGAAATATTAGCGGGATCTACCTCACAAATCTCACCGGTATGTTCTCAAACGTCGTCAATGTTGTTGCGGTGTGCGACCTTATCCCCGAAAAGGCGCTCGAAGCGCAGAAAAAGTATAGTATTCCAAAGGCGTATTTCACCGACGAAGAGATAATGGCGGACGATGAAATAGAGCTTATAGTAAACATAACCACTCCCGACCAGCACTGCCCCGTGAACCTCATGGCTCTTGAAGCAGGAAAGCACGCCTACTGCGAAAAGCCCCTCGCGATATGCAGGGAGGACGGCGAAAAGCAGGTTGCGCTTGCCAAAGAAAGGGGGCTGCTCCTCGGAGGCGCGCCGGACACCTTCATGGGCGGCGGGATACAGACCTGCCGCAAGCTCATTGACGACGGCTGGATAGGCGACGTTGTGGCAGTGAACGCCTCGATGCGCTGCCGCGGGCACGAGTCCTGGCATCCCGGCCCCGCGTTTTATTATCAGGCGGGCGGCGGCCCTATGTTTGACATGGGCCCGTATTATCTGACCTGCCTTGTGAATCTTGTCGGGGCAGTCGAGAGCGTTATGGCTTACACCCGCATAACCTTCCCTCAGAGGCTCATTACGAGCGAACCGCTCAGAGGCACTCTCATTGACGTTGAGGTCCCCACGCACATTGCAGGCCTTATGAAATTTGCCTCCGGCGCTATAGGCACGCTCACCACCACCTTCGACGTGTTCGACGACCATCAGGCGTGCGTTGAGGTGTTCGGCTCAAGAGGAAGCGTCATCGTTCCCGACCCGAACGGCTTCGGAGGCCCCGTTAAGCTCATGCGCGGCTCCGGCTCGGGCTATGAAGAGGTCCCCGTGGTTTACGATTACCGCGAAAACAGCCGCGGCATAGGCGTTGCGGATATGTGCGCTGCGCTTCGGGACGGCAGGACCCCTCGAGCGAACTGCGCTCAGACCTTCCACGTACTCGATTTAATGTGCGCTTTCCATGAATCGTCCGATTCCGGCGCCGAGGTGAAGCTCGCGGACGGTTTTTCACGCGGGCCCGCGCTTGAACTCGGCTTCAAATACTGACATAAATGCTTTAAAAAACGAGCGGACGTCCGGCAGAACCGAACGTCCGTTTTTTCAGAGTATTGTTCAGTAATACAATTCCATTGTTTTTTTTGCGTCGTCGAGATCAACGGCTATCCTCAATATCTGTCTCGCGTCGGCGGAGGTGACGCTCTTTGAATTGTCTGCGTCGGCGGCGGTAAGGGACGCGTCCGGCAGCTTTTCAAGTCCCACCGCGTATCTCAGCGCGAGCCTCGCGTCGGAGGCGGTGACCATGCCGTCAAGATCGGCGTCGCAGTAAACGGGGGCGCTTATTGTTTCGGTAAACGAAGCGGAGCAATTAGCGCAGGTGTATTTTATCGATCCGTCCGAAGTTAGCGAAACCTTTTTCTCTACCTGGATTTTTGAGTATTTGTGCGCGTCCTTAGGTATCGCTTCCGTCACAAGGACCTTGCCGCAGTCAACGCAGGTTTTTTGTCTTAAGCCTTCGGAGACGCATGTCGGGGCTTTGGTTGTTTTCCATTCGCCCGCAATATGTTCGCCGTAGCTTTCAACGGGCGGGGTATTGTTAATAAGAGCAGGCAGATCGGTGTAGCAATAGCTTAGGTCCAGTTTGCCTGAAAAAGCTTCCACTCTGCCGCTTTTTGTGTACTGCCACATGTCGTAGTTTCTGCTGTACGTACACTTTGAAACGCCGTACTGAGCTATCCAAACGGCTCTTCCCGTGAAAGCGGAGGCGTCTATAAGCGTTTCCGCAAAGCTCTTGGTGCAGTATATTCCGGGATAATAGCCCGCGTTTTTTATTGCGTCGCAGAAGGTGTTTACCACCGTTGTGCAGGCGGTTTTTCCCGCTTTGTAGTGCTGGAGATCGCTTCCGTTGCTTTCGGTGTAGTCCTCGATATCAATGAATACCGGCAGATCGAGCTCCATGTCCCCTTTTTTAAGGAGCGCCAACGTGTAGTCGGCTTCCTCCTGAGCCTGAGCCTTGTTCAGGGCGTAGCTGAAAAAGTAAACGCCCACGTGCAATCCGGCAGCTTTTGCGGATTTATAGTGAGCTATGTAATCGTTGTCGGAATACAGAGCTTTGCTCGGGCCGTAGTATCTGCCTCCTATACGTAGAATAACGCCCTCGATCCCGCAGGCTTTGAATTTATCCCATTTCAAAAGCCTCGGCTCGTTCCATTGTGAAATATCGGCAATAAGATAAATGCTCTTTCCGTTCCCAACGGGGGTATAGTCGCAGTATTCAAGGAAGATCCAGCCGGATTTGCCGTCGTATGACGCGTATCCCCAGTTGCCGTCGGATTTTGAAACGTAGACCTTCGTGCCGTTCGGGATAGCTGCGAGTATTTCTGATTCGATGTCGGGCTTTTCCCTTAGGCGCAGCGACGGAGACGCGTTTACCGTGTAGTACCCGGTGCTTTTGTTGCTGACGATACCCTTCGGCTCGCAGAGATAATACTGAGGGGAAGCATATCCCACAATGGTTTTGTCGGTAAGTGAAAAGGACTGCTGAGCAACTTTTTTGTTGACGTTTCCCGAAATGACCTTGACGGTTTTTCCGTTGTTTTCGGTAACGATGCCAATGCTGCTAATATCAACAAGACTTCCCGCCGTTGAGAAAAAAGCGATGTCTCCGGGAACCGGTGAATAGCCTCCGCCGTAAGCTCCCGAGCGGTAATAGCAGGATATTGCTTCATAAAACTCCCGAAATTCGTTTGTTGAACCCGTGTTCGGTACGACCTGCGATGAAACCTCCGCCTGCTCTGCGCACCACACAACAAAGGCGGTGCACCACGGTGCGTTGGGATTTGCAAGCAGTTTTCCGTATTTTGTTGATGAATCCGATTCTTCGGCATATCCGATCTGGGTTTTCGCCACTCCGACGATGTTCGTTCTCGCGTTGCCGGTGTTACGAAACGTGTTTATGTATTCCGCGAACGCGCCGAGGCTCAGCGACGAACATATCACCGCGCTCAGAAGTATGACCGCGGCTGTTTTCAGGATCCTTGAGGTCCTCATCTTTGTCTTTACCCCCGAAATTGCTTTTTACAGCCTTTTTATTTCCGTCATAAGCTCGTCGAAAAGATCTTCTTCTCTGACTTTCTTTATGATTTCACCCTTTTTGAATAAAAGTCCTTCTCCGTTTCCTCCTGCAATGCCGATGTCGGCGTGCGACGCTTCGCCGGGTCCGTTCACAACGCAGCCCATAACTGCCACGGTTATGTTTTTATCACAGCTCCTTAGCGCCTGTTCAACGCGTGAAGCGAGAGAAATGAGGTCTATCTTCGTCCTGCCGCAGGTGGGGCAGGAAATAAGGTCCGGTCCCTTTTTTCTGACGCCGACGGCTTTGAGTATGTCGAACCCAGCGTAGACCTCTTTGACAGGAGAAGCCGTAAGAGAGACCCTTATCGTGTCGCCAATGCCGTCAAGCAGCAGGCTCCCTATTCCGGCGGCGGATTTTAACAGCCCCATCCTTTCGGTGCCGGCTTCCGTTATACCAATGTGAAGGGGATAGGGCGTTTCGGCGGCCATAAGCCTGTAGGCATTAACCGCTGTTTTGACGTTTGAAGATTTAAGAGAGACGGCTATATCGTCAAAATCGAATCTGTTGAGCAGCTCTATGTGGTATTTCGCGCTCTCAACAAGCGCCTCGGGCGTGGGAGAGCCGTATTTTTTCAGTATGTGCTTTTCAACCGAACCGGAATTCACGCCTATCCTTATGGGTATGTTCTTCTGCCGGCACTTGTCCGCCACGGCCTTGACTCTGTCGTCGGAGCCGATGTTCCCGGGATTTATCCTTATCTTGTCTGCTCCCGCTTCTGCGGCCTCGAGCGCCATCCGGTAGTCGAAATGTATGTCGGCAACGATCGGGACGCTGACGGCGTTTTTCCGAGCCTCTATAGTTTTAACAGCCTGCATATCCGGAACGGTTGCCCTTATTATCTCGCATCCGGCGGCCTCAAGCTCTTTTGCCTGTGAAACACAGGCCTGCGCGTCGCCCGAGGGGCAGTTTAACATCGACTGCACGCTCACGGGAGCGTTCCCTCCTATAAGCACGTTTCCGGCTTTTATCTGTTTTTTGCTTCCCATATTTATCCTTTTACCAGATTATAAATATCGTTGAAGGTTATGAATATCATAAGCCCAATAAGAAGCACGAATCCAGCGGCGTGCACCCATGCCTCGAATTTTTTCGGAACGGGCTTGCGGAATATTATTTCAA
The DNA here is from genome assembly GCA_017450185.1 of Clostridia bacterium. GTDB lineage: Bacteria > Bacillota > Clostridia > Oscillospirales > Acutalibacteraceae > RUG806. The sequence goes on along the minus strand of JAFSWN010000162.1, from coordinate 2,978 downwards.
TGAAGATAAACAACAGCCGTCCTCCGTCGAGAGCGGGGAGGGGAAGGAGGTTTACTATGCCGATATTGATAGTTATGAACGCGAGTATGAATATCACCATCGAATAATTAGATTCGCTCACTGCGCTGCTCGCTGTTTCGGCAACTATTTCTATTGTACCCACCGGTCCCGAAAGATCCTTAAGGCCGTATTTGCCCCTCACCATGTCGATAAGGCTGAGCCAGATGAGCTTGGTCATCGACACCGTCTCTTTAACAGCGCCGGGAAGAGCGTTAAGAAGAGTGGTTTTTCCGTAGCCCACGATAAAGTCGCAGTAGCCCTGCTCCGCCGAATAAGAAACGGGAAAGTCTTTAAGCTCTATCTTTTCTCCGTCTCTCTTAATAACAACGTCGTATTTTCCGTCGGAGTCGCGGTAGAGGTCATAGTAGAGGTCTCTTGCCGAAAACACCTTTGTGTTGTTTATTCTCAGTATCTCGTCGCCAACCTTTATCCCGTCCGATACCGAAAGCATCTCTTGTGAAACGTCGCTGACGGTCCTTGTTGGCATTTCGCCGTCGGAAAAGAGCATCACGCACACGAGCACAAGCCCGAGAATTATGTTTATCGTAGCCCCCGCTGCTATAACTATGAATCTTTTCCACGCCTTCTGGTTGCCGAACGCGTGAGGATCCTCCGATACCTCGTCTTCTCCCTCGAGCGACACAAATCCGCCGATAGGGAAGAGCCTCCATGAATACTGAGTGTCGCCCTTTTTCTTTTTGAGAAGAGCGGGTCCCATGCCTATTGAAAACTCGTTGACTTTGATGCCGAAAAGCTTTGCGGTGATGAAGTGCCCGAATTCGTGCAGAGCGATGATTATTCCGAAAAACAGTATCGCGAAAAGTATGGGCCACACCTTGCCCCAAACAGCTCCGGGCGTCAGCGAAAGTAAATTATTGATCATCGGTTACCTCGTAATTCCCGCCGCCGAGAGGACTTCGTCCCGGCACGCGCGGTCGGTTTCGTATATATCGTTTAGCGTATAGTCTTTTTTGTCTGAAGTCACGTTAAATGCCGTGCGTATGAGCTCGGCGATCTGTAAAAATCCGGTTTTTCCCTCTCTGAAAAGCCTGTTCGCCTCTTCGTTTGCGCTGTTGACCGCGGCGGGGAAGAGGCCGCCCCTCTTTATTGCCTCTTTGCAGATGTTGAGGCAGTCGAAGGTTGCGTAGTCCGGCTTATAGAACGTCAGCGTCGCCACGTCGGCAAGGTTCAGTTCTTTGACCGGAGACGGATAGCGCTCGGGGTAGGTCAGAGCGTACTGTATCGGTATCCTCATATCCGAAACGCCGAGCTGGGCCAAAACGGAATTGTCGTCAAATTCAATGAGCGAGTGGATTATGCTCTCCCTGTGGACTACAATATCAATGTCTTCGGGGTCCATGCCGAAAAGGAAATGCGCTTCGATGAGCTCAAGGCCCTTGTTGAACATCGATGCCGAGTCTATCGTGATCTTGGCGCCCATGTCCCACGTGGGGTGTTTGAGCGCGTCGGCCGCGGTCACGTTTTTCAGTTCGTCTTTCGTTTTTCCGAAGAACGGCCCGCCCGAAGCCGTCAGTATTATCTTTTTGAGCGCCCTGTTCGGAGGGCTTGCCTGCAGACACTGGAAGATTGCCGAATGCTCGCTGTCAACCGGAAGAAGCTTCACTCCGGCGTTTTCAACGGCGTTGAGCACGAGCTTGCCTCCGGCAACAAGAGCCTCTTTGTTTGCAAGTGCAAGGTCTTTTTTCGCGTTCAAGGCGCAAAGCGCCGGCTTAAGGCCCGCAAGGCCGACGATGGCGTCGATAACAACGTCCGCGCGGTTTTCGGCCGCGCATTCGCAAACGCCCTCTTCGCCCGAAAGTATTTTCGTGCCGGTGTCGGCGGCTCTGATTTTCAGCTCTTTCGCGGCTTCTTCGTCGTATAGCGCGGCGCTTTTCGGCTTGAATTTCCTTATCTGCTCTTCAATAAGCTTAAAATTCTTGTTCGCCGTCAGCGCCAAAACGGTAAAGCCCGATTTTTCGGCAACGTCAAGGCTCTGAACTCCTATGGAGCCGGTGGAGCCGAGAACGCAGATATCCTTTTTCATTCCTCAGCCTCCGATGATATATCCCATAACCGCGACCTCTGCGTACAGCGCGGAAAACACGAATATCGACGAGTCAAAGCGGTCCATCACTCCGCCGTGCCCGGGAAGAAGATTCCCGAAATCCTTTATTCCGTGGTGGCGCTTTATGGTGGAAGCGGCGAGATCGCCGAACATGCTTATTACTGAAAGCGCGACTGCCGAAGCTATGACCCATATAAGGTTAATATAACTCGAAAGATTGAATTTATACTTAAATACGAGCCAGAGGGCTATGCAGAAAACAATGTTGCCAAGCACTCCGCCTATGGCGCCCTCAACTGTTTTGTTGGGGCTGATATTCGGCGCGAGCTTGTGTTTGCCGAGAGCCTTTCCCGCGAAAAGCGCGCAGCCGTCGGTTATCCAGCAGCAGAAGAACGCGAACAGTATCAAAAAGATGCCGTCGGCCTGATTTCCGAAAACCGTCGGGAACGTTTTATAGACGTCTCTGAACAGGACCACTGTTGAAAGCGCCGCGGGTATCAGCAGCGCTGAAAACAGCGAACACACCACCTGCTCGAATTTCAGGTTCTTGAAATCCGAAACCATTATTATCAGCGATACAAGCACTATCGCGGTTATGACCGGGAACATCGGCAGCGATAGTTTGTCTTTATAGTCGGCATACAAAACCACTGAAATGCCCACGATCTCGCAAAGAGCGAAAAACACCTTGTTTTTCACTCCGAAGACCTTGAGCATCTCGTATACTCCGATTGCCGCGACAACGGCCATAATTACGGCGTAAGCCGGGGTGTAGGCTGTGAACATCCACGCCACGGCGATACTGACTCCCACCAGTGCGGTCAGCAGTCTTTTTTTCATATATCAAACACCT
>JAFSWN010000161.1 GCA_017450185.1 Clostridia bacterium | reverse complement strand
TAGATCGAAAAATAAAAAAATAGATGAAAAACGGGTAGCGGGGCACACCGTGCCGCCCGGGCAGAGCCGATATATGTAAACGGCATGTTATGATGCAAAGTGTTATTCTGAAAAAACTGCAATCGGGTTCTTTCTTTGCGGCACGGTGTGCCGCGCTACGGAAATATGATTTAGTGTTAATAAATTCAAAACGCGAAGCGTTTTCCTTCTTTCATCTTTTTTCTTTCCTCTTTCATCATTAAAAAAAACTCCCCTTCGCGGCACCTTCCGTAAGGAAGTGTGCCGCAGCTAAATTCGCCTTGCGGCGAGCTAAATTGACCTGCGGTCAGCTAAATTCCCTTCGGGAGCTAAATTCGCTGCGCGAGCTGAATGGCGAATTTAATTTAGCTGGAAACCGCAGGTTTTCAATTTAGCTGAAGTCGCAAGACTTCAATTTAGCTGTGAGCGTAAGCGAACAATTTAGCTCTTTACGAGCCGGAATAATAAACGAAAGAAAGACTCTCAGAAAGTATATAACCCACTATGACACTTACATTTCAGAAAGATGTCAAGTGGGTATATTCACTTACTTCCTTATGTCGGGACTCCCTCCGGGGAGATTTTTTTATTCCGCTTCCTCTTTTTTCTTATGGAACAGTATTTTATCCACCGGGAAATAGAGGAAGAACTGCACGGCGGAGCACACCATCGTGGCAGCGTTCGCCGACAGGTCGTCGCCGAGGCCCATCCCCACGAACGAATTCTTGAGCGTCGGGTTCAGCCATGCCGAGAACGCTATAAGCGCCAGTGTAAAAATTATGTATATGGGCAGCGTTACGGCGACGTTCGCGCTCGAATTGAACGTTTTTTCGCGGTTTACAAAGAACGAAACGATCTGAGCCGCGACGTTCGCCACGTTATTGATGATGAAATACGCGAGGCCTCCTATTTCGGCAGCGCAGAAGAAGATCGAAAGCCAGTGGAAGTCCTTCTCGCTCGGGAGCTGGAATTTCGCGAATTCCTTTTTGTTTTCCTTCAGGAAGTCCTTTGAAGTATCGTAGTCCACTATCGCGCAATCAACGTTTCCCGCCTTAAGCGCGGCTAAAGCCTCTTCGCCGGTTGCGAATTCGGTTATTTCCATATCTATTTCGGTATCGAGATCGCCCGCAAGCGACGCGGTCACAGCCACCTTTTTGCCCATAAGCTTTTCTTCTTTGTTTATTTCGCTTTCCTTGTCGTATACCACTATCTGCGCGCTCGACTGGGCGTCGTTGAACATCGTGTTTATCTGCGGGATGAATTTAAGGGTATTGAGCAGTGTGAACTGCACTATCATAGCGAGAAGGCTGACAAAGATGAATTTTACAAACTGCCAGACGGTCTCAAGACCCTTGCCCTTCTCGGAGGCTTTTTTGTCAATATTGTTGAGCTTTCCCATAATACGCTCCTCTGTATTTTTTTATTTATATTATCACACGGAAAACAAAAAAACAAGTTTTTATTTGTGCCTTATTTTATTTGTAGTTATGGCGTCTATCCCGAGAAAATGGGAAAGGTCCGCGAGGACCGGCAGGTCAACGGTCCACGAAACGCACCTGAGGCCCTTTTCCCTTGCGTACCGTATAGCGGAAAGCGTTTTTATGGAGTTTTTTATCTCGATATCCACGCCGCAGTTACCTAATTTTTCGCACCTGTCGACGTCGTCTTTTGTGAGCTTATGCGTCAGATACAGCATCTCTATATCGCCGTCGAGCTCCCTTATTTTTTCAAGATATTCCATATCAAATGAAATGATAACGGCTCTTTTTTCGAGCGAGCGTATATAGACCTCTCTGAGAAGGTCGGGAAAATACGAAGGATCGCAGCTTTTGATTTCTATAACGGGAAATATTTCGCTTTCGGCGCAAACGTCGAGCGCCTCAGTAAGAGTCGGAATCTTAAGGTTTTCGTAGCGCTCAACGCCGTTCCCGGCGTCTATATCGAACATCATCAGCTCGTCGTAGGTATAATCCGCAACGTTCCCGCTGCCGTTCGTCATCTCGTCGACGGTATCGTTATGCAGCACCACCCACACGCCGTCCTTTGTGGTGTGCACGTCGAATTCAAAGCCGTCGAACCCGTTTTCTGCGGCGGCCTCAAAGGCGGGGACGGTGTTCTGCGGGTAAAGCGCGGAAAAGCCCCTGTGGGCTATAAGGGTCCTGCTGGTCCCTAAAAGATATGTAAGCGTCCTGCCCTCGGTTATGCTCCTGCCAGTGAGCTGCCAGACGGCAGTCAAAGCTAAGACCCACGCAATGGCCGCTATTGCGGTTTTTGTTTTTTTCAGCTTCTTTGAGCGTTCCTTTTCCATTTCTCTTCCTCCCTGAAAACAAAAAACCCCGCGTTGCCGTCGGATAACAATAATAACCTGCTCTCAAGCAGGTGGGTGTCCTCCCATCCGTTTCGCGCTCCCTTCGTCCGGCAAAAGCCGGGAGGTCTGCAATCCGCGGACAGAGTATCAGGACCCCTTAAAAATGTGTGTTGGGTTAATATTGGTTATCCTTTTATCGCACAACGCAGGAATAAAGCCTGTTTTGTTTTATTCGCCGTCTTCCGAAATGTCGAACATCTCCGAAAGACGCTCCTCGAAAATTTTTCCTATCTCGTCAAACTCGTCGTCGTCCTCAATGGGCTCGAGCACCGTTTCGCCTTCCTCTTCAATAACTCTTAAGATGATGAGCTCGCCGTCGTCGTTCAGAAAATCCTCGTCGTTATCATAAACGGGGATCATCGCGATATACTTTTTATCGCCGTCGGTCTCTATTCTGTCGAGCACCTCAAACTCATGCTCAACGCCGTCGTCGTCGACAACGGTCACTATATCGGGGCCGTATTCGTCCATTTCGATCGCTCCTTTATATATTTACATTCTCATTTTAATATACTTTTGCCGCCGTGTCAATACGCCAAAATTTTATACCGGCCGGAAGATTTCAGATAAGCTCCGTTTCGCTTTCCGTAAAAACCTCTATGCCGTTTTCCGAAAGAAGCTGCGCTGTCACTCCGTTTCCGGGACATTTTCGGCCCGTGAAGCTGCCGTCGTAAATAACGCCCTTCCCGCACGACGGGGAATTGGCCTTGAGGACGGCTTTTTTTATATTCAGCGTTTTCGCGATCCTCAAAGCCTCGTTCGCGCCCTTCATATACTCGTTCGTGACGTCCACGCCGGTTTTCATTACCACCTTATCGCCCTGCCTTTCGGAGGGCTGACGGGGCGTCGGGAGCCCGCCGAGCTGCTCGGGACACACGGGAAAAAGGGTGTGCTCAGCTTTCAAAGCCAGAACGGCGTCGTTTTTGCAGCTTTTGCCGTCGTAACGGCATTCGCACCCGAGAAGACAGGCGCTCACAAGTATCTTTGCCATAGTATTTTTACCGCTTTCGTTTATTTTATTATTGCTGCGCTTTCGCTTTTCTTTTTTGAACGAGGTATTTTATCAAAAGGACGATAACGATAAGTATAGTGATATACATAAGCGCCGTTTTAACGGTTGTCGCGGCGCTCGCAAAGGTCAGAAGGAGGTCCGACGGCTCTGAGGAGCGAAGTATTATTTCAACGCAGACGTTTTCGGCGTAGTCCGCCACGGCGAGAAGCGCCGGAAAAACAAGCAGCCCCTTTTTGCCCTTTGAGAGCATATATATCATCAAGCAGAAAAACACACAGTAGAAAACGGGGTAAATAAAATCGAGAGGAAGCTGTATGTTCAGATACGTCCTTCTGCCGTCCGCCGTTAAAAGCCTCAGGAACTCCCTCGCGGTCTCATTGCCGTAGAGGAAATTCATGTCGAAGCATCTGACGCCGTTCGTGCCAGCCTCTATTTTCGGGATAAGGAAGAAATTCATTATAAGGCAGATAACGGCGGTCCCGGCTCCGCTTATAACAGCAAGCTTCTTTTTCATAAAATGCTCCCCCCTTTTATATTTCGTTTCCATTTTATAATGGAACGGGCAAAAAATCAAGCCCCTATTCTTGTAACACACCCATAGAACAAAAACCAGGCGCGACTCATATACGTTTATATAAAAAGCGCGCAATAAAAACTTGACACACGCAGGTTTAGATTTTATAATTGTTCTCAGTGAAGAGAAAGGATGATAAAGAAATGAACGGACATAAAAACCTTACGGTATTCGACCATCCGCTGATGAAGCACAAGATAACGCATCTTTGCGACGTCAACACCGGTTCTAAGGAATTCTGAGAGATAG
>JAFSWN010000160.1 GCA_017450185.1 Clostridia bacterium | reverse complement strand
TGTTGTTGATTTCGTCGTTCATCTGATATGTTTCCTTTCGTTTCAAATCTTTTCTGAAATATAATAATAGGGAGCGAACATTAAATATAATTTAAATAAATATAAAAAACATTATATATTTCACGTTTCTTCATATATTTCACGTTTCTTCAGCGTTTCTTTTTATCGGAAGCGTAACGGTGAATTCGGTGCCGTCGGAAGCGGAGCTTTCAACGTTTATTGTTCCGTGATGGAGTTCTATTATACTTTTAACGATATAAAGCCCGATGCCGAAGCTCTTTGAATCGAGCCCGCGCGATTTATCGACCTTGTAGAACCTGTCGAAAATAAAGGAAAGCTCCTCCTCCGGAATACCCTTACCGGTATTTTTTATCTTAAAAACGGCGTTTTTACGCTCCTCGTAAAGCTGAACGCGGATTATGCCGTATTCGGGGGTAAACTTGAAAGCGTTGTCGACAAGGTTGAAGAATATCTGCCCCGCGAGCGTTTCATCCGCGAGAACGGTGACGCTTTCGAGGCTTTCGAGCCCCAGCACCTCGATATGCTTGTCGTTAAGGCTTTTTTCAAAGCCCAAAAGAGTTGTGAGGATGAGGGAGTCGAGCCTTACGTCTGAAAGGGAAAGCTCGAGCTTCCCCGCCTCTATCTTGGAAATATTGAGCATCGCCACTACAAGGCGGGATAAACGCTTGGTTTCCTCGGAAACTATCTTCAGGTATTTTTCTTCATCCTCGGGAGGAATGGTCCCGTCGAGGATGCCGTCGATGAAGCCGCTTATTATCGTCATAGGGGTTTTGAGCTCGTGCGAGGTGTTCGCAACGAACATGCTCCTTGACTCGTCGATTCGCTCAAGGCTCTCGGCCATGCTGTTGAAGGAAGCCCCGAGCTCGGCAAGCTCGCTGTAGGTGTCGGCGCTCTTTATCCTCTCAGAAAAGTCTCCCTCTGCGTATTTTTTTGTGGCGGCGGTCATTTTTTTGAGCGGAGCGACCATACGGTAGGAGGAAATTAGAGCTCCGATAAAGGCGACGAAAACCGCAAACAGAGACGTCAGCAAAAACATCCTTAAAAACTCTGTAGTGTAAGGGATATAGGCGGAGCTTACGTCCTGCACCGCTATTATATAATACTGCGCTTCAGCCGAAAGATGCACCGAAAGAACCGAAAGGAAAACGCCTTCATCGTAAAAATCAAGCTCGGTCTGTTCGGAAAGAGTTACGGGATAAACGTTTTCGGCGCCCACCAGCAGCTCCTGAGGGAAAGCCACGCGCTCATGAATGATGCAGCTCCCGCTTTGAACCTTTTCTTTGCAGAGAATAACCTTTCCGTCGCCTGAAACGATAAACATCTCCGCGTCTGGGGACCCAGAGGCGCTGTAAGCGTTTTTTATCAGCTCAATATTGCCGCCGTCTATCTCCGTTATTCCGTTTACCGCGCAAATAGATAAAACGCTCCGGGATAAACTCAGAGCGTCATCGGAAAGCCTGGTGAGCCTGTCGTTTCTCCAGAAATTGACGAAAAAAAACAGAAGCGAGAAGCATGCGACCATGATACAGAAAACCACGGTTACCGTTGTGAAGGAGAAAAACCTTCTGAACATACTGCCCGGGTTGCGTTTTTTTAGTTTCACCAAAACAACTCACCTGTAATCAGGATATCAGACATCCTTTGTTTCAAATTTATAGCCGACCGACCATACAGTTTTGAGTTCCCATTTGTCGGACACGCCCTCAAGCTTTTCCCTGAGGCGCTTGATGTGAACGTCAACGGTGCGGCTGTCGCCGTAGTAATCGAAGCCCCACACCTCGTCAAGCAGCTGGTCCCTGGTGAAAACGCGGTTCGGGTTGCTCGCGAGATGGAACAAAAGCTCGAGCTCCTTAGGCGGAGCGTAGACCGACTCGCCCTTTACCTTGAGCTCATAATTTGTTATGTTGATAGAAAGGTTGTCGTAGCTGACTTCCTTTGGCTGTTCGGCCATCGGCGCGACGCTGCGCCTGAGCACGGCTTTGATTCGCGCAACGACCTCCTTAGCCTCAAAGGGCTTGACGATATAGTCGTCCGCTCCGAGCTCAAGGCCCAAAATCTTATCGAAGGTCTCGCCCTTCGCGGATATCATAATTATGGGGATATCGCTGTTTTGCCTTATCTTGCGGCAGACCTGCCAGCCGTCGAGCTTCGGCAGCATAACGTCGAGAAGCACCAGAGCGGGCTTCTGCGACTCAACGCTGTCAACGGCGGAGATTCCGTCGTTGACGATTATCGGGACGTAGCCCTCTTTTGTAAGGTAGAGCCGTAAAAGCTCGCAGATATTGGCGTCGTCGTCAACCACAAGGATCTTTTCATTCATTATCTCTTCCCTCCTGATCCTTATTCATAAAATCATATCAGTTGAACGTGATAAAGTCAAACTTAAAGAAGCCGGGGGCGAATTTGTCGCCGAGAGACAGCCCCTCGATGCCGTCGATAGCAAAGTCGGAGGCCGTTCCGAGTCTGTCAAGGATACCGATAAACGCGGATGCGTCCGCGGGAGAAGCCTTTACGGGATCGGTTTCAACTTTATCTTCATCCTCATTTGAAGCGTTATCATTTGTTTTAACGAAGGTCGGCGCGATCAAAGCGAGGGCGTTTCTGGCGGTATCGGAAGCCTTCACAAACACAACCGCGGCAGCCTCCGAAACAGAAGAGCTCACGCCAGCGGAATCGAGGATAGAGGAGATTATGGTTCCGGAGCTTAAGATATCCGAGATCTTTTCTTCGCTCAGGTCGCCCGAAGGATCGTCCGCGGTATCGGCGCCCGGTTCCTGATGGACGGTGATATTGTATACGTTTTTATTTACGTTTCCGTCAACAATGGCCGCGACGCTGATATTAATCGTCTGCACAAAAGCGTCGGGATCTATGGAAACACGGGTGTAGTAATTATCGCGAAGCACCTGTCCCGCGCAGCTTATGCTCACGGCGGAGGAGGAAACGCCGCCGTAGTAGGACGTCGGATAAAGCCAAAGGCTGTCGCGGCTTCTTGAAAGATAGACGTCGTAGTCGAACACGTCGGCATAAAACTCGTCCTCTTCAAGATCGAAAACGCCGGTGTTTTGAGCGACGAATTCAAAAGCCTCCTCATAGCTCATGGCGTCCTCACGCACGGTAAGGCCGTTTTTCCGGCCTATGAGCTGAAGGATATAAAACGGGGCCGTCCCCGACGAAACGGCGGACGAAAGCTTCGAGGGGTCGACGGTCACGGAATATTTCTTTCCGAGCATCGCGGCGGTGTATTTCGCCTGAAGCTCCGTAAAACCGACGTCGGTGCCGACGCTCAGGCCGAGGTTCCTTATGGTCATGACGGCCATCAGCTTATAGACCTCCTCCTCGTCGGTATCCGCAGTTACGTCGTAGCCGTTTGACCAGAGAGTGAGACGGGAAACCGCGAGCACGTATGAATCGAGAGAATCGAGCTTACCGTCGACGGGGACCCATTTTTTGAGCTCCTGCTCGCTGAAGCCGCTGATATTGATAACAAAGGACGTGAGAGCCTGCTCGAGCGCCATTCCGGCGTTAAGTTCGCTGTCGGAGAACGCTCCTGTGATGAGAGAAACATAGAGAGCCTTCGCGAGAACGTCGGTGCCGGCGTCGCTTCCCGAGGGATAGCTTATGCCCACGCTCTCAAGATAGGTCCTCACCTGGTCGTCGCTCACCTGGGAAGCGAAAACCGAAGAACCGGAGCCGAGAAGCTCAACAAAATAAAGATACGAAGCCTTGAGCGCGCTTCGGTCGAGGGTGTAGAGGGAGCAGTATTTTTCTACCTCGTTTTTGAAGGACTGCGCGGTCTCGGTGTAGGGATAATCGGACGACGCCTGCAAGGTGACCCTGCCCGCCACTCCGGACAGAGACTGCATATCCTCCTTTATCACAAGATCGGTAAGCCAAGCGTAATCGGCGGTATCGTATTCATATTGCGTTTCAAAAGTATATACGGCGGCTCCCGCGACGGGAACGAAAACGAGCGCCGCGAACAGAACGCACAAAATTAACGCCGACAATCCTTTACGGTTCAATCTCTTCACCTTCGATCGGCACAAAGCCGGAATTCATGTAAAATCGCCTATATAGTATATTATAATAAAATAATATAAATGTCAATACAAAATATGTAACTCTAAACGTACCGGCTAACAAAAATCATTCTTGTTCGCAGGAAAAAGCGAAAACCGTTTCGCTGGAATACTCCTCTCCTGCTTTGAAGAGGCACGAAGGGAAATCGGGACGGTGGGGCGTGTCGGGGAAAAACTGCGTTTCAAGGCAGAAGCCCGAGCGCTTTTCCATGGGCTTTCCGTTTTTGCCCTCCGCTCCCTTAAGGAAGTTTCCGGCGTAGAACTGTTTGCCCGTAAGAGTGGTTAAAACCTTCATTTTTATTACGCTGTCCTCAGAATAGGACTGCGCCACCTCACGGAGCGGGACCTGACTGTCGGAGAGGCAGTAGTTATGGTCGTATCCGCCGGTCATCTTGAGCTGGACGTGGTCGTCCTCTATTCTGTCGCCTATTTTTGTGAACTTCCTGAAATCGAAGGGCGTGCCCTCGACGCTCATCGGATCTCCCTGCGGGATGCTCAGCTCGTCGACCGGAGTGATGAACGGGGAATCTATTTTGAGGTAATGCGAAAGGACGTCGCCGGAAGAATAACCGTTCAGGTTGAAATAGGAGTGGTTCGTAAAATTGAGGTATGTGTCCTTATCGGAAATCCCTCTGTATTTTATGCTGAGCTTATTATCCTCCGTCAGCCTGAAAACTACCTTAACGTCCACGTTGCCCGGAAAGCCGTTGCTGCCGTCGGGGGAAAAGTAGCTCATCTCGACCATATCGGCGTCGGGCACTATAGCCTTCCAAGCATTGTATGAAAAATCTCCCGCGGAGTGGAGGCTCGTGACGTTTTTCTCGTTCGGGGTGAGCTTATATTCCCGTCCGTTTATCTCAAACGAGGCGCCTCCTATCCTGTTGGCGTACCTGCCGACAGTCGCTCCCTGATAGTTTGATTTTGACAGATAATCCTCAACGGTGTCGAAGCCGAGAAGTACGTCGCGCATTTCACCGTTTTTGTCGGATGTGATAAAGGACTGAAGCGTCGCGCCGAGGGTCAAAACGTGCGCCTGCGTGCCCTTGCCGTTTTCGAGGATGTATTTATAGATCTCGGTCCCGTCGGGCATAAAGCCGAAGCTCTCTCTTGTTACGCTCATAATATTTCCTCACTTTTTGTTTTTTATATAATTATACCAACAAAAAAAACTATGTCAAGTGCTGAAATATCAAGAAAATTTAAGTTAAAAATAATATAATGAACGCAGATATTGACTTAGTAAAGAACTTAATATATA
>JAFSWN010000159.1 GCA_017450185.1 Clostridia bacterium | reverse complement strand
CGATTGGAGCGGAAGAAAAATCTCTGATCGACCGCTGTTCGAAGATCATATACCGCAACTACAAGAAGCGTGGATACAAAGGAACGGTTCCGACTTTGAAAGAGTTCCGTGCGGAGCTGCTAAAACAGGAGGAGCCTGCGGCAAAAGATATCGCTCTTGCGATCGAGCTTTTCACCGACGGTTCGCTTGACACTTTCGCCAAGCAGACGAACGTTGACGTGGAAAACCGCCTGATCTGCTACGACATTCTTGATCTCGGTAAGCAGCTTCTTCCTATCGGTATGCTCGTAGTGCTTGATAGCATCCTCAACAGGGTCACGGCAAACCGTGCCAAAGGCAAGAACACCTTTATCTTTATCGACGAGATATATCTGATGTTCCAGCACGAATACACGGCGAATTTTCTGTTTACGCTCTGGAAGCGGGTCAGGAAATACGGAGCGTTCTGCACGGGTATTACGCAGAACGTGGACGATCTTCTGCAAAGTCACACGGCGAGGACGATGCTCGCAAACTCCGAGTTTATAATAATGCTCAATCAGGCGTCGACCGACCGTGTGAAGCTGGCGGAGCTGCTTAATATCTCGGACACACAGCTTTCGTATATAACCAACGTGGAAGCGGGACGGGGGCTGATGAAGATAGGCTCGGCGCTTATTCCGTTTGTAAACAGGTTTCCGAAAAGCACAAAGCTCTACGGGCTTATGACGACAAGCTGTGAAAACAATTGAGAGGGGAGATGTGATATATGGATGCATTAAAGACAAATCCGCAGACATCGGAGTTATTCAGCGCGCTTGAACAGAACGGTATGAATAAGGAAAAAGCGGAGATCGGGGCGCTTATGGACTATATATCCGAAATGGAAACCGCGCTGACCGGAATGCTCAATGAAATGAAGGAAATGCGGGAAGAGATAAGTCTTATCCACAACAGCTCCGTTCGCACTAAATGCCAGAATCTGATACAGAAAACGGAGAACAGGATAAAGCGGGGACTTGCTCTTGTCGTAAGGTTAAAGGATAATCTGATCCGATCTGCGGGGAACGCCCTGAAAACCTTTAAAGAGAAAGGCAAAGAAGCGTTTTTCTCAGCTATAAAAGCTATGAAGATCCCGGAAACGCTTGACAGGCTCGCGTCGTTTTTTGACAGGCTATCCAAGGACGCCGAACGGGATATGCGGATCGTCAGAGATCTGCGATCCGAGTTAACCGGTGTTAAGCATCATCTGAAAAACGTCGGGACGCTGCTTATATTCAGAACAAAGCGTGAGAGCGAGGAAATTGTGCAGGACAAAGGTGTTTTATCCCGGCTCGGCAGGATGCTTGAAAAAGCATTTCGAGGTTTCGGCGACCTTTCGCAGAAGGCGCGGGATAAAGCCGATCAGATACGCGAAGCTCACGTCCGGGCATCGGTAAAGGTCGAGTTGGAAACCTTAAAGAGCATAAAAACGGCGCGGCGGGGAGTTGATCCTTTCCGCGCAAGATAGGAGGCGTGCTGAATTGAAGAAAATACGTATGAAGACCGATGAAAACGCACCGCGTTATTCTCACAAAACTTCGGCTCTTGTTTCAGGAATGAGGCAAGGGCTGGGGCGCTTTCAAAATCAGATGAAGGTCGATGATGATAACAGCCAATTTACGCCGGACGAATACGCGGAGAACAAAATACGCAGCGCCGCGGAAGATATTTCCAATGAAATGTACGGCGGCGGCAAAGGAATCGCCGTAAAGATCAGGCAAAAGCCGGAAGCCATAAAGCAAACGGCAAGATCCAGCGGCAGGCAAACCTTCAATGTCATGAAGAAAGACATTAAAACGTCAGACCGATTTGCGCAGAACGGGGCAATAAAGGCGTCAAGCTCAGCGCCGGAAAAGATCAGGTTTGCGGACAAAACCGCTAAAAACGCGGAGAGATCCGTTGAGGCGGCTAAAAAAGCGACCAAGCGATCCGCACAGGCAAGACGGAAGGCTGCTGAGTCGGCAAAGGAAACCACAAAAGCGGTCGTAAGGGCGACGAAAGCTGCGGTCAAGGCTATGTCGGACGGAATAAAAAGCCTCGCGGCGGCAATAGCCGTCGGAGGCTGGATCGCGGTGCTTATTATAGTGCTGATCGCGGCGGCCGCAATGATAATACACTCCGGCGACGACTGTTCGTGAAAAGAATATATGCTTAACGTTAAACCAAACAACCTAAACAACCGATGCTTTCGGTAAACTATCTTAACCGTTACGCCCGGTTTGCCCGGTACATCGTTTCAAACGCATCCTTTTCGTCGCGGTAAACGCCGAGCCCCATCCCCGCGAGCAGGCAGGATCCGACCGCGCCAGCCGATTGACCGTTCACAACGCGGATCTCCTGACCGAGCACCTCGGACAGCACGCGTGTGCAGACGGGGGAATTGGTAATTCCGCCGATGGCGGTGATACTGTCGGCGTGAAGCCCGCATTCGCGAAGCGCGATAAGATTATCCTTGAGCATCAGCGCGGCGCCTTCAATGATTGCGCGGGCGATTTCACCGTCCGAGTGATTCTCCGCTCTCTTGAAATCATCATCTGTAAAATCTATTCTAAGTCCGCCGCAGCCGAGCGACGACTGTGCGATGTATTCGTCGAATTCCTTGTGCGTTATTTTTCCGAAGAAATGCACCCGGCGGGCGTTGATCTTCTCGGTGACAGAGGTCAATGACTTCATTACGCAGTAGGGCGCGCCATGAAGAGCGAAACGGTCTACAAGTCCGCCGGTGGAAAGGGCAAATTCACGGGATGACACGGGGAACAGCTCTACCCACGAGGTACCGCAGGAAAGCAAAAGCTCTCCTTCGTTCAGCACGCCCGCTCCGAGCGCGCCGGACGGGTGGTCGAAGCTTCCGAGGACTACCTTTGTGTACTCCGTAACGCCAAGCCTGCCCGCCATATCCGGCAGGACAGTGCCCAACACCGTCCCCTTATCGAAAATCGGCGGGAAGAACTTTCCGGCTATGCCGAGTTTTTCGAGTATAGGCCGATTGTATACGCCGCGCTCCTGATCCATTATCCTTGACGGCGTACCCATCGAGTGGGATATTCCCCATTTGCCCGTGAGCTGGAAGTTCAGATACTCGGCGCTCATCGTGACCGTCGCCGCCTCGTCGAGCAGCTCGGGACGGTGGACTTTGAGCCACGCGAGATCGGCGGCTACCATACCGTGTCCAAGCGGCCAGCCAGAGGTGCGGTAGAACGCCGTCTGCTCCTCTTTGGTGTAAACGCGGTCAATATCCTCCTGCGAAACGACCGTCTGCCACCCGACTATCGGTGTTATCGGACGGTTTTCACTGTCCAGCAGAAGCAGGTTGCCGCTTGCGTGGCAGGAACAGACCGCCGCGATCTCGTATTCTGGGCATTCGGAAAGCTCCTTTATGACCGAAAAACAGGACTCACAGAACGCGTCCGGTTCCAGAAACCGCGCGTCGCCGTCTATTATATAGGTAAAAGGACTTGACGCCGTGCGTATAATCCGCCCGTTTTCCGACATCAAAACACCTTTTACAGCGGAGGTT
>JAFSWN010000158.1 GCA_017450185.1 Clostridia bacterium | reverse complement strand
ATTTGCTTTTTTAGAGCTGATTCAAAATCACATAAAACAGAATCATTTCCGTCGAAGTAAATATTAAACTCAGTATCGTATTGATCAAAAGGTATATTTTGAAAATGAAGTATATACTTTTTAACCTTTGTTTTCTGTATGTACTCCATTTCAAACTTTATAACATTTACCTAAAATAAAGGGATTAAATCATAATCATATTCTAATTCTGTTAAATTATAATTACATTCTTGTAAAATACGGCATACTGATTCAGCCGGAAAAAGAGAATCATTTCTTTTGTTAAAATAATACTTTATCTCTTCAGAATATGACTGACAATATAGTATAAAATCATATAAGTTTATCATATTTATTCTCTTAATTATTAAAAGAGCTATAATCATATTTATTTTTTGCTGTGACCGCGGCAGCTTTTTCATTTGAAAAATCAGAAAAGCGTGAAGACAAAGCATTGTATTCGTTCTGCGAGATTTGGCAGCTGTTATTAAAAAACTGAAGGTAATACTCGGAATCCTCAGTAGTCATATCCGTTTCGCAGCCCCATTTAATAATAGTTATCAGTTGACCTTTATCATCGAGTTTTTTTATCGAGAAAAAGCTTGATAATATTCCTCCGTAGGAGGCAGTTATAACAGTGCCGCTTTTTAATGTGCAACCTTTGTATTTAGGCCAAAAGGCGTCAACCAGAACAGGTGACCCGTTGCAGACCGTAAACAAAGCCAAAAGAAGCTGATCGTCACGGAGTATAAGCAATTCCGCTTGCTTATCATGGTTCAGGTCAGAGTAAGCATACCCGAACCCGTGATTTTCTTCTGAATTGAGATAATCGGAATTGACCTCTAGACTTTCCTGAAGCTAATATATCACAAAATGATACGTAAGGTCAAGAATAGAAACAAAGCCTTACTCCGAAATAGGCTTATTAAGAAAAGCAACCTATTTATAAATATATGTTTTTAACGAAAATGTGACAAAAAATAAACTATTATTTATCTTTTTGATGTATTCGGTTCGTTCTTTTATTAGTTTTCTACCTTTTGCTCGTAAAAGTCCGCTCTTTTGTCTATTGATGCTAAACTATATTATCCGAAATTTTCTGCCTTTTCCTCTTGACTTTAGCATGGTAAAGTGTTAAAATGTGTGAAAAATCATTGAAAGGTCATTTGATAAACATGGCGGAATTCTATTCTGAATCGCTCGACAGGCTGCTCAAGGTCATAATTAAGCTCGACAACCTTGAGGACGCCTACGACTTTTTTTCGGACGTTTGCACAATAAAGGAACTGCAGGATATGGCTCAGCGGCTCGACGCCGCGGTTCTGCTCGCCAAGGGCGAGAACTACCAGAACATTTCAAAGCAGGTGGGCATAAGCACCGCCACGATAAGCAGGGTCAGCCGCGCGCTCAACTACGGACGCGGAGGCTACAAGAAAGCCCTTGAGAAATGCGGAGCGGTTAAAAATGAAGATTGAAGACATTCTTTCGGCAGAGGAGCTTGTTTCGCTGAGGCTGCGCGCGCTGTACGCGGAAAACGGCTATTCCCTTTATAAAATGAGCAAGTTTGAGGAGTATGACCTTTACGCCTCAAACAAGGATTTCCTTGAGAGCGAGCGCATCATCACGTTCACCGACACCACCGGCAAGCTGATGGCGCTGAAACCCGACGTGACTCTCTCTATAATCAAAAACACCGACCTTTCCCCCGGCGAAGTCAAAAAGGTGTACTATAACGAAAACGTCTACCGCGTGCCGAAAAACTCGCCCGCCTTCAGGGAGATAACTCAGACCGGCCTCGAGTGCATAGGCAGAGTAACTCCCGAGCTCATAAGCGAGGTTGTCAGGCTCGCTTCTCAGAGCCTTAGTGAGATCTCCGGCTCCGGAGTGCTCGACGTTTCTCACTACGGGCTCATAGGCGAAACCCTCGACAGCGTATCTCTTTCAGCCGACGCGAAAAAGAGGATATTCGAAGCCCTCTGCGCGAAAAACGCGCACGAGATAAAAAGCATCTGTGAAAAAGAGGGCTTATCGGCATCCGAAACCGAAAAAACGGTCGCGCTCTCGGCTATATACGGCCCCGCCGGGGAAGCCATTCCCGCTCTTATAAAGGTTTTCGGCGAAAACAAAAACGTTCTTGAGCTTAAAGACCTTGTTTCGTATCTGAAAAAAGAAGAGCTCACAAACGGCGTCAATATCGATTTTTCCGTTCCGGGCAACATCAAGTATTATAACGGCATCGTTTTCAAGGGCTACGTCAAAGGGCTCCCGAACTACGTTTTGTCGGGCGGGCAGTACGACAGGCTTCTGACAAGACTTAAGAAAAACGTTAAGGCTATAGGCTTCGCCGTTTACCTCGACGCCCTCGAACAGCTCGAAACCGCGGGAGGTGAAGGCTGATGGAAACTCTCAATATAGCGCTGCCGAAGGGCAGACTCGGAGAAAAGGTATATTCCATGTTCGAAAAGGCGGGCTTCGAGTGTCCGTCCATAAGGGAGACAAACCGCAAGCTTATTTTTGAAAATCCCGAAAAGGGAGTAAGGTATTTCTGGGTAAAGCCCTCAGACGTCGCCATTTACGTTGAGAGGGGAGCCGCCGATATCGGAGTGGCGGGCAAGGATATCCTTCTTGAGTATTCGCCCGACGTATACGAGCTTCTGGACCTCAAGACAGGCAAATGCCGCATGGCTGTCGCCGCGAGAAACGGCTTTAAGGACGATTTGCGCAAAACGCTCCGCGTGGCCACCAAGTTTTCAAACATCGCCCTTTCGTATTATTCTTCAAAAGGGCGCGACATCGATATCATCCACCTGAACGGCTCCATCGAGATAGCCCCCATATTAGGGCTTTCGGACGTTATCGTGGACATAGTTGAAACCGGGACCACGCTTAAAGAGAACGACCTTTGCGTGATAGAAGAGATCGTTCCCATTAGCGCCCGCTTCATAGCAAACAAGTCCGCCTTCAAATTCAAGGGCAAACAGATCGAAGCGCTCGTTTCGTCGCTCAAGGCTCTCACGGAGGAAGAAAAATGATAAAGATATTAAAATACGGGGAAGTTAAAAACGAAGAGATATTCGCAAGGAACGAACCTCTCTCAAACGTTGAGGGCATTGTTTCCGAAATAATAGAAAACGTCAGAAAAAACGGAGACAAGGCTCTGTTTGAATACTGTGAAAAATTCGACAAGGCGAAGCTTTCTTCCCTTACTGTTTCAAAGGAGGAGATGGCCGAGGCGCTTTCCGCGGTCGAGCCTGATTTCATCGATATCCTCGAGCGCGCCGCCGCAAACATCAGAAAATTCCACGAGCGGCAGGTGCGAAATTCCTTTATAATTAACGACGAGCCGGGCGTTGTTATCGGACAGAAGATAATACCCGTGGACAGGGCGGGGCTCTACGTTCCGGGCGGCACCGCGGCATACCCGTCCACCGTCCTGATGGACGCCATCCCCGCTAAAATAGCGGGCTGCGGGGAGGTCGTCATCACCACGCCTCCCGGAAAAGACGGAAAAATAAACCCGGTCATCCTCGCCGCGGCCCACGTTGCGGGAGTTGACAGGATATTCAAGGTCGGCGGCGCCCAGGCCATAGCCGCTCTCGCCTTCGGCACCGAGACCGTGCCGAGAGTTGATAAAATAGTCGGCCCCGGCAACGCTTTTGTGGCCGAAGCGAAAAAGCAGGTCTTCGGAAGAGTTTCAATAGACATGATAGCAGGACCCAGCGAGATACTTATCGTTGCCGACGAAAAAAGCGAGGCGAGATACCTCGCGGCGGACCTTCTCTCGCAGGCGGAGCACGATAAAATGGCAAGCGCTGTCCTTGTTACGAATTCATATGAGCTCGCCGAGAAGGTGCGCGATGAAACGGAAAAGCAGCTTAAAGGCCTTATCCGCGAGGAGATAGCAAGAGCTTCCATAGATAACAACGGCAAAATAATCGTCGCCGACAGTATTTCTACCGCCATAGAAATAGCGAATGAAATCGCTCCCGAGCATCTTGAGCTGTGCGTGGACGAGCCGTTTTCGTATCTTGACGGCATACGCCACGCAGGCAGCGTCTTTTTGGGGAGAAACTGCCCCGAAGCGCTTGGCGACTATTTCGCAGGCCCCAATCACACTCTTCCCACCTCCGGCACCGCAAGGTTCTCAAGCCCTCTGTCTGTGGACGACTTCATCAAAAAAACTCAGTATACCTACTATACTCGCGACGCCCTTAAAAAGGTGGCGGACGATATAGCCCGCTTCGCTTCCCTTGAGGGGCTTACCGGACACGCGAAAAGCGCTGTCATCAGAACGGAGGACGACAAATGAGCAGGTTCTTCAGCGAAAAATATAAAGACCTTGAGCCCTACGCTCCCGGCGAGCAGCCGAGAGACCAGGTCTACGTTAAGCTCAACACAAACGAGTCGCCCTTCCCCCCGTGCGAAGACGTGATAAAGGCGTGCGCCGAAACGGCTCCTACGTTAAGGCTCTATCCCGACCCCGACTGCCGCGACCTTATAAAAAAGCTCTCGGAGGTTTACGGAGTTTGTGAAGACGAGGTGACCGTAAACAACGGCTCCGACGAAACGCTGAATTTCGCGTTTATGGCATACTGCGACGAGGGTCATCCCGCCGTTTTCCCCGACATAACCTACGGCTTCTATCCCGTTTTCGCTCAGATAAACGGCCTGCCGTATGAGGAGATACCGCTTGAAAGCGATTTTTCAATAGACGTAAACAAATATAAGGGCATAGGCAAAACGATTTTTATAGCCAACCCCAACGCCCCCACGGGCATAGCCCTCACTCTTTCTCAGATAGAGGAGATCCTCGTTTCAAATCCCGATAACGTGGTGGTGATTGACGAAGCCTACGTTGATTTCGGCACCGAGAGCACGGTGGATCTCATCCACACCCACAAAAACCTGCTTGTGGTGCAGACCTTCTCAAAATCCCGCTCCATGGCCGGCGCGCGCCTGGGCTTCGGCATTGCCGATAAGAGCATAATTTCGGACCTCAACGCGATAAAATACTCAACTAACCCATATAACATAAACCGCATAACAGCCTCGGCGGGCGTCGCGGCGCTGAATAACGAGAGCTACACCCGTAATAACTGCCGCGCTATAATAGAAAACCGCGAGTACACGGTAAAAAAGCTCAAGGAGCTCGGTTTTGCCTGCACAGACTCGAAGGCGAATTTCATTTTCGCGAAAAGCGATAAAATAGGCGGCAGAGAGCTGTATCTTGAGCTCAAAAAGCGCGGCGTGCTTATAAGGCACTTTGAAAAAGAACGCATAAAAGACTTTAACCGCATAACCGTCGGCTCAAGGGAGCAGATGGACGCGCTGCTTGAAAGGATAGGTGAGATTCTGTGAGAAACGCCGAAATAACAAGAAAAACGGGCGAAACCGATATAGCCCTCGCTCTGGAGCTCGACGGCTCCGGCAAAAGCTCGGTGGATACGGGCTGCGGCTTCCTCGACCATATGCTCACTCTTTTCGCAAAGCACGGCCGTTTCGACCTCGCGGTAAAGTGCGTGGGGGACGTTGACGTCGACTACCATCACACGGTTGAGGATATCGGCATTTCCCTCGGCAAAGCTTTTTTTGAGGCCCTCGGCGAAAAGAGGGGCATAAAGCGCTACGGCAGCTTTATATTGCCCATGGACGAAGCTCTCGTCATGACTGCCGCGGACCTCTCGGGACGCTGCTATCTTGACTTTGACTGCGATATCCCGACTGAAAAGGTCGGGGATTTCGACACCGAGCTTGCCGAAGAGTTCTTCTGGGGCTTTGTCCGCTCCGCCGAATGCACGCTTCACGTAAAAAAACTCGCCGGACTCAATTCCCACCACATAATAGAGGGCGTTTTCAAGAGCGTTTCCCGAGCTCTTAAAGAAGCCGTCAGCATAGACGAAGCGTTCAAAAACGATATTCCGTCCACAAAGGGAGTGCTGTGATGATAGCTGTTGTTGATTACGGCGTCGGGAATCTGTTTTCCATTTTAAGCTCGCTTAAATACATCGGAGCCGACGCAGAGGTCGTTTCCGATCCCGCCTTGCTTAGGGAAGCCGATAAGCTGATCCTCCCGGGCGTCGGCGCGTTTCGCGACGCGGCGGAAAAGCTACGCAGTACCGGCATGTGGGACGCCGTCAAAGCCGAAGCGGCAGTGGGAAAGCCTCTTCTGGGAATATGCCTCGGCATGCAGCTCCTTTTTGAAAAGAGCTTCGAGTTCGGAGAATATGAAGGCCTCTCGCTTCTGAAAGGCAGCGTGCGTCCGCTTTCCGATATAGTCCCAAAGGGCTTCAAAATACCTCAGATGGGCTGGAACTCTCTTCATTTTACAGTCGAAAAAAACAGGCTCTTCAAATATATAGACGAGGGCGATTTCGTCTATTTCGTCCATTCATATTACGCTGCGGATTGCGAAGACAGCGTTATCGCCGTTACCGATTACGGCGCAAAAGTCACCGCATCGGCAGCGAAAGACAACGTTTTCGGCTGCCAGTTCCACCCCGAAAAAAGCGGCGAAGTCGGCCTTCGTATCCTTAAAGCCTTTTGCGAGGAGGGAAGCTTATGATAATTTTCCCCGCGATAGACCTTTTTGAAAAAAAGGCGGTAAGGCTCTATAAGGGCAGATACGATGAAATGACGGTCTATTCCGATAACCCGCCCGAGATAGCCCTCGACTTCAAAAAGCAGGGAGCTTCGCACGTCCACATAGTCGACCTCGAGGGTGCGAAATACGGCTCGACCCCCAATTTTGAAGTCGTTTGCGCCATAAAGGAGCAAAGCGGGCTTTTCTGCGAGGTGGGCGGCGGCGTCAGAAGCGAAGAGACCGTTGAAAAGTATATTTCAGCCGGTATCGACCGGGTGATACTCGGTACCGCTGCGGTCGAAGACGAGGACTTCCTTATTTCGTGCGTCAAAAAATACGGCGATAAAATAGCCGTCGGAGCCGACGTAAAAGACGGCTTCGTGGCGGTGAAGGGCTGGCTCGAGACTTCCCGAATAAACGTGTTCGATTTCTTTCAAAGGATGCAGAATATCGGCGTGAAGACCGTTATCTGCACCGATATAAGCAAAGACGGGGCCATGAAGGGAACGAACCACGAGCTCTATAAAAGACTGAGCGAAAGCTTCGGCGTGGACCTGACGGCCTCGGGCGGGGTTTCCTCCATGGACGACGTCATAAGGCTTTCAAAGCTCGGTATCTATGGGGCGATAATCGGCAAGGCGTACTATACCGGAGCCATAACTTTAAGCGAGGCGGTGAGAGCTGCAAAATGCTGACAAAAAGAATAATCCCCTGTCTGGACGTCAGAAACGGCAGGGTAGTCAAGGGCGTGAATTTCGAGGGCATAAGGGACGTAAGCTCCCCCATTGACCTCGCGAAATACTACAGCTCCTGCGGAGCAGACGAGCTTGTTTTCTATGATATCACGGCTTCCTTTGAAGAGAGAAAAATATTCACAGGCATCCTCAAAGAGGCAGCTTCAAGCGTTTTTATACCTCTCACCGTGGGCGGCGGCATAAACAGCCTCGACGATTTCGACCGCGTGCTCAAAAGCGGAGCCGATAAGGTCAGCGTCAATTCCGGCGCGATAAAGAACCCCTCTCTGATATATGAGGCCGCCAAGCGCTACGGCAGCCAGTGCGTGGTCCTCTCGGCGGACGTTAAGCGCGTCAACGGCGTTTTCAGGGTCTTTTCCAAGGGCGGCAGAGAGAACACCGGCATTGAGGCCGTTGAATGGCTTCGAAGAGGGCAGGAGAGCGGCGCGGGGGAGATAGTACTCAACTCCATCGACACCGACGGCGTTAAACAGGGCTTCGATATCCCCATGCTCAAAGCCGTGTGCGAGGCCGTCAGCATTCCCGTGATAGCCTCCGGCGGCGCGGGAAGGCCCGAGGATTTCATAGAACTGTTTAAGGAGGTCCCCGGCGCGGACGCGGGCCTCGCGGCGTCGATCTTCCACTTCGGAGAGGTAAAAATAAAGGACCTCAAGGCGCTTATGAAACAAAACGGTATACCCGTCAGAATATAGGAGAAAACTTATGCTTAATATCGATGAACTCAAATTTGACGAAAAGGGGCTCATCCCCGCCATCGTGGTGGACAGCGTTTCAAAAAAAGTGCTCACCCTCGCCTATATGAACAAAGAGAGCCTTAAAATATCCATGGAAAAGGAGCTCACGTGCTTTTTCAGCCGCTCAAGGCAGGAATTATGGCTCAAGGGCGAAACGAGCGGAAACTTCCAGCACATAGTTTCCATTAGAGCGGACTGCGACAACGACGCGCTTGTGGTTCTGGTTGAGCCCGACGGCCCAGCCTGCCACACCGGCAGCTTTTCGTGCTTCACAAAGCCAGTTTTCGAGAGCGAAGAGAGGCATGAATTCTCGTATGAGATGCTCATGGACCTTATTCGCGGCAGAAAAGAAGAAAAAAAAGAGGGCTCCTACACCACCTAT
>JAFSWN010000157.1 GCA_017450185.1 Clostridia bacterium | reverse complement strand
TCACTATCGGTGAAATGGTGAAAAAGCTTGAAAACGACACCGGATGGAACAAAGCTACGGTAAATAGTATGCTGAGCCGTCTTGCCGAAAACGGAGCGGTCAATGTAGACCCGTCCGGCAGATCAAAGCTGTTTTATCCGGTATTGAAGCGCGATGAAGCCGTAAAGCGTGAGGCCGAGAATACTCTGGCAAAAATCAAAACGGGAGGCCTCGGGCTTCTTATCAGCACAAGGGCGAAAAGCTGCGACCTCAGCGAAGAAGAGATCGACGATCTTTATAAGACTCTCAAAGAGGGGAGTGGGAAAAAATGACGTACCTCAACTGGGTAGTTTCTTCAAGCGTCCTTATCATAGCCGTGCTCGTATTGAGAGCCGTTTTCCGCAAAAAGCTGAGCGCGGGCGTAAGGTTTGCGCTGTGGGGGATAGTACTCATAAGGCTGCTTATACCGTTCAACATAGCGGACAGCCGTTTTTCGGTAGTAAACCTTGTAAATAAAGTCACAGGTCCCTATTATACCGAACAGCCGGAAGCCGAAATAACTCCAGAACAGGCAGATGTTGAACCGGAACCCGAAACAAAGCTTGTTATAAACTATGAAACAAAAGATAAGATCCGGCAGGGGCTTGTTCAGCCTGAGAATGAAAAATCACCGGATCCGGAAGAAGCTGAAAAAGCTCTTCCTGTAAAAACGATACTGCTCTTGGTTTGGGCTTCCGGAGCCGCAGTTACCGCCTCGGTGTTTCTGATATCGAACCTGACGTTTTATTTTAGGATCCGGTCCCGAAGAGAGCGTCTTGATTGCGGCTGCAGTAAAAAAGTTTACTCAGTCCGAGGCCTTACGTCGTCCTTTCTTTTCTTCAACACGATTTACGTTGACGGCGACGTTGCCGGAGATCCCGAAAAGCTCTGTTTCGTGCTTGCGCACGAAACGGCCCACGCAAGGCATCTTGACGGGCTTTGGACCATTCTCAGAAGCCTGTGCCTGACCGTACACTGGTTCAACCCTTTAGTTTGGGCGGCGGCGTATTATTCAAGACGCGACTGCGAGCTTTTTGCCGACGCCGGAGCGTTGGAAGTTCTCGGGGAGGACAGGCGCGAGGATTACGGGAAAGCTCTTATATCGCTTTGTTCGGGAAAGAACGGAGGTTCCGCTGTGTTTATTTCCGCCGCAAGCGTATCGGGAGGGAAAAAAGAGCTCAGGGAGCGTATTCTAATGATTTCAAAGCGCGCAAGGACCACAGCTTTGGCCGCCGTGATTCTTTTGCTTGCCGTCGCCGCAGTCGTTATATGCGTGTTTTCGGGATGTAAGGCCGAAAATGAAGACGCCGGATCTCCTTCGGCTCAAAGCGGGAGCGAATCAATAACCGAAAACGCGACCGAAGGCGGAGAAACTGTCGAGGAAGAGAGCAGGGAGTTTAATGAAACTCTGTTGGAAACCGACCTGTATGAGTTTTTCAACAGGTATTTCTTTAACTGGCCCGACAGCGACGGTGAGGATCAATATAAAAACCTGCACACGTCTTTTTTGTCGTCGATTTATTCCGACGTCAGGGATATAGATTATTTCGAATTCATTTAGTCCACATATACCTCAGGTATGACGGTCCTCAGCGGGGACGATCCCGAATATGAGCAAGTGGGAAGCGAAATGTGCCCCACATATAAAATAACTTCAGAGCTTCTTGACAAGCTGATTTATGAAAACACCGGATTCCATTTGGATGAGACAAACAAAAAGAATTTAGACAAGCTTAACTACCTCCCGGAGTATGACGCGTATTATATCTCACACGGGGACTCGAGGTACGGCAGCAACCGGATAAACGTTGCCGGCGGGGTCCGCGACGGCGATCTTGTTCGTCTTTATTACTATGACGATTATCCGGTATCAACAGAGGATTACACCGAGGCGCGGGGCTGGATGTGCCTGCTGCTCAAGGATATCGGAGGAGGGTCATATCATTTCGTTTCCAACGTCCGGTGCGAAGAGCCTGATTTTATAATAAATCAGCCCGGAGGACGCTAAAAAGAGGGACTGTCGTTTTTGCGGCAGTCCCGAAAGCTTATATGTAATTCAGTTTTTAAGCGAATGTATCGGAGCCGGGATGCGGCCGCCGCGCGAAATGAATCTCAGCGGAGAAGTCATGTTTATATCCGCAATAGGCGCGTATCCGAGCAGGCCTCCGAACGAAACGCTTTCTCCCGGGCCCTTGCCCCACACGGGGATGACCCTGACGGCTGTGGTTTTGGTGTTCTGCACACCGATGGCGGTTTCGTCCGCGATAATTCCCGAAATGACCGCCTCGTCGGTTTCGCCCGGTATCGCAATCATGTCGAGCCCAACTGAGCACACCGCGGTCATCGCTTCGAGCTTTTCAAGTGTAAGGCAGCCGCTTTCGATAGCGTGTATCATCCCCTCGTCCTCCGATACGGGGATAAAAGCGCCGGAAAGTCCGCCCACGTGTGAGGAAGCCATAACGCCGCCCTTCTTAACGGCGTCGTTGAGCATCGCGAGGGCTGCCGTGGTGCCGTGGCAGCCGCACGTTTCAAGCCCCATCTCCTCAAGTATCCTCGCGACTGAATCGCCTATGGCGGGAGTGGGTGCGAGAGAAAGGTCAACTATTCCGAAAGGCACTCCGAGACGTTTTGAGGCCTCGCTCGCCACGAGCTGGCCCACTCTCGTTATTTTGAACGCGGTAGTCTTTATTATATCGGCAAGGGCCGACATATCTACGTCGCCCGCTCTTTTGATGGCGCTGGCAACAACGCCGGGCCCGGAAACGCCCACGTTTATCGCGCATTCGTTTTCTCCCACGCCGTGGAAGGCTCCGGCCATGAAGGGGTTATCCTGTGGGACGTTCGCGAAAACGACGAGCTTCGCGCAGCCAATTGAATCGTTTTCCTTTGTGAGGAAAGCGGTCTTTTTTATTATCCGGCCCATAAGGTTGACGGCGTCCATGTTTGTTCCGGACTTTGTGGAAGCGACGTTTACGCTCGAGCACACCCGTTCGGTGCAGGCGAGCGCCTCCGGAATGGAATTAATAAGCTCCGTTGAACCTCTTGTGAAGCCTTTTTCAACAAGCGCGGAATATCCTCCGATAAAGTTTATTCCGAGCTCCTTTGCTGCTTTGTCGAGCGTTTTTGCGGTTTCAACGTATGTTTCGCCTGTATGGTTCCCGCCGATGAGCGAAACGGGTGTGACTGAAACGCGCTTGTTCACTATAGGTATTCCGTATTCCTTTTCGATCTGCTCGCCTGTTTTTACAAGATCGCGCGCGGTTGAAGTCACCTTATCGTAGACGTTTGTCAAGAATCTTTTTTTATCGTCGCTGACGCAGTCAAACAGAGATATACCCATCGTAATGGTGCGGATATCAAGGTTTTCCTGCCGTATCATATTTATCGTTTCAAGAATATCGGCTGTGTTTAACATTTGACTGACCTCTTGTTAAATGTGGTGCATCGTGTTGAAGATGTCCTCGTGCATAGTGTGTATCTCAAGGCCTCTTTCTTTCCCGAACGCGCTGAGCCCGTCAACGAAATCCGAGAAAGGGACCGTGAGCTTATCTATCTCTGTAAGCATTATCATCGCGAAGTATTCCTGAAGCACGCTCTGTGTGATATCGATTATGTTCGCTCCTCTGTCGGCGCAGTATGCGCTGACTCCGGCGATAATGCCGACGTTGTCTTTTCCGGTAACGCTTATAACGGCTTTCATTTTTGTTCCTCCGTCAAAGTTTTTTTTCATTTTACTTTATTTTTCCGTTTATTTCAATCTTTTTGCAAATATTCTTGAAAAATCAGAAAAATAATTGTATTATCATAAAAAAGGGGGATAGTAATGCGTTCGTTTTCTTACGCTTCGGGCAGCCTTGCGCTCGGGGAAAAGACGTATATAATGGGTATACTTAATATCACTCCCGATTCATTCTATGACGCGGGCAGGTTTTTTGACCCCGTCAGGGCGATAGAAAGAGCCGTCGGAATGATGGAGGAAGGGGCCGATATCATTGATATCGGAGCCGTTTCCACGCGGCCCGGCGCGGACAGGGCGGATGAGGAAGAAGAGCTCAGGCGCCTTAAGTCGGTTTTCGCGGAAATAAGAAAAAACGTCCGAATCCCCATATCGGTAGACACGTACCGTCCGGACGTTGCAAGGTGGTGCCTTGATAACGGGGCTGATATAATAAACGACGTGAGCGGAGAGTTTAACGCCGAAACGGCGCGTTTTATTAAGGAATACGGCGCGGGATGGATTTTGATGCATTCCGGTGAAAGCGGGGCAAAAACTGAGGACGTGCTCGGCTATCCCCTCGGAATAGTTAATCATGTACAGCTTTTTTTTGACAAAGTGACTGCAAAGGCGGAGGAATTCGGGATAAGCGCTTCAAGGCTTTGCCTCGATCCCGGCTTCGGTTTCGCCAAAACGGCGTCCCAGAATACCGAATTGCTAAGAAGCTTCGATATGCTTAAAACCGGAGAATGCGCTATTATGTGCGCTCTTTCGCGCAAAAGGTTCATCGGAGAGCTCTTTAACGAAAAAACGGCGGACGACAGGGAAGCGGGAACCGTTGCCGCGGATATCTGCGCGGTTCTGAAGGGCGCGGATATCTTAAGGGTCCACGACGTTTCGGCTCATAAAAAAGTTATCTGCGGAATAGATAAGCTCGCGAGGTGATATCATGGCTATGCCCGAGAACCTTAAAACCGGCCTCAGGGGAGAGCAGCTCGTGGCAAGGCTGCTAAGGAACAGCGGATATGAAATTTTGTCGGCAAACTACGTCACAAAACTC
>JAFSWN010000156.1 GCA_017450185.1 Clostridia bacterium | reverse complement strand
CGCTCCGTTCCCTTCATACAGGGTCGGCGATGAAGAATACAACAAAAAGATATTCCCGATGCTCACAAGGAGCATCGAGGCCGCCGGGATAGTAGGAGCAAAAAACATCGTGGTGCATCCCGTTTTCTTTCCCGAAAACAAAAAAGAGAGAAACCTTGAACTCTACAACAGCCTTCTGCCCTACGCGAAGCAGGCCGGGGTAAGAATTGCGGTTGAGAATATGTGGGGCAGGGACCACCGTTCGGACGTCATCGTGCCGAACGTGTGCTCTGTCGCTTCCGAGCTTGCCGACTACGTTGATTCTCTCGATCCGGACTGGTTCACGGTTTGTCTGGATATCGGGCATATCGGGCTCGTCCACGAGCAGGAGGCTCCTTTTATCAGGGAGCTCGGAGGTAAGAGACTTACGTGTGTGCACGTCCACGACAACGACTACGTTCACGACCTTCATATCACTCCGTTCTGGGGAAAGCTCCCGTGGGGAGAAATAGCGAAGGCTTTCGCTGATATAGACTATCGGGGCGACATAACCCTTGAAGCGGACGACGCGCTTTTGCGCAATATGCCGCTTGAACTTTATCCCGCTTGTCTTAAATTCATGGAGCAGGCGGGAAGACATCTGATAAGAATGATCGAGGAGGCAAAATAACATGAAAACTCTCGGACTTGTGGTCCCGTGCTATAACGAGCAGGAGGTGCTCGAACTGTTTTATGACGAGACGATGAAGGTAGTTTCATCTCTCTCAGATAACTATTCCTGCGAGCTTGTTTTCGTTGACGACGGCAGCTCCGACAGGACTTGCGAGATAATGAAAGGGCTCGCCCTCAAAGACCCCGCGGTAAAATATATATCCTTTTCCCGCAATTTCGGCAAGGAGGCGGCGATGCTCGCCGGTATGAGCTACGCCGTTAAGTTTGACTATATCGGCATAATGGACGCGGACCTTCAGCATTCGCCTTCTCTTATCCCGGAGATGCTCTCCTTTGTGGATTCCGGCGAATACGATGTTGCCGCCGCGAGAAGAGAAGACAGAGCCGGAGAAGACAAGCTCAAAAGCAAGCTTTCGGAGAGCTTCTATAAGGTGATAAACAAGGTAAGCGAGATAGAGATCAGCGATTCCGCCCAGGATTTCAGAATTATGAGCAAAAAGGTGGTTGAGGCTGTTCTGTCGCTGCCCGAGAACATCAGGTTCTCAAAGGGCATATTCAGCTGGATAGGCTTTAAGGTTAAGTGGATCCCGCACGAAAACCGCGAAAGAGCTGCCGGACAGACCAAGTGGTCCATAAGAAAGCTTTTCAAATACGCAATAGACGGCATTCTCGGCTATACGAACTCTCCCTTGAGGCTCGGATTTATTTGCGGCGGAGCTTTTGCGTTCATCTCGCTTTTCGCGCTTATATACGGGATCGTGCGAAACAGCGTTTCGGCCGAATATATAAGCTCCGTACCCTATATCATGGCTGCGATGTTCTTTATCGGCGCCGTTATACTTGTTTTGATCGGTATTCTCGGAGAATATCTCGGAAGAATATATACCGAGAGCAAACAAAGGCCGAAATACATTATTTCGGAAACAAACACCAGACAGAATATTATATAAAAGGAGAAATATACAATGGTTGTAACAAAAGAAACACTTATAGGCGATATCCTTGACGCGGATATGGACGTGGCTCCCTTCTTCCTCAATATGGGGATGCACTGCCTCGGCTGTCCCGCTTCCCGCATGGAGAGCATCGAGCAGGCCTGCATGGTCCACGGAGTGGACCCCGACGATCTCGTTGAAGAGCTCAACGCCTATTTCGAAGCGAACGGATGATCTCTCTCAGTCCCCGCCTTCTTGCCGCCGCCGGATTTGTGCGGCAGGGCGTTAAAGTAGCCGACGTTGGCACCGATCACGCTTATCTGCCCGTTTATCTTCTTGAAAACGGCATAATAACATCGGCTGTTGCCTGCGATATCGGCGAAGGCCCTCTGAAAAACGCCGCTGAAACGGTTTCCGCCTCCGGGCTTTCGCACTTTATTGACCTGAGGCTTTCCGACGGGCTTCAAAACGTTTCGCAAAACGAAGCCGAAGACATAATAATATGCGGTATGGGCGGCGAGCTTATCGTAAAGATCCTCTCCGAATGCGGCTGGATAAAAGACAGCCGCCTTAACCTTATACTGCAGCCTATGACCCACACCGAAGACGTCAGGAGATACCTTTTTTCAAACGGCTTCTTTATAAAGAACGAGATATGCACCGTTGAAGGGAAAAGAACTTATCTGACGTTAAACGCTTCCTTTGGCGGCGAAAGCTCCGGTTTTGAAGAAGGACGGTGTTATTTCGGTGAGTTTATAAACAGCGCCGACCCCGGCGCCGTAAAGTATGTAAAAAAGCAGCTGAGCAGAATAATGACCCGCGCCGACGCGCTGAAAAACGTCGGAAGGGGAGAAGAGGAAGAAAAAACGCTCAGACAGGTCATCGAATACTACGAAAGAGAGAAAAACAAATGACGGCAGGCGACATTTATTCATTTATTAACGAAATAGCCCCGTTTGACTCCCAGTGCTCATGGGACAACAGCGGAATTATCATCGGCTGCGCGGAAAAAGAGATAAAAAAAGTCCTCGTCTGCCTCGACGTTACCGAAGACAGCGCGAAATATGCCGCCGAAAACGGCTGCGGCCTTATTATTTCCCACCATCCCGTGATTTTCAGGGCCGTTAAACGGATATCCTCCGTCTGCGTTTTATGGACGCTTATAAAAAACGAAACGTGCGTTATAAGCGCGCACACAAATTTAGACAAGGCGAAGGGCGGCGTGAACGACGTCCTCTGCGAAACGCTTAAAATGGATTATGAAAAGCTGCCTGAGGAATATGCTGAGGGCTTTCTGAACTGCGGTTTTATAAACGGCGCTGATTCGGCTGAGAAACTTGCGGGTTACGTTTCTGAAAAGCTCAGGGGACCTGTGAGATATATAGATTCCGGCGTCCCTATTAAAAAGATAGCGGTCTGCTGCGGAGCGGGAGGAGAATTTCATTCGGACGCGAAGGCCGCGGGCTGTTCGGCCCTTATAACGGGCGACGCCGACCACCATGATTTTCTTGACGCCGCCGCCGAGGGAGTCTCCCTTTTTGCCGCAGGGCATTATGAAACCGAGTATCCCGTAACCGAAGCTCTGTTTTCAAGGCTCTCGGAGGCTTTCCCTGAAACCGATTTTATGCTTTATCCAAAGCTCGATCCGATTTTAACGGTTAAGTGAAATGGCATTTGACGGACTTTTTCTTCATATGATGAAAAGCGAGCTTGAGGCCTTCGCCGTAGGCTCCAAAATAGATAAGATATCCCAGCCCACCAAATTTGAGCTCGTTATCTCGCTTCGTTCGAGAACGGGCTCCAAAAGGCTTTTTATTTCGGTGGGAGGGAATTCCCCGCGTATATGCTTTACCGAAGTTATTCCCCAAAACCCGTCCAAGCCTCCTATGCTCTGCATGCTTTTCAGGAAGCTTTTAACCGGCGCGGTGGTGACCGGCATGAGGCAGCAGGGGCTCGACAGGGTGCTGTTTATTGACCTCGACGCTACGAACGAGATCGGAGACAGGGTGAAAAGGACTCTCGTCGTTGAAATTATGGCGCAGTATTCAAACTGCATACTCCTTGATGAAAACGGTATCATAATCGATTCTCTCAAAAGAGTGGACGTTTCAAAATCCTCCTACCGCGAGGTGCTGCCGAAACGCGCTTACGTTCTTCCTCCCTCTCAGGACAAGCTGAACCTTATTGAAGCCGGAACAGACGAGTTGATTTCCAGAATAAAACTTTTCGGCGAAAAAAGCCTTTCCTCAGCCGTTTTAAGCTCGGTTTCGGGCGTGTCGCCGTTTTTGTCGCACGAGCTCGCCTACAGGGTCTGCCTCGGCGATAAAAAGGTAAACGAGCTCAGTCCCATGCAGCTCGAAAGGCTTGCCGAAGAATTTGACGGAATTAAACAGACTCTTGTTTCCGGCGTTGCGAAGCCCTGCTATCTCACAAGCGACGAAGGCGATATGCTCGAGTTTTCCTTCATGCCTCTCACGCTTATGGCAAACAGCGCAAAAATTAACCGCTGCGCTTCTCTTTCGGAAACGCTCGACGTCTTTTACACAGAAAGGGAAAAAACTCTTAGGGCGAGAGCACAGGCGGAGGACCTTTTCAGGACGGTAAATTCACTTGTCGAACGCACCTCCAAAAAGATAAACGTTCGCCGCGAGGAGCTGCCGGATGAGGACGAGATCGAAGAAAAGCGCGTATCGGCGGAGCTTATCAACGTAAACATAGCCTTTCTGCCCAAGGGCGTTTCGAGTTACGAGATCGAAAACTACTATGATGAAAACAGAATAAAGATAATAAAGGCAAATCCCGAGCTTTCGCCGCAGAAGAACGCTCAAAAATATTATAAGGAGTATAGAAAGGCGCAGACCGCGAAAAAGGTGCTTGCCGAGCAGATCGAAAAGGGCATAGCGGAGCTCGAATACCTTAAAACCGTTCAGGACGAGCTTACCCGCGCCGAGACCGTTTCAGAGCTCGCCGAGATAAGGGAAGAGCTTCGCGAAACGGGCTACTTAAGGGCAGACCCGAAAAACAAGAACAGAACCCCCCCCGTTCAGCCGCCTTTGGAGTTCGTTTCTCCGAACGGCTTTACGGTGCTTGTAGGCAGAAGCAATCTTCAGAACGACAATCTCAGCTTCAAAACAGCGAAAAAGCTCGATATCTGGTTCCACGTCCAGAAGGCTCCGGGCTCGCACGTCATACTGTGTGTGAATGATTCTTCACCTTCCGATGAAGACTACGAATACGCCGCGGGGCTTGCGGTGTGGTTCTCTTCTGTGAGGGACAGGGGAACTGCGGAGGTCGACTATACGCTTGTTAAGAACCTTAAAAAACCGCCCGCGTCAAATCCGGGCTTCGTGATATATAACGTGTATAAAACAATTTACGCAAAAGCCGTAAAAGGGGAGAAATAAATGGAAATAAAAGATATAATAGAACAGGGACGCACCTCTCTCGGCGTTGAGTTCGGCTCAACAAGGATAAAGGCTGTGCTGCTTGCCGACACCGGCGAAATGCTCGCGTCGGGCAATTTCGATTGGGAAAACGACCTTACGGACGGTATTTTTACTTATCCGCTCGAAAAGGTCAGGCTCGGGCTGCAGACCGCGTACAAAGCGCTGAAAAGCGAAGTTTTGTCAAAATACGGTTTAACTCTTGAAAAAATCGGCGCCATAGGCATATCCGCCATGATGCACGGCTATCTGGCGTTTGACAAAAACGGCGATCTTCTCGTCCCGTTCCGCACGTGGCGCAACACAATTACCGAGGAGGCCGCCGACAGGCTCACAAGAGCTCTCGGCTTCAACATCCCCCAGCGCTGGAGCATAGCGCACCTTGAGCAGGCTGTTCTGAACAAGGAAGCGCACGTCAAGGATATCGCCTTTATGACCACGCTTTCGGGTTACGTCCACCTGCTTCTTACCGGAGAAAAAGCTCTCGGCGTCGGCGACGCATCGGGTATGTTCCCTATAGACAGCGAAACAAAGGATTACAACGCGAAAATGCTCGACGTCTTTGACAGCCTCCATGAAAAAGACGCCTTCCCATGGAAGATAAGAGACCTCCTGCCGAGGGTCCTGTGCGCCGGAGAAAACGCCGGTTACCTCACCCAAGCCGGAGCGCTTCTTCTCGATCCCGAGGGCGATCTTAAGGCAGGCGCCCCTCTGTGTCCTCCCGAGGGCGACGCCGGTACGGGAATGACGGCGACTAACAGCATATGCGTTAAAACCGGAAACGTTTCCGCGGGTACTTCTGTTTTCGCCATGATAGTCCTCGAAAAAGAGCTTTCGAAGGTATATACCGAAATAGATATGGTCTCCACTCCCGACGCAAGGCCTGTGGCGATGGTTCACTGCAACAACTGTACCGGCGATATCGACGCCTACGTCAGGCTTTTTTCCGGCCTTCTGAAAGAATTCGGGCTCGACGTCAAAAAGAGCGAGATATACGACAGGTTCTATAACAGCGCTTTAAGGGCAGAAAAAGACTGCGCGGGCGTCGTATCCTACAATCTGTTTTCGGGAGAGCCCCTTATAGGCATAAAAGAGGGAAGGCCGCTGCTCGTGCGTTCGAGAGACGCGAATTTCACCTTCGAAAATCTGTGCCGCAGCCTTGTGTTTTCTTCGTTCGCTGCGCTCAAGGCCGGAATGGACATACTCACCGAAAAAGAGAACGTGAGCGTTGAAAAGCTTTTCGGACACGGCGGGCTTTTTAAAACCGAAGGCGTCGCGCAGAGGCTTATGGCAGGCGCGCTTAACGTCCCGGTCGCGGTCATGACTTCAGCTGCCGAGGGCGGCGCGTGGGGTATAGCCACTCTCGCTCAGTATATGAAAAACAAAGAACCGGGCG
>JAFSWN010000155.1 GCA_017450185.1 Clostridia bacterium | reverse complement strand
GGCTCTGCCGGTCACAATGCCCATGAGCTTTCCGTTCGCGGTGCCGTCGTCGGTCACGGCAACGGTGGAGTGCCCGGTCTCGGCGCACATTTCGATTATTTCGGCAAGTGTACCGTCGGGGCGCACGTTTGAGTCGCTCACAACAAAGCCTGCCTTGTAGTCTTTTGTCCGCTTCACCATCGCGGCCTCGTCCTCGATGCTCTGCGAGCCGTAGATAAACGAGATGCCGCCCTCGGTTGCGAGAGCTATCGCGAGCTTATCGCCAGAAACCGACTGCATTATGGCCGAAACCATAGGAATGTTCATGGTTATCGCGGGTTTTTCTCCCTTTTTATATTTCACGAGCGGAGTTTTCAGGCTCACGTTTGCGGGAACGCACTGATCCGAGGAATACCCGGGAATAAGCAGATATTCATTAAAGGTATGTGAGGGTTCGTTGATTATTTTTGCCATGTGGTCCTCCTGAGAAACTGTTAATGATTAACGATTAATGTGCTGCGTTTTGCGTGTTACGCGTTGCGCTTGGGGCACACCGTATTGTAGCACGGCTGACCACAGCCGTCTGAAAAGTTTCAATTATATCAATGTAGGTTTTGAAATCAAAGCTGGTTCAAATACTATAAAATAAGCAATATTATTATTCCGTTTTTTTGACGGCTGTGGTCAGCCGTGTTACAAGGTGCGTTTCGCCGGCTTCCAATCAAAACGCGAAGCGTTTTCTGAAGCGCAAAACGCAATACCCAAAGCGCAACACCGATCCCTAATGCCCTGGGGCTCAGAACAGCCCCGAGATCTTTCCGTTTTCGTCCACGTCGATCTTCTCGGCGGCGGGGACCTTCGGCAGACCTGGCATAGTGAGTATCTCGCCTGTGAGAACGACTATGAAACCGGCGCCCGCGGATATTTTAACATTTCTGACGGTGACTGTAAAGTCCTCGGGAGCGCCGAGAAGCGTTGGATCGTCGGAAAAGCTGTACTGAGTTTTCGCTATGCACACGGGCTTACCGGCAAAACCGAGATTTGTGAGCTGTTCTATCTGCTTTTTGGCGTTCGGCAGTATATTTATTCCCGCTCCGCCGTAAACCTTTTTCACAACGGCCTCGATCTTATCCTCTATTGAGGAGTCGAGCTCATACGAGAAGGTGAAATCACCCTTTTCCTCTTCGCAAAGGCGCACCACTTCTTTTGCGAGGGCTTCGCCGCCCTTGCCGCCCTCGGCCCATACCGTTGAAAGCACGGTGTTCACTCCGAGTTCTCTGCACTTGGCTATAATGAAATCTATTTCTGCGTCGGTGTCGGTGGGGAAGCGGTTGACCGCTACAACGCACGGAAGCTTATAAACGTTTTTGATGTTTGAAACATGGCGCAAAAGGTTCGGTATGCCCTTTTCAAGCGCGCCGAGGTCCTCGGTTGCGAGCTGCTTTTTATCAAGCCCGCCGTGCATCTTGAGCGCTCTGACAGTTGCCACGATAACGACCGCGTCGGGAGTGAGGCCCGCCATGCGGCACTTGATGTCAAGGAATTTTTCCGCGCCGAGGTCCGCGCCGAAGCCGGCCTCGGTAACGGTGTAGTCGCCCATCTTGAGCGCGGCCTTTGTGGCGATAACGGAGTTGCAGCCGTGCGCTATATTCGCGAACGGGCCGCCGTGTACAAACGCGGGAGTGCCCTCGAGAGTCTGAACAAGGTTGGGCTTTAACGCGTCCTTGAGAAGAGCGGTCATCGCGCCAACGGCGTTCAGGTCGCCCGCAGTTACGGGCTTGTCGTCGTAGGTGTAGGCAACTATAATGCGTGAAAGACGCTCCTTGAGATCGGTTATGGAGTTGGCCAGGCAGAACACCGCCATGATCTCGCTTGCCACGGTGATATCGAAGCCGTCCTCTCTCGGCACGCCGTTCGCCTTGCCGCCGAGGCCGTCAACAACGTTTCTCAGCTGCCTGTCGTTCATGTCCACGCATCTTCTCCACGTGATCTTCTTGACGTCGATGTTAAGGGAATTGCCCTGCTGAATGTGGTTGTCGAGCATGGCGGCAAGCAGGTTGTTCGCCGCGCCTATGGCGTGGAAATCTCCGGTAAAGTGGAGGTTAATATCCTCCATCGGCACCACCTGAGCGTATCCGCCGCCGGCAGCTCCGCCCTTGACTCCGAACACGGGGCCGAGAGAGGGCTCTCTGAGCGCCACAGTAACGTCCTTGCCTATTCTTGCGAGACCGTCGGCAAGACCGATGGTAGTTGTGGTCTTGCCCTCGCCGGCGGGAGTGGGGGTGATGGCGGTAACGAGGATGAGCTTTCCGTTTGCTCTTTCTTTTTTCAGAACGGAAAGGTCGACCTTTGCCTTGTATTTGCCGTAGAGCTCAATGTCGTCTTCGCTGAGATGCGCCTTTTTCGCTATTTCGCCAATGGGGCGCATTTTGCACTGCTGAGCTATTTCAATGTCGGATAAGTATGCCATGGAAATGTCCTCCTCTTTCAGTTAAAGTATTTCACCGCCGCCTCGAACATTTTTATGTCGAAGCTGCCGGGTATGTTTTTGTATAGGTTCGAGCCGATACGCTCGCTGTGGCCCATCTTGCCGAACACCCTGCCGTCGGGAGAGGTGATGCCCTCAACGGCCATAAACGAATCGTTCGGGTTGAAGTGGATGTCGTTTGTGGCGTTCCCGTCAAGATCAACGTACTGTGTGGCTATCTGGCCGTTTTCGGCGAGCTTTCCGAATAGCTCCGGCTCGCAGATGAACCTGCCCTCGCCGTGAGAGATCGGCACGTTCACAATGTCGCCGGGCTGTGTAAAGCTGAGCCACGGGGATTTGTTTGACGCAATGCGGGTCCTCACAATTTTAGAGCGGTGGCGCGATATCGCGTTGAACGTGATGGTGGGGCAGTGAGAGTCCATGTCGGTTATTTTCCCGAACGGGACAAGCCCGAGCTTTATAAGAGCCTGGAAGCCGTTGCAAATTCCCGCGATAAGTCCGTCGCGCTCGTTCAGGAGCTTTTCTGTCTCCTCTTTAACAAGTGCGTTGCGGAAGAACGCCGTTATGAGCTTGCCGCTGCCGTCAGGCTCGTCGGAGCCGGAGAAGCCGCCGGGGATGAATATCATCTGCGCCGTCCTGAGCGATGAAGCGAACTGTTCCGCGCTGCGCTTGATCATATCGCCGCTGAGGTTCTTTATTACGATAATCTCGGGTTCGGCGCCCGCGTCCGCCATCACCTTTGCCGTGTCGTATTCGCAGTTCGTGCCGGGGAACGCGGGGATGAGGACCTTCGGCTTTGCCGTTTTTATCGCGGGAACGGGATAGGATGAAGCGCGGTAGCTTATGTTTTCGGTTTTGCCGCCGCTTTTTATATTGCAGGGATAAACTCCCTCGAGCTTGTTTTCGTATATACCGAGAAGCTCGTCGGCAATAATGCTCTCGCTTTCGTATGTGAAGCAGCCGTCGTTTGTGACGGTACCGACCGCTTTTCCGATGTTTTCGTCTTCGGTCAGTTCAAGCAGGAACGAGCCGTAGTTATATCCGAAAATATCCTTATTTGACAAACTCCCGTCAAAGCAAAAGCCGAAGCCGTTGCCGAAAGCGCATTTCATGACTGCCTCCGCAACGCCCCCGAAGCCCGGGGTGAAGCACGAAACGGCCTTTTTGCTTCTGAGAAGGGCTGTGACTTTGCCGAAAACTTCGAGAAGGCTCTTTGTTTCGGGAAGCCCGTTTTCATCGTATCCGGGAGAGATAAGCACAACCTTATCTCCGGCTTTTTTGAATTCAGGCGAAATTATATTTTGCGCTTTGTCCGTTGTGACCGCAAAGGAAACGAGCGTTGGCGGAACGTCAAGGTCTTCAAAGGAACCGCTCATGCTGTCCTTGCCTCCGATGGCTCCTATTTTAAGCTCCTTTTGCGCCATGAACGCGCCGAGCAGCGCCGAAAGGGGCTGTCCCCAGCGGGCGGGGTCACGCAGCGGTTTTTCAAAATATTCCTGAAGGGTCAGATACACGTCGTTAAAGTCCGCGCCGGAAGCTATGAGCTTTGAAACCGATTCAACAACGGCAAGGTAAGCGCCGTGATAGGGGCTTTTTGACGCTATTTCGGGGTTATAGCCCCACGACATCAGCGAAACGTCGTCGGTGTGCTTTTTCTCGACGCTTATCTTCTGCGCCATAGCCTGAATGGGCGTGAGCTGGTTTTTTCCGCCGAACGGCATCAGCACCGTCCCCGCGCCTATGGTGGAGTCGAAGCACTCCGAAAGGCCGCGTTTTGAGCAGACGTTGAGATCGCCCGCAAGGGAAACCATGTTTTCGGCAAAGGAGCCTGAAACTTCTTTTTCAAAGCCTTCCGGTTTTTCCGGGGCGACGTCTATGTGCTTGGGCGCGCCGTTTGAATTCAAAAATTCTCGGCTGACGTCAACAATGTTTTTACCGTTCCAGTTCATAACAAGGCGTTTTTCCGCCGTTACCTCTGCCACTACCGTTGCGGCGAGGTTCTCTTTTTCGGCCTCTGAAACAAAGGAGTCAACGTCCTTTGCTTCCACCACAACGGCCATTCTCTCCTGAGATTCGCTTATCGCGAGCTCGGTCCCGTCGAGGCCTTCGTATTTTTTCGGTACGGCGTTCAGGTCTATCATGAGACCGTCGGCAAGCTCGCCTATCGCCACCGAAACTCCGCCCGCGCCGAAGTCGTTGCAGCGCTTTATCATGCGGCATACGTTCTTTTTGCGGAAGAGCCTTTGAAGCTTTCTTTCTATGGGGGCATTGCCCTTTTGCACCTCCGCTCCGCAGGTCTCAACGGAATGCGCAGTGTGAGCTTTAGATGAGCCTGTTGCGCCGCCGATGCCGTCGCGCCCCGTCGCGCCGCCGAGAAGTATTACCTTGTCGCCCGGGAGAGGCGTTTCCCTGCGCACGTTTTCTTCGGGAGCCGCGGCGATGACCGCGCCTATCTCAAGGCGCTTGGCGGCATAGCCGGGATGGTAGACCTCGTCGACTATTCCGGTTGCAAGGCCTATCTGGTTGCCGTATGACGAATATCCCGCGGCGGCGGTGGTGACTATTTTTCTCTGAGGCAGCTTGCCGGGAATGGTTTTATCGGAGCTGACTGTAGGGTCGGCGGCTCCGGTGACTCGCATCGCGCCGTAAACGTAGGCTCTGCCCGAAAGCGGGTCTCTTATCGCGCCGCCGATGCAGGTGGCTGCTCCGCCGAACGGCTCTATTTCGGTTGGGTGGTTGTGCGTTTCGTTCTTAAAAAGAAGGAGCCACGGTTCTTTTTTGCCGTCCGTTTCAATTTCGATCTTTACGGTACAGGCGTTTATTTCCTCGCTCTCGTCGAGCTTGTTGAGATAACCGTGTTTTTTCAGATATTTCGCCGCGAGGGTGGCTATATCCATGAGGCACACCGGAGAGGTCCTGCCGAGCTCTTTTCTTACGGCCGTATACTCGTCGTATGCCGCCTGAAGAAGGGGAGAGTCGAATTTTACGCTGTCGATCTCGGTAAGAAACGTTGTATGGCGGCAGTGGTCCGACCAGTAGGTGTCGATCATCCTTATTTCTGTTATGGTGGGGTCCCGCTTCTCGGAACGGAAATAATCCTGACAAAATTTTATATCGTCAAGATCCATGGCAAGCCCGTATTCCGAAACAAAAGCCGAGAGCTCTTTTTCGGATAATAAGTTGAAGCCGTCAAGCGTTTTGACGCTCTCGGGAACGGCATAGTTCACTTTGAGCGTTTCGGGCTTTTCAAGAGCCGCCTCTCTCGCTTCAACGGGGTTAATCACGTATTTTTTTATGGTTTCGATCTCATCGTGCGAAAGATCACCGTAGAGCGCGTAGACCTTCGCCGAACGGATAAGCGGACGTTCGCCCTGAGATATTATCTGGATGCACTGCGATGCGGAATCCGCGCGCTGGTCAAACTGTCCGGGCAGATATTCAACGGCGAACACTTTTGCGCCTGAAGCGTCAATGTCCCCGGTGGCGATATCCGTTTGAGGCTCTGAGAAAACGGTGCCAACAGCGCTTTCAAAAAGCTCTGCGCTTATGTTTTCGGCGTCGTAGCGGTTATATAAACGCAGATCTTCAAGCGACGTTATCCCGAGGAAGTCGTTTATGTCGCTTTTCAGCGCGGCGGCCTCGTTTCGCAGCCCCGGTTTTTTTTCAACAAAAATCCTGTATACCATTTTTACATCCTTAATTAGTTTTAGATAGAGCTTTTTTTCCTATGTCGGAGCGGCAGTATTTGTTTTCAAAGCTTACCTTCTCCATCATTTTATATGCGGAGACAACGGCTTTTCCGAGGGTGCTTTCAACCGCCGTAACGCCCAGCACTCTTCCGCCGTTGGTGAAGAGCTTGCCGTCCTTTTTAACCGCTCCCGCAACAAATACGTTTTCTTTGATGCTTTCGTCAATTGTGAGGAGCTTTCCCTTTTCATAGGCCAGGGGATAGCCCTTGCTTGCGGCTATAACGCAGCACGCGCTCTTATCCGAAAACCTGACTTTATCGGCCGACAGAGTTTCGTTTGTTACCGAGAGCATGATATTAAGCAGGTCGCTTTCAAGAAGCGGGAGCACCACCTGAGTTTCGGGATCGCCGAAGCGGCAGTTGTATTCAATTACCTTCGGGCCGTCCTTTGTTATCATAAGGCCGAAATAAAGGCAGCCCTTGAACGTGCGCCCCTCGGCGTTCATGGCGGTAATCGTGGGCAGGAAAATTTTATCCATGCACTCTTTTGCAATGGCGTCGGTATAGTAGGGGTTCGGGGCGACTGTACCCATGCCGCCGGTGTTGAGACCCTCGTCGTTATCGCACGCGCGCTTGTGGTCCATAGACGATATCATAGGAACGACGGTCTTTCCGTCGGTGAAGCTCAGAACGGAGACCTCGGGTCCCTCAAGAAATTCCTCGATAACTATATTTTCGCCGCTCTTGCCGAACTTTTTGTCGCGCATCATCGAAACGACGGCTTCTTCGGCTTCTTCTCTTGTGAACGCTATTATAACGCCCTTGCCGAGAGCGAGCCCGTCCGCCTTTATAACGGCGGGAAGGGGAGCGGTTTTAAGATAAGCGAGCGCTTTTTCCATGTCGGAAAAGACCTCGTATTTTGCGGTGGGGATGCCGTATTTTTTCATCAGCTCTTTTGAAAACACCTTGCTGCCCTCAATGACAGCCGCGTTTTTTCTCGGTCCGAAGCAGGGTATGCCTTTTTCTTCAAGAGCGTCAACACAGCCGAGCACAAGGGGATCGTCGGGCGTGACAATGGCGTAATCTATTGAGTTTTTTACTGCGAAGTCGGTTATTCCTTCAATGTCTGTTGCGGCGATATTCACGCACTCGGCGTCGTTTTCCATACCGCCGTTGCCCGGAAGCGCGAAAATTTCAGATGCTTCGGGGTTCTCTTTTATTTTTTTGATAACGGCGTGCTCGCGCCCGCCTGAGCCCACAACCAATATCTTCATTAAGCTTGTCCTCTTAAATCAATGATGGAAAAGTCTCATTCCCGTAAACGCCATAGCCATGCCGTATTTGTCGCAGCACTCTATGACGGCGTCGTCCCTGATGGAGCCGCCGGGTTCGGCGATATATTTAACGCCGCTCTTATAGGCCCTTTCGATATTGTCGCTGAACGGGAAGAACGCGTCCGAGCCGAGCGAAACGCCGCTTATTGTTGCGAGATACGCCTTTTGCTCCTCGTCGGTGAAGGGAGAGGGCTGGGAGGTGAAGTATTTCTGCCAGTTCCCGTCGGCGCAAACGTCCTCTTCGTTTTTATTGATGTAGCCGTCGATCACGTTGTCTCTGTCGGGTCTGCCGATATCCTCTCTGAAAGGAAGGGAGAGAACCTTGTCGCTCTGACGAAGGAACCATGTGTCGGCCTTGCTTCCTGCAAGCCTTGTGCAGTGGATGCGGCTCTGCTGTCCGGCTCCCACGCCGATGGCCTGTCCGTCATAGGCGAAGCAAACGGAATTCGACTGGGTGTATTTGAGTGTGATGAGAGAGATGATAAGATCTCTCACGGCTTCTTCCGGAAGGTCTTTTCTGGCTGTCACAACGTTTGAGAGCAGTTCTCTGTTTATCTCAAAATTGTTTCTTCCCTGCTGGAACGTGATGCCGTATACCTGCTTTTTCTCGATGGGATCGGGAACGTAGTCGGGATCGATTTTAACTATGTTATAGTTGCCCTTTCTTTTGGTCTTGAGTATCTCAAGGGCTTCGTCGGTGTATCCGGGGGCGATGATGCCGTCGGATACCTCTCTTTTTATCATAAGAGCGGTCGTTTTGTCGCAAACGTCGGAAAGCGCGACCCAGTCGCCGAAGGAGCACATCCTGTCGGTGCCGCGCGCTCTCGCGTAGGCGCAGGCAAGGGGAGACGCGTCAAGGCCCTCGATATCGTCAACAAAGCAGGCCTTTTTGAGCTTTTCGGGAAGCG
Source organism: Clostridia bacterium (assembly GCA_017450185.1). Lineage (GTDB taxonomy): Bacteria > Bacillota > Clostridia > Oscillospirales > Acutalibacteraceae > RUG806. The sequence continues at coordinate 23,047 of JAFSWN010000155.1, read as the reverse complement.
GAATGCCCACGGCCGCCGAGGTGGGGCTGACGTGCTTGAAGGAGGTGACCGCGGGAAGCCCTAAAGCGGCCTTGAGCTCTTTAACGAGCTGATAGGAATTGAAAGCGTCAAGGAAGTTGATATATCCGGGACGGCCGCTGAGGATCTCTATGGGCAGGTCGTCGCCGTTTTCCATGAATATCTTTGAGGGCTTCTGATTGGGGTTGCAGCCGTATTTGAGTTCGAATTCTTTCATCTTTATTTCTCCTTATTTGTTCTTGTTGACTATTCTTTCGTCGTATTCGCCGGTTTCAAGATCGATATAGCGGACAAAGAGCGATATCTTGTTGTCTTCGTTAAGGGCGTCCCACAGGGTGTTCGTGAACTCGTCGATGCAGTTTGGTATCATAACTCTTTCAGGCTCGCCCTGGAAGGTGGGGATGGGGTTACCGTCGCACACATAGGTGTGGATAAAGTGTCCGAGGCCGGCCTTTGAAGGATATGAAAAACCGTAGCGCGCGCAGTCGGAGCCTTCGGCGTCTATGCTTTTGAGTATGCTCATGCGGTATGAGAAATCGCCGTTTTCAAAGGTGAGCATTCCGCTTATCCTTGGAGTGTAGTTCGGAGCGTCGGGCTCAAAGCAGCGGCTTTCGAGCGCTTTCCCGAAGAACATGCCGTTTTTAAGGCCGTCGTATATTGTATCGGTCTGGTCGCCGTTGGTAACGATGAGGTTGTTTTCATACTGTCTTACGGCGGCGTAGATGATAAGGCTTGGGTCCTCCACCTTCGAAGCGTCGAAGGGCTCGGTGAAGATCTCGCCGTTTTTCTCTGTGAATATCCTGTTTCTGGAGTTTAAGCTCCTGCCCATGATGAAATAGGCTGCCGCGGCCTTTTTACCGTCGGCGCTCTTGCCTATGACTATGCCTCTGCCCACATATGAATTGTCTTTGATGAGCTCTCCGATGTCGTTTATTTTGTAGATGTCCATAATTTATCTCCTTTATCTTTTTTCTGTTATTTCTTTTGAAACTTTTTCGGCGGCCAGAGGAAGAATGATCCATTCGGCCTGCTCCATAACTCTTTTCTGAAGTATTTCTGGAGTGTCGCCGTCGAGGATCTCAACCGCTTTCTGGGCTATTATCTCGCCTCCGTCGGGTATCTCGTTCACGAAGTGTACGGTGGCGCCGGTGACCTTTACTCCCTTCGCAAGAGCCGCCTCGTGAACTTTCAATCCGTAGAAGCCCTCTCCGCAAAACGAAGGTATCAGCGACGGGTGGACGTTTATGATCCTTTTTTCAAAGTGAGAAGTGAACTTTTCGCTGAGTATGCACATGAAGCCTGCGAGGATAATGAGGTCTGTGCAGTTGTTCTCAAGAGTTTCTATAAGTCTGTCCTCAAAAGCCGACGCGCCGTCGAAATCTTTTTTTCTCACGACCGCGGTTTTTATCCCGGCTTTTTCCGCACGCCGGAGCGCGTAGGCGTCTTCTTTATTTGATATAACAAGCGTTATTTCTCCGCTGTTTATTATTCCGCTTTTCTCCGCGTCGATAAGCGCCTGAAGATTCGTGCCGCCGCCCGAAACAAGAACGGCTATGCGGGCTTTATTCATAGTGGACCACCTTTATTATTCTGATTTTACCCGGTTGATAAACGGCAGTATCATCCCTCCGATACTGTTGCCGAGGATGACCGTCCAGATAAACGCGAAGGCCTTTAGCGATACTATGCCTGACGCCGCGAAGTAGAACATATCCGCCACCGAGTGCTCGAATCCCGCGAGAATGAACACGGGGATGCAGAAGAGAATGCCCACGACGGTCTTTTTGTCACGGTATATGCTCACCGCGAGATACATCAGCACGCCGCAGAAGAAGCCTCTGATAAGAGTTGAAACGAAGGTCTGCTCAAGCTTGAGCGTGCATATTTTTTCGGCGGTCTCTCCGAGGGCGGGAAGCCCGAACCGAATGAGATATCCGCAAATAACGGTGCCGATAACGTTCCCGAGAAGGCCGAGCAGCAGCACCGAGAATTCCTCTTTACCGTGCTTTTCGGGAATGAAGCCTATTTTGCCGGTATAAAGGGAATAGCCCTTGATGTAGATGCAAACAAGAGCGATGCAGAACAGCGTCGCGCCGACGTATTTGTTATCGCACGCGAGAAAAACCGCGCCGCCGAGGGAAATGAGTATTCCGGAGCTTATTCCGGAAACGATCTTTTTCAGCATAGCTTTATTTTTTCCTCCGATCTGACGATCTCGCCGATAATATACGCGTCTTCGCCGTTTGTTTTGAGAACGTCCAGAGCTTTGTCAGCTTCGTCCTTCGGGACGACAACGCTCATGCCCACGCCCATATTATAGGTGTTGAACATGTCTCTTTCGCTTATGTTTCCCGCCCTTTGGATAAGACCGAACACAGGCAGGACCTTGACGGAGCTCTTTTCTATTTTTGCGCCGAGTCCGGCGGGTATGCTTCTGGGAATGTTTTCGTAGAAGCCGCCGCCTGTTATATGCGATATGCCCCTGACGGTTACTTCTTTTATCAGTTCAAGCACAGGCTTTACGTATATTTTTGTGGGAGTGAGCAGCGTCTCTCCGAGGCTCCTTCCGTTAAGCTCTTCAAGAGGTTTTGTTATGTTGGCGTTTTCTACGTCAAAAACCTTTCTGACAAGAGAAAAGCCGTTTGAATGTACGCCGGAGGAGGGGAGCGCTATGATGACGTCGCCCTCAGCCATTGTTTTGTTGTCGATTATTTTTTCTTCATCCGCAATTCCCACGGAAAATCCCGCAAGGTCATATTCATTTTCGGGATAAAAACCCGGCATTTCGGCGGTCTCGCCGCCGATGAGCGCGGCGCCGGACTGCACGCAGCCCTCGGCAACGCCCTTGACGATTTCGGCTATTTTTTCGGGATAGTTCTTGCCGCAGGCGATATAGTCCAGGAAAAACATGGGAGCCGCGCCGCAGCAGATGATGTCGTTGACGCACATCGCCACGCAGTCTATGCCGACGGTGTCGTGCTTGTCCATCAGAAACGCGAGCTTGAGCTTTGTGCCCACGCCGTCGGTCCCGCTGACTAAAACGGGTTTTTTTATGCCCGTGAGATCGGGGCGGAAAAGCCCGCCGAACCCGCCGATGTCGGAGCAGACGCCCTTTGTGGCAGTACGCATTATGTGGCTTTTCATAAGCTCAACGGCTTTATATCCGGCGGTGATGTCCACTCCCGCCTCGGCATATGCCTTTGATTCGGAATTGACGCTCATATTACTCCTTCCCGTCCCAGCAGTAGGTGCAAAGGCAGTCTTTCGGGAGGCCTATAGACTCAACTATGCCCTCAAGCGACTGGAACTCAAGCGACGCGAGGTGCAGCTCTTCGCAAATGGCGGCTCTGAGCGCTTTGCCTCTTTCGGTGGAAAAATCGGAATATTCTTCAATATACTTAAAGCCTTCTTCGCCCTCGAGCTGCATTATCTTTCTGCGGGCTATAAGCTCCATATCGGAGGTCGCTCTTGAAAAGTTGAGGTACTTGCAGCCGAACATTATCGGCGGGCATGCCGAGCGCATATGTACCGCTTTTGCTCCGTTCTCATACAGGAACTCAACCGTTTCCCTGAGCTGCGTGCCCCTGACTATCGAATCGTCAACGAAGAGCAGGCTTTTGTGTTTTATCAGTTCGGTAACGGGTATCTGCTTCATCTTCGCAACCTTGTTGCGTTGAGACTGGTCGGTGGGGGTGAAGCTTCTTGCCCATGTGGGAGTATATTTGATAAAGGCTCTGGCAAAGGGCAGGCCGCTTTCGTTTGAATAGCCTATAGCGTGGGGTGTGCCCGAATCGGGAACGCCGCCCACGTAGTCAACGCCCTCGTTGTTTGAGGCCTCTTTATCGTGGCGGGCCATAATTCTGCCGTTTATGTAGCGCATGACTTCAACGTTCACGCCCTCATAGGTTGAGGTGGGGTAGCCGTAGTAGCTCCACAAAAAAGAACATATCCTCATTTTGTCGCCGGGAGGGGAGAGCTGCGTAACGCAGTCGGCTGAAACCTCAACTATCTCTCCGGGGCCGAGCTCCTTTTCGTCGTCGTAGCCGAGCTTTTTATAGGCGAACGACTCAAACGTGACGCAGCGTCCCGCTTCGTTTTTGCCTATCATAACCGGCAGCCTTCCGAGCCTGTCGCGCGCGGCGATCAGATGTCCGTCGTCTTTCAATATAAGGATGGACGCTGTTCCGTCAATTTTGCTCTGCGCAAATTTTATGCCGTCAACAAAACTGCTTTTCTGGTTTATGAGAGCGGCGAGAAGCTCCGTGGAGTTTACCGCGCCGCCTGTCAAAGCGTCAAAGTGGCCCGCTCCGAAATTGAGTATCTGCTCAATGAGCTCGGAAGAGTTGTTGATAATGCCTATCATGCAGATGGCGTAGGTGCCCAGCGAAGACCTGATAAGCAGAGGCTGGGGATCGTAGTCGCTTATGCAGCCTATTGCCGAAACGCCCTTCATCTCTTCGGATATTCTTTCAAACCTTGTTCTGAACGGCGAGTTTTCAATGTTGTGAATAACTCGCTGAAGGCCTATTTTGGGATCATAGGCCGCCATGCCGGCTCTGCGCGTGCCCAGATGAGAATGATAGTCGGTGCCAAAGAAAACGTCGGTTACGGCGTCGCTCTTGCAGGCAGCTCCAAAAAAACCTCCCATAAAATTTGCGTCCTCCGAAAAATTTTATTCGCCGAAAACTCTTTTCTGCATTTCGGCGTATGCTCCCTCAACGTTGCCGAGATCTCTGCGGAAGCGGTCTTTGTCGAGTTTTTCATTGGTCTCGGCGTCCCAGAAGCGGCAGGTGTCGGGTGAGATCTCGTCGGCAAGGACGATGGTCCCGTCGGCAAGCCTTCCGAACTCAAGCTTGAAGTCAACGAGCTTAACGCCGAGGGTCAGAAAATATGCCTTCATGACCTCGTTGATTTTGAAAGCCATGCTTTTTATGGTGTTTATCTCTTCCTTGGTGGCAAGGCCGAGGGCAAGAGCGTGATAGGAGTTCATGAGCGGATCGTGGAGGTCGTCGTTTTTATATGAAAACTCAATGGTGGGCTCGGCGAAATCGATGCCTTCCTCAACGCCGAAGCGCTTGGCGAAGGAGCCGGCTGAAATGTTGCGTATAATGACCTCAAGCGGGACGATGCTGACTTTTTTAACGAGGGTCTCGCGCTCGCTGAGCTCTTTGACGAAATGGGTGGGTACGCCATTTTCCTCGAGCATCTGCATGATGCGGTTCGACATCCTGTTGTTCACAACGCCTTTGCCGGTGATGGTGCCTTTTTTGAGGCCGTCGAAAGCGGTCGCGTCGTCCTTATACGATACGATAACAAGGTTTTCGTCGTCGGTCGCGTACACTTTCTTTGCTTTTCCTTCGTAGAGCTGTACTGTTTTTTCCCTTGTATTTTTCCTCCGTTTAATGGTCAGTTATTGAATTTCGCCGCTATCTCGGCGTCTTTTGCAAGAACGTTGGCGGCGTCTTTTTCCCGCTTTTCCATGAGCTTCCGAGCAAGCGCTTCATCCTCCACCGCGAGGATCTGGGCGCATAATAAAGCGGCATTGACTGCTCCGTCTATCGCAACGGTCGCCACCGGTATGCCGGAGGGCATCATGACCGTGGATAAAAGAGCGTCAATGCCGTCAAGTTTTGCGCTGCTGCAGGGTATCCCCACAACCGGAAGGGTGGTGTTGGCCGCTATAGCCCCTGCAAGGTGAGCCGCCATTCCTGCGGCCGCTATTATCGCGCCGAATCCCGCTTTGCGTGCTCCGAGCGCAAAATCTCTTGCTTCGGTCGGAGTCCTGTGCGCGGAAAACACGTGCGCTTCATAGGGAATGTTAAGATCCTTGAGCGTGTTTATCGCTTTTTCAACAACAGGCAGGTCGCTCGCGCTGCCCATTACAATTCCGATTTTTTTCATTCGGGTACCTCCAAAAAAACAAAAAAGGGCGCACTTTCAAACGGTTATGAAACGTGTGCCCAGACGGTCGGCCGATATATTTTTCTGCTCCTCTGCGGTGTGCTCCGCTCTCTCCGTCAGTTACAGAAAAATCTTTTTTGTTTTTACAAGGTATATTTTACTACACGGGCGTTTGCCGTGTCAAGATATTTTATTTTAGAAAAAACGCGCGCGTTTCAAAAAAAATTTGACAATAATAACTATAATATGGTAAATTATATTGCCTAAGGAAAAACGCTTTTTCAGAGAGGGGGGACGGCGCGTCGTGAAGGCGTTTGCAAAATTTCATCCGGTAACTCTTTTTGCTTATTTTGCGGTTATTCTGCTTTTTTCGATGTTTATTCGCAATCCCGTGACGGTGTGCCTGTCGCTTCTCGGAGGAGCGGCGTTCTGTTCAACGCTGACGAACAAAAGGGAAAAGCTCGACGATATAAAGTTTTATATACCTCTCACCGTTCTTATAGCTATAACCAACCCTCTTATATCCCACAACGGCAAAACGCCCCTTTTCTTCTTGAACGGCAACGCGTTTACTCTTGAATCCATATATTACGGCGTCTTTATCGCGCTTATGATAATAGCGGTCCGTATGTGGAGCAAAAGCTATTCAAGGATAGTGACGAGCGACAAGTTTTTGTACCTCTTCGGAAGGTTCGCGCCGAAGACGGCGCTTATCTTAAGCGTTGCTCTGAGATACGTTCCGATGATGAAGGCACAGGCGAAAAAAATAAAAGACGCGCAGAAAACTTTGGGACTGTATTCAAAGGGCTCCTATGCCGATAACGTGGTAAGCACGGTAAAGGTATATTCCGCTCTCATCGGCTGGTCCCTTGAAAACGCCGTGGAAACGGGAAAAAACATGAAGGCGAGAGGCTGGGGCCATGGAAAAAGAACAAGCTTTTCTTCCTTCCGGTTCCGTGCCGCAGACGCTGTCGTCCTCGTGCTTCTTGCCGTTTTCTCAGCCGCAATGCTTATATCTCTGCGAACCGGGCGTCTCGCTTTTTCGTTCTATCCGGAGCCGACGGCTCTGCCTGCCGATCCCGTTTCGGTTTTCGCCTACGTGTGCTTCGCGCTGCTTTCGTTTATACCTTTCTTTATCGAATCGGAGGAAAATATCAGATGGAACTGCTTAAGATCAAAAACTTAAGTTTTACATATCCGAACTGTGACAAAAAAGCGCTGGACGGCATAGACCTTTCGATCGAAAAGGGAGGGTTTTATCTGCTCTGCGGATATACCGGCAGCGGGAAAACAACGCTTTTGAAGCTTCTTAAGCCCGAGACCGCGCCGTTCGGCGAAAAGACCGGAGAGATAGAGTATTCCGACGTCTTCGGAAGCGAGGTATCGCCGTTCGATATCGGATTTGTTTCGCAGGACCCGAACGAGCAGACGGTTACCGACAAGGTGTGGCACGAGCTCACGTTCGGGCTTGAGAACATGGGGCTTTCAAAAAAAGAGATAAGGCTCAAAACGGGCGAGGCCGCGAGTTATTTCGGCATAGCCGAAAAATTCAACTGCTCCACCGATTCTCTTTCGGGCGGCGAAAAGCAGCTTTTGACGCTTGCGGGAGCCGTTGTGACGAACCCGAAGCTCCTTATCCTCGACGAGCCTACCTCTCAGCTTGACCCGATAACCGCCGTGAGCTTCATCGACACTATAAGGCGCGTGAACCGGGATTTCGGTATTACCGTAATAATCGCCGAGCATAGGCTCGAGGACGTTTTTTCGCTTGCAGACAGGGTCATAGCCATGGACGCGGGAAAAAAAATCGCCTGCGACACGCCCGAAAACGTTTGCTCCCTGCTTAAGGACAGCCGCCTTTTCATGGGCTTTCCGTCAAGCGCGAGGATATGGCGCGACTCAGGCTCTTCGGGCAGATGCCCGGTGAGCGTGCGGGAGGGCAAAGCTTTCATTAAAGAAATTTTCGGGGAGCATATCGCCGAATACGTTCCGGAAAAGAGCGAAATAAACGAAAGCCCCGAGGCGCTTAATGTGAAAGGAGTCTGGTTCAGGTATGAAAAAGACCTCCCCGACGTGCTTAGGGATTTTTCGCTCAGCGTAAAAAAAGGCGAGATATTCGGCATCCTCGGCTCGAACGGAGTCGGAAAAACAACCCTGCTGAAGGTCCTTGCGGGGCTTAATAAGCCCTACAGCGGGAAGATAAGGGTATTTGACAAAAAAATCGAGGACTATAAGCGGGGCGCTCTCTATAAAAGCTGCGTCGCGCTGCTGCCTCAGGACCCGAAAACGGTGTTCATTAAAAGCACCGTCAGGGAGGACCTTGAGGATATCCTGATAAACTGCGGCGCCAAAAAGGACGACGCAAGGAAAAAGGCGGAAGAAACAGCCGCCGGCTTCGGGATAACCGAGCTGCTCGGCAAAAACCCCTACGACCTTTCGGGCGGAGAGCGGCAGAAATGCGCCATGATAAAGCTGCTGCTTACCGACCCCGAGATAATAATGCTCGACGAGCCCACAAAGGGACTCGACGCCTATTCAAAGAACAGGCTTATTGAGCTTCTGAATTCGCTGAAAAACGAAGGAAAAACGATAATCGCCGTCACTCACGACATCGAGTTCGCGGCGGCGGTTTCAAGCAGGACGGCTCTGCTTTTTGACGGCGAGCTCATCGCCGAGGGCGAGCCGAGAGAGTTTTTCAAGGCAAACACGTTCTATACCACCGCCGCCTACAGGATAGCGAATGAAAACATCAAAAACGCGGTCTTCTGCAGCGAGGTCTGCGCCGCCGTAAAAGAGTATACGGGTAAAAATGAATAAAAAAATCATATCATATCTTATAGTTTTTCTCGGTATCCCCGCCGTCGTGCTCCTCGGAAACACCGTTTTCTCCGGGGTAAAATACGTTTGGTTCATGATTGCGGTTTCCGTTCTTTCGACAGTGCCGTTTGTTATCAGCTTTGAGAAAAAAGAGCACAGCGTCACCTATTTGCTGCTCATTGCCGCGCTGACGGCGCTTTCAGTTATGGGACGGCTGATATTTGTCGCGGTGCCCGCATTCAAGCCGGTTACTGCGATGGTTGTCATCACCGCCGTATATTTCGGACCCGAGGCCGGTTTTTTGACAGGCGCGTTCTCGGCGCTGCTCTCAAATTTTTATTTCGGCCAGGGGCCCTGGACCGCTTTCCAAATGGCGGCGTGGGGGCTTATCGGCTTCGTTATAGGGCTTATGCGGAACAGGCTTAAACAAAGCAGAGCTTTGCTGTGCGTCGCCGGCGCGGTATCCGGCGTTGTTTATTCGCTCGTTATGGACGTTTGGGACGCGATTTTTGCCGACGGCACCGTGCTTTGGAGCAGGTACGTTTCTTTTTTGGCGACATCCGCTCCGTTCACGGTGATATACGCCGTGTCCACCCTCGTTTTCCTTCTGCTGCTTGAAAAGCCGATAGGCAAAAAGCTGCAGAGGATAAAAGACAAATACGGTATTTAACTATGGCAGTCATAAAAGTGGATTTCAAACAGGCGCACGAGCTTTTGGAAAAAAATAAAAATATCCTTCTCTTCGACGTCAGGGAAGAGGAGGAATATATAACCGGACACGCACGGGGCGCGGAGCTTTTCACTCTCGCCGATATAAACGCGGCGAGCGCTGAAGAAATGATACCGTCAAAGGACGTTCCCGTAATGGTATACTGCCGTTCCGGCGCGAGAAGCAGGGAGGCGGCGCAGATACTGAGCGGCTTGGGATATGAAACGGTATACGATATAGGCGGCCTGATAGGCTGGCCCTACGGCCTTGACTGACCCTCAAAAAAGCCGTTGACAAGTATCCCCGTCTCCGATAAACAGCGAAAGCCCTCGGACGACGCTATCATGACCTCTGTAAGCTTTACGCCTCTGTGGTTCAGGATATCCCTTATACCGCATATAAATTGCAGTTCCCTCTTGTCGGGAGCGAGCAGTCCGCTCGGATGCGTGAACGCGACAAAAGCGTAAACCGAGTGCTCCGACAATATGTCTCTTACGGCAAGTGAGACAAGCCCGTTGCAGTCAAGGCCGTCAGTCTTATGGGCCTTCATTGTTTTTATCCTTTTCATGCCGTCAAGCGCAAGCAGGGCCATAACCGGCTCTGTTTCGTTTTTTATATATTCGTAAAGACGGTCTCTCGCTTCGTCCACCGTTGAAAAGCCTTTGGAAAGGCTTTCGCGGTCTTTAAGATATCTTACGCATGCTGCTGAAAGCGCGTTGAGGAAGGCCGCGGTGTTCTGCCCGACGTTTTCACATAAAACTATTTCTTCCTTTTTTGCTTTCAGCACGCCTTCTATGCCGCCGAAGCTTCTGAGCAGTCTGTGGGCGGTCTCGTTAGTATCCTGCCTGGGGATCGAATTGAAAAGGAGGAGCTCAAGCAGGTTGTGGTCCTCCATTGCCTGCAAACCGCCCTGAACGGCTGTTTTTCTAAGTCTTTCCCTGTGGTTTGCGTGAAGCGCAGGCTCGCGTTGGGATCTACTCATTTATGTTCTCCGTAATAAAGTCTTTGATATCGCTCTGTTTTCTCGGGCCCTCTATTTCGAGGCAAAGCGCGTTGAAAAAATCCTCCGCCGCTTTTCTCCGTTCTTCGGCAATAGCCCTGCCCTTATCTGTATAAAAATTATCATAGAGCTTTTTAAGCTTGTAATTATACTCCCTGAAAAAGCTGTCGTCGCTGTTTTCTTCCCTGAGGACGGGTGAGCCGTTTTCGTCCAGAGCGTAAAGAGCCCGTTTTGTCTGTCCGTTATAAACGAGGGTCCTCGCTATGCCTATGGCTCCTACGGCGTCAAGCTTATCGGCGTCGAAAAGTATCTTCGCTTCTATGCTCTTCGGCGGCGAGTCCTTACGGAAACGGTGCGACAGGATGCAATCCGAAACGTGTTTGGCAAAGCCCTCGTCAAAGCCGTTTGCGGTTAAGAAGCCGAATGCCTTTTTCGCTCCGACCTGCGCGTGGCACAGGTGCGGGTTTTCGAGCTGTTCCGGTCTGCCGGTGTCGTGCAGCAGCGCAGCGGCTGTAACCACGTCGGTATTCGCGTCTTTTTCATCCTTCGCAATAATCAGAGCGTTATAAAGCACTCTGTAAACGTGCTCTATGTCGTGGGCGCATTCGTCCATTGAAGATCGCATAAAATCTTCGATCTTTTTATAGCTTTCAGCCGTCATTGCCGTCCTCCGTTATCTTTCGTACCGCTTCCGGAATGTGCCTGACTGTATCGCCGGCGGTCATGCTCACCGCTCCGTTTTCTTCCTGTGCGAGCTCCCCTGCGAGACCGTTCACATAAGCCGCGCCGTACGCCGCGAGAACAGTGTTTTTGTTATATCCGCAAACCGCCGCGAGTATTCCCGAAAGCACGTCGCCGCTGCCGGCCGTTGCCATTCCGGGACAGCCCCTGTCGCAGAAATAAACGTCTTTTCCGTCTGTTATCACCGTTGATGGACCCTTCAGAAGAAGGGTTGCGCCGGTTTTTTCGGCGTACTCCCTTGCGAGCGCGACGGGCGAATCCAGTATCTCCTCTACAGTGTGGCCGCTGAGACGCGAAAACTCCATATTGTGTGGAGTCAGAACTATTTTGCAAGGCGAGTTTTTTATTGCGTCGGCAGGCATTTTTGAAAGCAGCGTCAGGGCGTCGGCGTCGATTATAAGTGTGCCGGTATAATTGATCAAAAGATAATTCAGGAGCGCCGCCGCTCCTTCGCCGAGGCCTATCCCCATTCCGAAGGCTATGGCCTTCATTCCTCTCATAAGCTCTTTCGCCTCATTCTCGTTAAAAGCGATATTCCCGTCTTTTTCCGAAAGCGGGAAAAGCGTGCTCTCGAGCGTTTCGGGGACCAAAGCTCTGCAAAGGCTTTTCGGCGCGGCTATCCTGCACACGCCCGCGCCTGCTCTCATGGCGGCGTTCGAGAGGGAGGCGAGCTTAACAGCGCCCGCGTATTTTTCCGATCCGCCCACAAGGGCGATGTAGCCGTAGGTCGATTTGTTTGAAAAATTCTTCCTCTCGGGGAAGGCTTTTTTTGCGTCCTCTTTTTCTATAAGGTAATACGGCTTCTCAAGAGGCGATATGCCGATTTCGGCGTTCACGGCTTTTTTCATGCAGTCTTTTGCCATGCTTAAAAAATGTCCGGGCTTGAACGAGCCCACCGACACGGTGACGTCGGAAAGCACGCAGGTTTTCCCCATTCCGTTTTCGCCGTTAAGGCCGCTGTTTATGTCCGCCGAGACCACAAACGCTTCGCTGCAGTTTATTTTGTCTATTATCTCTTTTGCTTTTCCCTCGGCTTCACCCCTGAAGCCCGTGCCGAATATGCAGTCGACAACGGTTTTGTATTCCGTAAAGTCGGCTTTTTCGCACGGGTAGAACGGGATACTATCGCTTACGCACCTGTCAAAATAATATTTCCCGTCCTCCGAAAACGTTTCGCCGAGCAGAAAAAGCGAGCATTCAATGCCGTGATCCCTCAGTATCGGCGCGAGCGCGTAGCCGTCGCCGGCGTTGTTTCCGCTGCCGCACACTATCGCGACAGGAGCTTCCCACTGCACGCTTTCAAAAATACCTTTTGCGGCCCTTTGCATCAGCACCGCCCCGGGTGTACCCGACGAAATCGTCGCTGCGTCGCTTTTTCTCATATTTTCAACGGATAATATCTCTTTCATGATCGTTTCCCGGCTGTTTTTTCTTGATTATATATTAATTGCCCGGCGATTGTCAATTGTTTTCGGGGCATAAAAGGAAGACGCCGCGCAAGGCAGCGTCCTCTCTAGTATGTTAAAATCTTAGTAGTTCTGTCCATCCGCCCGAAGGCCCGTGATAACCATCTCTCCTTCGTAGACGTACGCCACCGCGAAAACGTACCGGTATTTGCCGTTTACGTAAAATTTCCCGGCGCTCGTCCAGAAGGAATTATAGTATTCTCGTGAATCGTTCCCGAGAAGCCTGTCTATGGACTTAAAGTCGATATCATACATAAACGAGCCTGTGTCGGCAAAAATATAATCGTTGTTTTCGGGAATTTCGGGCGAGGGTTTTGATAAAACCGATACTCCGTTCTGGGCGGTTTTTATCGCCGAATATGCGGTATAATCGTTTTCCCAAACGTAATAATCGTAGGCATTCTCGTCTTCCTGCAGAAGATTTACATACAGCTCGGGTTTATCGGTATCTGTCGAATAGCTGAAGCTGTGAAGCTTAAAGAGATACTGAGTGCCGAAGGTTTCGATCTCTCTTATTCTTTTTGCGTTCTCGGCGTCAAGGAAGGTCCCTCTGTTCACAAGAAATCCCGCGAAGGCAAACTGGGCGATTATCAGAATTACGGCGATTATTCTACGCATCCCCGTTCACCTCCGTTTCAGCCGACGTTTCGGGCTTTTTCATTTTTTTGAGCATTATTTTGTTCGCTATGAGGAACAGCGCTCCGAACGCGAGGAACACCGCGCCGTAGCCGAGGAAGTCAAGATCGACTTCGCTCAGGAGAACTATTATCTCCGCGGACGTCATTATCATGCCCAGATTGCATATATATATCTTCCCCTTCTGAACGCCCGATATGATGAGCAGGACGCCCGCTCCGATCCCGAGAGTCCACAATACGATAAACACCAGGGACGACGTGAAGATCAGAAACGCCAGAAGCACGGAAAACAAAACTGTGAACGCGATCTTAACGGGGTTCTTCTTAAAGGTCTCCCGTCCGACTATAAATGCCGGAACAAGGCAGATAAGCGACCACACGATACAGAATATTATATCCGCCGCTGTTTCGGACTGAGAGACGTCGTCCAACCGCGCGATAAGCGTCAGCACGAACAGTCCGACGCAAAGAGCCGCCTGTCCGGGTATGCCCAGGCGCAGCTCAAAGAGCTTTCCTTTGTCGGCAGCGTACATGGCGAGGAAGAACGCTATGAGCACCGCGCAAAACGGCAGAAGCTCATCGTCTATCGCAAGTGAAATAAACAACGCGTGAGCTCCGGCCGCAAGAAGAGCTATCCATGCGCAGTATTTCTTTATAGGTTTTTCCTGTTTGTTCACGAACACATAAACGGCGGCGACGGCGAAAACGGCGAAGAAGCCGTATATCAGCGGTTTTGAAGCGTCGAAGAATATCGCGGCGGTCGAGATAACGGTTTCGGCTGTGAACAGAAAAACGGAATCGAGAATGAATATGGCCGGAAGCATCAGCACAACGTCCGCGATCAGAAGATTTTCGAATCCGAAGTCAACGTTGAAAACAGAGTTTATCAGCGCGTTTGTTGCAAAAACTCCCGCGCACCACAGCACTCCCGCGCTTTCTCTGAAGGCGAGGCTGTTTTTCTTTTTTATCAGAGTAAACAGCGCGAACGCCGCTCCCGCCGCCAGCGGAAGGAACGCCATGACGGTTTTCGCTATCCCCGGGATCTTTTCCCAGAAATAAACGAAAATAAAAACAATGCCGATAGCCGAAAGCAGGCTGCCCATGATAATGAGCACTGTGGAAAGCGTTTTCCGGTTCTGTGTTTTGTCGGGCTCCAGTCCGATGTTTTTCTTTTTGCCGTAGATCAGTTCTTCTATATCCGTCTGGAGGGCCTCGGCGAGCGAAGCGAGCATCTCTATATCAGGCTGGGTGCGGTTCGTTTCCCAGCTTGAAATGGTCTGCCTTGTAACGTTTATTTTTTCGGCAAGCTGTTCCTGAGTAAGCTTTTTCTCCGTTCTGAGTTTTTTGATGTTTTTGGAAATGCCTGTCATAAGCTTTCACCTCCAAGCTTATTAAATCAAAAAAAACTCAAAAAGTCACGCAATGAAGTGTTGCGCGGGGTTATTCGGGCAAATAAAAGGTCTGTTTCGGCCCCGTGTCCCTCATCAGAGTGCGTTTATCTCGGAACCTGATCAGATACAGCAGCGTACCGAAAAGGTCTCCGGAGCAGCCGCCGATGTGTATGGCGAATACGGCCGAGGCGTAGAATTTGTCCCACTGATCTCTGAAAAGGAGAGCGGCGCAGAGAAAAACTATCGAGAAGACCGTGAACGGCGCAAGCAGGGATATCAGCGCGGTTTTGCGGTAGACGTAGATGTCGGGCACTCCGCAGTAGGCAACTGTAAGCGAAAGGCCGAAGGTCAGCTTTCGCTTTGTGAGCAGCTTATACGCGGCTCCGTGAGTCAGCTCATGCGCGACTATATATACAATAAGAACAAACAGCGCGATGACGTATCTTGAAAAGCTGAAGTTCTCCATAAATCCCGAGGGTTTTATGATGAAATACGCGGCGGCAATGAGTAAGGCCGTTAAAACTATCCCCGCTGCGTTGAGCAGAACGCCGGTCTTTATGTTTTTTGCGTCTATCGAGTACGCCTCTCTGTAGCCGGAGGGAAGCTCGGTTTCAAAGTTTTTGTTCATTTGTTGCCCCTTAAGCCGTAGAGCTTTGTGAATTTTTCCTCAAGATAGTTGAGGTAATAGTCCACGTTAAGGCTTTCTCCTGTTATTGCTTTGATCCATTCGTCCGGGGTTTTCAGCGAGGCTATGGAGAACACCTTTTCGGTGAGCCAGTCGGCTATCTCGTTCAGCCGGCCTTCCTTTATCGCGCCGAAAACGTCGAAATCCTTTTTCATCGTGTTCAGTATCTGCGCGCCGTAGGCGTTGCCGAGAGCATATGAGGGAAAGTAGCCGAACATGCCCGTCCAGTGCACGTCCTGAAGGCATCCGCGGCTGTCGTCGGGCACGTCGAGGCCGAGATACTCCTTATATTTCGCGTTCCACAGCGCCGGGATCTCGTCAACGGTTATCTCGCCGTTCACAAACGCCTTTTCAAGCTCGTAGCGCACCATGATGTGTATGCAGTAGCTCAGCTCATCCGCCTCCATCCTGATGAGTCCGGGCTTTGCGATGTTCACGGCCTCATACAGCTCTCTTTCGGTGATATCGTCAAAAGTCCCGCCGCTGAGCTCCTTAAGCTTCGGCATAACAAAGTGTATGAACTCCTCGCTTCTTCCGACAATGTTCTCATAAAAGCGCGAAATACATTCGTGCATGGCGCTGGTCATGTTGTCGGCGGCGTGGTTGTCGTAGAGCTCTTTGGGCTCGTTCTGCATGAACAGAGCGTGTCCGCCCTCGTGGAGAGTTGAAAAGATGTTTGAAATAAAGTTGTTCTCATAATAGTGAGTCGTCACTCTCACGTCGGTCGGACCGTAGTGGTCTGTGAAGGGATGCTCGGTGGTCATGAGCACAAGCGCCGTTTTTCTCAGCCCCTCGAGCTCCAGAAGATATCTTGAAAAAGCCTCCTGCTGAGGTATGGGCACCGGGCGCGACATGAAGTCGGAGCGTATGGGTTTGCCCTCTTTCGCGATTTTTTTCATAAGAGGGACGATCCGCTTTTTGAGCGCGCCGAAAAATTCATTGAGCTGTTCAATGCCGCCGCCCTTTTCATAGTCGTCGAGAAGAGTGTCGTAAACGGTCTTTTTCTGTTCGTCGCGCACCTCCACGAGCATTCTGTTGTATTTTATCGCCGAAGCGAAAGAATCGCGGTAGAGTGAAAAATCGTTTGTATTTTTCGCTTTCAGCCAGTCGGCGTAAGCTTTGTTGAAGGCGCAGTCCATCTCATATGAGAGCTTGGCGGAGATGTTTTTCTCTTTTTTCCAGTCCTCATAGAGGTGTTCAATCCCCTTTTTCTGCGCTTCGGAGAGCCCTTCGCTGTTTTCGTAGAGCTCGCACACAAGCTTTTCGTAGGTTTTGGTGTGCGTCAGGGCGTGTACTCGTTTGCCTATGGTCGCCATATCCTCTCCGGCCTGCTCCATGCCCTCTTCCGGGGCGCAGCATTCGAGGTCGAACTGCATTTTGCCGAGGCACCTTTCATAGGCGTCCACCTCGTTGAGTATCGAAAACAGTTTTTTGAGTTTCTTTTCGTTTTCAGTCATTTTGTTTCTCCTTTGTTTTTCAGTTCGTTGAGCTTCGCTTTAAGCGCAATAAAGGCCTCGTCCGCGTCCTCCGTAAAGAGCACGGTCTTTTCCATCGGGCATATGTCCGTCCCGTCGCGGTTAACTATGCTTTTTGTTAAAGCGCCGTGATTTGCGGCGATACCGTTCGCGTTCAGGAATTCCTTCGCGCTCTCCGACATCGTTTTGCCGTAAACCTCTTTTATTCCGGCTTTTACAAAGAGCATTGCGGCGGCTTTGCCCACAATAAGGTCCGCGCAGGAATAGCCCGACAGGTCGGTCCCGCGTTCAATTACCCTCATAAGCGGCGCGATGCCTCTGCCGTCTTCGGTGAAGAACTCCCCGTTTTTGCAAAAACAGACCGAATGTCCTTCAAGCTCGCGCTCGGCGATCTCAATATCCGTCATTGTTTTTATCCTTTCATTTACTGTTATACTTTGATTTTACCACAAATACGAGCGTACGGCAAGAAGATGTTTTGTTATATAAAAATAAAAATAAAAGCGATAACGGATTGAAATTTTCGTCCGCCCCTTATATAATAATGTATATGGAAATACATGAAACAAAATCAACGGTCGAAAAGGTACTCCTTTTATCGGTCGACACAAGTGAATACGACAACGAAATGAGCGTTGAGGAGCTCAGGGAGCTCGTTCGTACCGCCGGCGGAGAGGTAGAGGGCGTCATAATACAGAAGCTCGACAAAATTAACCCGGTGAGCTATATCGGCAGCGGAAAGCTCGGCGAGGCGGAGCTTTTCTGCCACAACAGGGAGATCGACCTCGTTGTGTGCGACGACACTTTGACGACGACGCAGCAAAGAGCGCTCACAAAGGCTCTCGGCGTCCGGGTCATCGACCGCACGGTGCTCATCCTCGATATCTTTGCCTCAGGCGCGAAAACGCACGAGGGCAAGCTTCAGGTGGAGCTCGCCCAGCTCAACTATTCTCTCGCAAACCTTGCCGGACGAGGGGAGGAATTTTCGCGTCTCGGCGGCGGCATCGGCACAAGAGGCCCGGGAGAAACCAAGCTTGAAACCGACAGGCGCCATATAAGACGCCGCAAAAACGCGCTTGAGGAGCAGTTGAAAAGCCTTGAAAAAAGGCGCGGCAACCAGCGTCAGCGCCGGAAAAAGGACGGCGTTGTGACCTGCGCGATAGTGGGATACACAAACGCCGGCAAATCAACGCTTCTCAATACTCTCACGAACGCGGGGGTGCTTGCCGAGGACAAGCTCTTTGCCACCCTCGATCCCACCTCCCGCGCGCTTAAGCTACCCGACGGGCGAAGCGTGATGCTCATCGACACGGTCGGCTTTATTTCCCGGCTCCCGCATCTTCTTATAGAAGCCTTCAAATCGACCCTCGAGGAGGCTGTTGAGGCTGACATCCTTTTGCTGCTCGCGGACGCCTCCGACCCCGAAGCGGAGGCAAAGCTCGAAACGTCAAAGGAGCTGTTAAAGGAGCTCGGAGCCGAGCACAAACCGCTCATAACCGTATACAACAAGTGCGATATAGCCGAAAACTCCTATCTTATGCCGGTGTCGAAGAACACGGTCAAGATATCCGCGCTGACGGGCGTAGGGCTCCCGGCTCTGCTTGATGCGATATCCGAAAACTATCCCGAGCAGACGGCGGTATTCAGGGCGGCGCTTCCCTATACCGAAAGCGCCCTTCTTTCCTGGCTTCATGAAAACGCCCGCATTATCGAAGAAAAGTACGCCGAAGCGGGAGTATTTGTCAAAGCCGAAGTGGGGAAGAACTCTTTATATAAATTTATACCTTATATAACGGAAGAGGAAGCGTAATGCAGGAGCTTATGAGCCGCATGAGGGCGGCGATGGAAAAATACGATATGGTAAGCCCCGGCGATAAGATAGCAGTGGGCGTTTCCGGCGGCAAGGACAGCCTCGCGCTGCTCTTTGCCCTTAATGAGATACGCCGTTTCTATCCCGTTCCCTACGACGTTATCGCAATCAGCGTCGACCCGTGCTTTTTCGGGAGGGAGACCGATTACGGCGCCATAGAAAAGCTCTGCGAAGAAAAAAACATACCTTATTATATAAAAAGGACGCAGCTCTTTCATATCATTTTTGAAACAAGGAAAGAAAAGAACCCTTGCTCGCTTTGCGCGAGGATGAGAAGGGGTATGCTTCACGATATGTGTCTGGAGCACGGCTCGCGCAAGCTTGCTTTGGGACATCATATGGACGACGCGGCCGAGACGTTCATGATGAATCTTCTTTCGGGCGGGGATATCGGCAGCTTCCGCCCCGTGACCTATCTTTCCCGAAAGGATATATATATGATTCGCCCAATGATATTCGCGTCCGAAAAGGAGGTCATAAGGGCGGCGAACAGGACGTCGCTTCCGGTTATAAAAAGCCCGTGCCCGATGGACGGCGAAAGCGAGCGCGAGAACGTTAAACAGCTTCTTGGCGAACTCGGTAAAAAATACCCCTCTCTTAACGAAAAAATAACCGGCGCTATGCAAAAAAACGGTATATCCGGCTGGTAAGTATTCCCCCTTAAAAAACAAAATAAAAAATACTTGCATTTTTATTAACAGTCGTGTATAATAACATCAGAGAAACAGTGTCTTTTTTCGGTAGATTCGCGCTGTTTCTCTGTCAGATACTCAGCGGGTCTCTTTTTTGAGACTTTTATAAGGGGGATAATTTAACTTGAGCGGTGATTTGCATTGCCATACGCGATTGACCGACGGAAGCATGGGGATCGAGGATATAATCGCACTTGCAAAGAACAAGGGCGTTGAAACCATAGCTATAACCGACCGTGACTGTCAGGCGGGCACAGTAAGAGCAAAGATAATCGGAGAGAGAAACGGTATAAAGGTCATTCCGGGCGTTGAGCTTTCATCGATAGACGAGGTGACCGGAGAAATTGTGTATATATTGTGCTATATGCCCGATTTCGCCGACCGGCTCGAAGGGCTTTGTCACAGGAACGCCGCCGCCACAAAAAGAGCGGCGCAGAAAATGATGATAAAAACAGCGAAGCGTTTTCCCATTACGGCGGACGTGATCAAAAGGTGCGCTTCCGGTTCAACGAACCTCTACGTCCCTCACATTATGCACGCTCTCATGGAGTGCGGCGAAACGGACGGCATTTTTTCTTCGCTCTACGAAGAGCTGTTTTCTCCAGACAGCGAAAACAACATAATTGAAAAACCTGCGTACGCCGGTACCGGCGAAGTGCTTGAAGCTGTAAGGGATGCGGGAGGCATTTCCATCCTTGCGCGTCCTTACACCTACTCCGATCCCGACGACCTTATCGACCGTCTCCTTGAGCTCGGGCTAAACGGCATCGAGGTATGGCACCCCACCGCCGATAAAGAGTTTACGGACAAGCTTTATTCGTTTGCGAAAAAGAACAAGCTGCTCATGGTGGGCGGCTCCGATTTCAGGGGCATGTACACTCCCACTCCTCTGACGCTCGGTTCATACGTCACTCCCAAAACACAGCTCGCAGAGCTGCTGGGGTATAAATCCAAGCTCAAAAGGCTTGCAAAAAAAGAGGCTGCCGAAAAAGACGCCGAAGCGGTCTGAAAGCCTCGCGCAACAGAAAGGGTGATAAACGATGTTTCCTGTTTTTGACGACAGCGATATGAAGATCGTCGGTGAAAAGAAAGCCGTTCAGGAGGACAGCAGCGAATTTCAGGGCTATCTTGACGAATCCTCAAAGCAGCATTTCAACGGCAACGCCGCGAAGGCAAAGGCCCTGGGAATGAACATCGTCAGCTCTTTTTCATATAAAGCGGCTCCGGCGGAGCTCGTGCAGTTCGTCATCGAGCAGGGTATAAAGCCCACCGACGATATCATGCTGCAGGTGAGGTACCTTTCGGTGTTCGCCGCGGAATACTGCCTCGGAAGATTCCTTCCGTCTCCGTTTTTGTCGGACGTCGCCAAAAGCGCAATGTACGACGTGCTCATGGAGTATTCTCCCGACTTTTATGATTCGCTTGCGCGCTCCGGTGCTTTTTCGTTTTATTATCTCGCTCTGAGAACGTCCGACGACACGTGCGGCGCCGTTGGTAACCAGTTCGCCGTTTTGTGCGGACGCGAAGGCGAGGGCTCTTTTGAAGCGCTCGGCAAAAAGCTTTTCGAGCTCAGCGTTTCGGTTTATAAAAAGGCGATTAACGGCTTCGCTTTCGTGTGAAAAGACCTGAAAGCCGGCCCGCAAAAAAATAAAAAATAATGCTTGACAATATATCCTGCATGTGGTATAGTTATTCTACCTCTTTGCAGGGTTTATTTTTTTGCTCTGCTTTTACGCGAAAAAATTCGTGATAATGAGGGAGGCAACAATAAAAACGGAGGTGCCGATATGAGAGTTAAGATCACTCTTGCATGCACAGAATGCAAGCAGCGCAACTACAACACAATGAAGAACAAAAAGAACACACCCGACAGACTCGAAATGAAAAAGTACTGCAGATTCTGCAGGAAACACACTCTCCACAGAGAAACCAAGTAAGAGCGCGGATATTCTTATCCCCCCTTACATTGAAAGGATGGAAAACATGGCAGATACCGATAAGGATCTCCTGAAGGCCGAAAAAGAGGCTGAAAAAGCCGCTAAAAAGGCAAAGCAGGAAAGGATCAAGCAGTCCAAGCCCAAAAAAGACGGTACAATCGTTTCCAGAGCCGGCAAATCTGTGAAGAAGTTTTGGAAGGATTTCACCGGAACGATCAAAAAGATCGTTTGGCCGAGCCGTCTGCAGGTGCTCAAGTCCAGCGCAGTCGTACTTGTTTCGATCATAGTCGTCGGCCTTGTTATTTTTGGATTCGACAGAGGCCTGAACGCTCTGTTCAGTCTCGGTGAGGATCTCGCCGAAGATCTCGGCGCGGCCTATTCGATCTCCGAAACGGCTGAGGACGCCGGCGAGGACGAAACCGACGCTCAGACAGAAGCAGCGTCGGAAAACGCTTCGGAAGAATCAACCGAACAGGCCACTGAAGAGGCCACAGAAGAAGCTTCCGAAGAAGAGTCGGAAACTGAGGGCTGATAAGCAAAACCGTCACGGGGGCAATTATAATGATTGAAGATTATAAATGGTACGTTGTTCACACGTATTCCGGATATGAGAACAAGGTTGCCGACAACATCAAAAAGGTTGTTGAAAACAGAGGCCTTCACGATCAGATCGTTGAAGTCTGCGTTCCCACGGAAACCGTGACCGAAATCAGAGACGACAAAAAGAAAGAAGTCGAGCGCAAAATATTCCCGGGCTACGTGCTCGTCAAGCTCGCCATATCGTATAACGAGAAGGCGGACGAAAACCGTATGACCGACGAGGTTTGGTATATCATACGCAACACCAGAGGCGTTACCGGATTCGTGGGCCCCGACGGAAGGCCTGTTCCTCTTACCGACGAAGAGGTCTATAAGCTCGGAGTTGAAAAACGCAGTGTAAGCGTCAACTATGAAGTCGGCGACCTTGTAACAATAATACACGGATCGTTTGACGGATTTTCGGGTATCGTTGACAAGATCGACGTTGAAAACGATACCGTGCGCGTCATCATTTCCATGATGGGAAGAGACACGCCCCTTGAACTGGGCCTCGATCAGGTCGAGAGCGCAGTTGATTGATTTTTTGGTAATGTGACCGTTTACGGTCTGTTATGGCGCCCTCCGGCGCCGTGGGAGGGAATAAATCTATTATGTTCCCGCTCTACCACATTTTTTTGGAGGTGCAGTTATGGCACAAAAAGTAGTAGGCTTAATCAAGCTTCAGATCCCCGCGGGAAAGGCAACTCCCTCTCCCCCTGTAGGACCGGCTCTCGGTCAGCACGGCGTTAACATCATGGCCTTCACAAAGGAATTCAACGAGAGGACCAAGAACGATATGGGTCTCGTTATCCCCGTTGTGATCACCGTATACGCCGACCGTTCCTTCTCCTTCATCACCAAGACTCCGCCCGCCGCCGTTCTTATCAAGAAGGCTTGCGGAATCGAGAAAGCTTCCGGCGTTCCGAACAAGAACAAGGTCGCTTCCATCACCACGGAGCAGATCAGAAAAATCGCCGAACAGAAGATGCCCGACCTCAACGCAGGCAGCGTTGAAGCCGCTATGAGCATGATCGCAGGTACCTGCCGCTCGATGGGCGTAGTAGTAGAGGACTAAAGCATAGGGATTTGTTTTTCCCGGGTGGGAGGATCGGCTTTTGCCGGCTTCCG
>JAFSWN010000154.1 GCA_017450185.1 Clostridia bacterium | reverse complement strand
ACGCTTCAACAGCCATACGTCTCTTGTTAATAACAAGAACGGCAGCCGCGAAGATCATGGCGATACCGAGAACATAGAACACAGTTGTGCCGATGCCGCCGGTCTCGGGAAGAAGCTGGCCCTTTTCATTGAGGATAGTAGCCTGAACAGACTGATCGGTGCCGTCAACAGTAGCGTTCTGAGCAGAAACAGTAGCTGTGAAGGTCACATCACCGTTCTGAGCGACGTTCTTGGTGATAACAACCGGGAACGCAGCAGTGGGAAGATTGTAGCCCAGAGGAGCAGCAGTCTCTTCGATGAAGTAGTTGCCGGTAGCTCCGTTGAGATCAAGGCCTTCAAAGCTTACCTGACCGGAAGCGGGAGTGGTGAAAACTTTAGCGTTAGCCTTATTGGTGGTCCAGGAAACAGCCTTTGTGTTGGAATCCTGCTGATAATAATACTTAACGGTAGCGTTGTTTTCGGTTCTCTCTTCATAAAGGATGAAGGAAGCGCCCGCAAGAGCAATAGTCTGGTCAGCAGAATCCTTCTTGCTGATGTCAACGTTAAGAGTGTAAACCTTTACTTCCTCGGGAGGAGTGGTATGGAAGCTGGTGCTGTCGTTGGGGTCGTTGCTGTATTCAAGGATTGCGGAGTTGGTGTCAGCACTATTTACAATAGCGTTAGCGTTAACGGTAGCGGTGTAGGTGATGGTGACAGACTGATCTAAATAAGCGGTATTAACAGTGGTAAGATCTATCTCCCAAGTAAAGCTGTTCGCGTCATTATTAACGGGATTGACATATGTACCCTGGTTGCCGGAAGCAGCGCCTCTAGTGAAGATGGTGGTGTTACCAAACTTAACAACTACATCGTTGTTGAAGGTAAGACCATTGCTCATAGTATCGGATACTCTGTAGTAATAATGATCATAACCGGTGAGTGAAGGAGGAAGCTCACTTTCAATTGTGTAAGTAAGAACCTGTCCAACTTCTACAACACCATCAGCATCATCAACATCTTTTTTAAAATCAAGAGGAGCGTTCTTGTCATAGATGGTCTGAGAGGGATGAGTGGTGGTAAGATTGCAGAGAGCTCCGCTGGTGGTGGTAACGAACCAATAACCAAGAGCAAGGCCGCTGGCAGCGCCGTTGGAAAGAGTGGTTCCATTATCGTTAACGGTATTGTTGTCTTTGTAATCTTTCAAATACTCAGCAAAATCGGGAGCGCTGAAAGAACTGGTGGTGGTCACAACGTAAGTTGTGGGGTTGGTGTTGGCAACAGGGGAAAGGGTCATGCCGTGAGCAGCAGTTGCATAAGCGGAAACAGCGGCATACCAGGGGGAGTTGCCGGCGATGGTGTAGGCGTAGCCGTCGGCTGCAGCGCCGTCTGCGTAGGTTACGTCAAAGATTTTGTAAGCAACGTAGTTTTTTGTTGAATCATAGTTGTCAACGGTGATGGAGCCGTTATTGGCGTCCTGGGTGGAGTTGTTGGCGGCAAAGGCTATCACGCTGAGGCTGAGAACCATCATAACGGCGATAACAACTGCCAGAACTTTGTTGAGTTTCTTCATGTTTGTGTTTCCTTTCTGTTAAAAAGTTTTTTGTTTGTTTGCCGCTTATACTCGCGGTGAGTTTGTGTTGTTTTTGACCGGCCAGGAAATTCTCGACTGATTATTTTCCCGAACGGCCAAAGTATATTTCGGTTTCAGTTTCGGCGAAAGGTTTTCGTCGAGAAAAGAGGCATTTAATCGAACCTCCTTTCTCTTCGCCTCATCCTGAAGCCATACATACAAGCGGCAGCAGCCATAAGAGCTATTCCGCTGAATGTATAAAGGAAGGTACCGGATCCTCCGGTCGCCGGGAGCTGAGTGCCCGAGCTGTTTGTGATGGTTACGGTATATACTCCGTTCGCGTCGGGCCCGGAAACCGCATAGCTGACGTGGATATCGTCGGATCTGCCGGCGGTAACGGGAGTGGCGCTGTTTGAAACGTAGACCTGAACGCTGCCGGGAAGCTGGTAATAGCCTACGGGCGGCGTGGTCTCAGTGAGGATATATGGGTTGGCACTTATCGGCAGAGTAAACACCGAGGTACCGCCGTTTGCGAGCACACCGCTGCTGTTTGAGGTCAGCGTTATGGCGGAGCTGCCGATATTCGGACTGCTGAACACGGCTCCTGCAAGAGGCGAACCGTTCATGCCGGTTTTAACGAAGCGAACCTTAACGCTGCTGGGCATGTTAGTTACGGTTATCGTGTAGCCGTTGACGGCGTCGCCGGTGTAGCCGACAGTGTCGCCCGCCGTGGGTGTAACGGTAAGCGCTCCGGTTGCCTGATCGATGGAGAAGGTTATATCGCCGTTGAGCGGCAGATAGTTATTGCTGGTCCACGTCTCGTGCAGAGTATGCGTGGTGCCGTAGATAACACTGCCGAGAGAAACGGTTCCGTTTGAGCCGGTGGTGTGCGTTGTGCTCTGGCTGTCAAATCCGAAGGTTACGCCGCTGAGGGTGTTGCCGTCGTTATTGATCTTTCTGAGGGTCACGGGAACCGTCTTTCTGGTATTCACAGCAGTGACCGTATACGTGTCGCCGTTCTGTGTGAAACCTGTGCCGCTGAGCGAAAGCACGCCGTTGTTGTTCGTTACGGTGAATGAAATGTCCGCAGCTCCGGTATAACCGGAAGGAACGGTGGTTTCTCGAAGAATGAAGCTGCCTGCACGCACCGCCATTTCGGCATAACCGTTATTTGTTACGTGCGGATTTGTCTGGTTACCCACAACATATTCGGTGAGATTGCCGCCTTCAACCTTATAGAGCGTGAATCCCGCACCGTCAAGATCCTGACCGAGGTCGTCGACCTTGTGTACTCTCACAACTATAGCAGCAAGAAGCTTGAGCTCAAGCACGCGCTGGCCGCTTGGGCCCGCGAAGGGTGAGACGCCCGACTGAGTGTAAATGTAGTCGTATTCGCCGTTTTTATCTTCAAGAGTAAACTGAGAAAGATAACTCTGGCTCAGACTGTTCTGGATATTATCGGTTGTACCCGCAACAACGACGTCGCGTCCGTTGAACTGAGTGTTCGCCGCGCCGAGAGCGTTTGTTATGACCGCTCCGTTGTTGGGAGTTCTTGTTTCAAGAGTGATATAGTGGTTGCCCGCTATTGTACCGTCGGAAACAAGGAAGTGGTCAACGTCGTTGCCGGTAAACTGAGTACCCGCGTAGAGATGCTCTTCACCGTTCTGATATATGGCGTAACCTGCCGCATTGGAAAGGATGAAGTGATCCTTAAGGTTGATTACGCCTTCGTTTGTTATAGTGTTTGAGGTAAGGTTATTACCGTCAATTGTCAAAGTGCTCGGAGTTCCTGAGGAGATAGTTCCCGCTACACCGTTTATATCGGTTGTGGCGTTGCCGCCGAACGTTACCGTCTTGCCCTGGGCCACCGTAATGGTATAGTCACCGGTAAACAGGGCGGTAGCGTTGTTTCCGCTTCTGGGGTCAACGTTCTCGCCTGTGAAAGAGCTTCGGATTGTCAGGTTTTTATCGATATAAATATCCTGCTCCTCGAGGGTGTTGCCGTAGAACACAAGCGTGTCGCCGTCAAGAATATTGTTGTTGCCGACAACCTGACCGTTAAGTTCTATCGGGTTATTGCAGTTGACCGCGTCGTAGAGGTTCTTGTACCATCTGTGCGTTCTTGTGTTGAACACCGTACCGACGTAGAAACGTATAACGGGATACGGGAAAGGATATGCGCCAGCTACGTTATGGTTGATATTCGCGATCCAGTGCGCCTGTCCGTCGTTTCCTATAACGCCGCCGCCGTCTGTGCCTGTATAGTTAGCTGCCGGATCGTAGGTTCCGGTGTAGTATTCCAGACCCATCTGCGTGTTGTAGTTAACAATTGCGTCGGCGTTCTGGAAATACAGTGCTTCTTTATCGTTGGGGATAACCGAAACCGCGTATTCATAGTAGGTTCCGCCGTGGTTTATGTTGTTTCGGCCGGTATCCATAACGATATCGCCTGAATGCCACCGCTCAACGTTGCGCAGCCAGAGCTGGATCTTATTGTCGCCCTGAGCGTAGCCTATATCGTCTATCCATTTACCTATCGACTGGCCGTAGGTAAGCGCGATACTTATCTTATTACGGTTATATGCGTTAACCGAAGTTTTGATGGACGTCTTACCGTCTATCTGCTCAACGCCAACGGCCATTTTTTCGATCATCGCCTGGCCGAAGTTTCCTCCGAAGAGCTCAACACGTCCTCCGGTGGTAAGCTTGACGCCGGTGCCGTAATAGGTGGCGTTGGCGGGATTGGAAACGTAGGTGGTGGAGCTGTCGGTGATCTTGCTGCCCTCTTCCATTCTGAGAAGTCCGGCGGCTCCGTCGACCTGAACGGCTATGGGAGTGATCTGACCCACAAGGTTGTCGTTCTGTCCGTCGCTGACGGGTTGGGCCGTGGCGTTCGCGGAACAGTTATCAACGGTTACGTGGCAGAACCAGTTAACGTTTCTGTCGAGCGGGTTCTCTATGTGGATAAGAACTCCGTCGAATCCGGGACCGCGCTGAATGGTTACAGGCTGCCATCCGGAATCGCCCCAACCGGCGAGATCATTGAACGGATAGTGTCCGGTCACATTATTAACGGTTTGTACGGGTCTCCATGCGCTTGTGTGAGCGGGAAGAGCTCTCCAGTATTCTGTACTGCCGGCGCCGGCGCTGACACTTAATGAAGCGGATTCACCGTAGGGCTGATCGCAAAGACCGGTAAGCGACTGGTTATGCTGATAGTTTGTGGAATTGATCTCATAGGTGGCGTTCATTATAAACTTAACGCCTTGAGACAAATTGTAAGCGTAGGTACCGAATGCGAAGGACCAGTCCATAGCATACCAGTTATATCCATGAGAGCCGGAGGTCCTGTAGAGTGCTTCAAGGATCTCCATTATCGTTGTGCCCTGATTGAGCGAACAGATATTGGCAAGCGCTCCGTTTCCGGTGGGATCGGGAAAATCGGGATCGCCCGGAAACACGCCGTTGGGACGCGAGACATATGTGCCGTTCACAAAAATACATGTTGCGCCGAGCTGGAAAATATTTGCCCCGTTGGGACCGTAGGGGCCGTAGCGGAAAATAAGATAGTTTGAAGCAGCGTGTGTGCCTTGTGCTGCAAAGAAGTATGGGATAAAAACGTCGGCAGTATAGTCACTCTGTCCGTTGGGATTACTGGTATTTCCGCCGAAAAGAGCGACCGCGGAAACAGAGAAGCTTCCCTGTTCATATGTTACAGCTATAGGATCGCCGTTATCATCGGTTTCAACGTCAACGTCGTCGATGACCTCGGCAACTGTGGACCTGCCCTGTTCAACAAAGTGCACGACTTCCGTTGAGCATCCAAAAATATCGGAGTCATTGTCAGCCTTCAGGGGCTCGTCATAACGTATCTCAACTTTAACAGGATGGTCGGGGTTGGGCTCTATCTCTCTGCCCTCGAAGTTAAGCTCGATATCGAGGAAGCTCGCCTTCTGGATGGTATCTTTTATATGGTACAGGCTT
This sequence comes from Clostridia bacterium, assembly GCA_017450185.1. GTDB lineage: Bacteria > Bacillota > Clostridia > Oscillospirales > Acutalibacteraceae > RUG806. Next base: position 4,385 of record JAFSWN010000154.1, on the reverse strand, counting down.
GCGAGTGACCATTCGAGGTCTGAAGCGTAATCTTCACGCGCGGGCTCTTTGTTTACGGCGTCCTCCGCCTTTGCCTTGAGCTCATCATACTCATCGCTGTCTTCGGTGATCTCGCGGATAGTAAGCTCAGTGCCGAGGGGGATCTCGCACTGCTCGTCATATGTAAGAACAACAGTATAGCCGTCGCCTTCAAACGTGAGCTCTCCGGCGGGGGTGGTGATGATCTCGGTAACAACAAGAGCGTACACCGAGAAACCGTCGGTCTCGAACGAAACAGTCTCTTCGTCGGAGGCTTCGTCTTCGTCTGAAGACTCTGTGTCAGCTTCTTCTTCACTGGATTCAGAAATAGTTTCATCCGGAGAAATCATTTCCATGATCTCTTCGGCTTCGGTTTCGGTATCGGCGTCCGCCTTTGTATCGGCGTCGGCTTTAACGTCCGCGTCTGTTTTGATATCGGCGTCAGCTTCAATCGAAGCTTCGGGAGCGTCGGCGTCTGCAGCTATAGTCTTTTCGCCTTTATCCGTTTTTTCGGGAGAATCGGATTCCGAGGCTGCGTCTTCGGAGATCGCTTCAACGGGAGCCTTGACTTCGCCTTCAACGCTTTCAACGCCTTCTTTAACGAAGCCTATCTCCTGACGGCTGTTTTCGGAAACCTTAACTACGCTTGCTTCACCGTCATCGTCCAGATGGACGACGGTGAGGTCCTGAGCCTCTTTTATAAGAGATGACTTGATGCTGACAGAAACGTTTTCTGAGGGTTCGATCTCTTCGCCGTCGCAATAGAATGAAATGTCAAAAGCTTTAAGGACCTTGAGCTCCGCGTTGGGATCGGCTTCCTTTGCCGCCGCGTTAAGGATATCGTCGTTTTCTGCTTCATTCGGTGAAATGACCGAAACCTTCATTGTTGTATTTTCAGGGAAAGCGGACCTCGGCGCCTGGACGCTTACTGTAAAGCTATCTACCTTTGAACTGAAGGACACGTTCGCCTGCCTGTCATGAAGCGTCATAGCAGGCAAGATAAGCGCCGAAACAGTAATAAGGACGGTAATGGAAACCAATACCGTCAACAGCGTCCGCTTAAAACCGGGACGCTCGCTATTCATCAATTTCTTCAAATCGAAATTTTTCATCTTCTTCAGTTCCTTGCTAAACAAAATTTATATTAAAAGCTCAACTGTGTTATATCTTATGGAACGAACCGAAAGGCCAGATACAGAAAACGACCTTCCCGACTATCTGTTCTTCAGCAACACAACCTATGGTTGAGCTTCTGGAATCAACTGAAACGCTTCTCTGGTCGCCCATCACGAATACCTTCGATTCGGGTACCTGATAAGGCAGCGTGATGTCGCACTCTCCGAGGGCCTTGTCGGTTATATACGGCTCTTCAACAAGCTTGTTGTCAACGTATACGTTGCCGTCGTTGTCGATATTGACCCACTGGCCCGCTTGCGCGATAACACGTTTGACAAGGATCTTGTTGTTGTAGTAAAAGGCGATTATGTCGCCGGTTTCAAAACGGCTCCCCTTTACCGACAAAACGATATCGTTTTCATTAAGAGTGGGCACCATGGAGGCGCCGTATATCCGGAGCACCGGAAGCACAAGTACCGATATTAGCACGGCTATGGCGGCAACGACCGCCAGCGTGCTTACGGTATTTCTCAGGACCGTCCAGAAGTTTCTGCGATAACCCGTATTATATTTTACTCTGTTGAGCTCGCCTTTGAGATCGTCGAGCGAAACGGAGTCTTTATTAAAATTGTTATTATCCGTTTTCTTCATTCTTCTTGACGGTTTCGGCCATAAGCTCTCTGAACTCCGGGAAGTCGTCGTTCAGAAGACCGATATATTTCTGTACGGAAGCAAAGAATTCTTCTTTGTTTTTTACGAGCTTCTGGGCGTATTCATCGGCCGATTTGAGCTTTCTTTCGCATTCCTGATCGGTCATATTGCGGATAAACTGCTGATACTGGTCCGCAGATCTCTGAGCGTTTTCAAAAATATCGTTGAGCTCCTGAGACGCGTTCTGAGGATTGACGGTCCTGACGACCGCGTTCGTTGAAAGCGTCGCTCTGCTTTTGAGCTCGGCGATCTCCTGCTCTTTTTCCTTGAGCTTGGATTCGAGCCCGAAAAGCTGCTGGCCGGACTGATAGAGCTTTTCATTGGTGACGTCAAGCCTCTTCTGCAGATCGGAATTCTTTTCCTTCTCGGCTACCAGCATTTCAAGCAGGTCCTGACGGCTGATCTTCTTTAAGTCTTTATCCTTCATCGTTACTCTCCTTTAAGAATAAAGCGCATCAATTATGCTGTCAGTCCATTTAAACCATAGCACAATCAATATTATTTTTCAACGCTTTTTATTAATTTGTAATAACTTTTGTAAAATTTACCAAAGAAAAAATGCGGTAAAACAATTTTATGTGAATAAATATGATTTATTCAACTTTCCCTATACGCTTGAACGGGAACAGCCTGTAGACTACCTTGCCTACGACGTGGTCTTTTTCGATACATCAGAGAGATGAGCTTCGGTAATCTATTGAAAAGTTTCTGTTGTCGACGAGCACAAAGACCGTGCCTTCCGGTACCGTGAACGGGAATTCGATATCGCATTCCCCGAGTGACGGAAACTCAACGTAGGGTTCGTTCAGAACCGTGCCGTTTACCGTTACATATCCGTTGTCGTCTATTTCAACGGTATCGCCTTCAAAGGCTATCAGGCGCTTGACGAGCTTCTTTTCATTATATCTGAGAACGATTATATCTCCGGGAACCAGATCGGCCTTTTTGTCTATATACAGGACGTCGCCTGAGTACAGGGTGGGCTCCATTGAGATGTTGTCCATCTTCATGAGCGGAAGAAACAGAACTATTGCAATAAACAGAACGGATATTGCAGTGACCGCAAGTATCAGTACGTTTTTGATACGGTTTACAACAGGGTTCCCTTCCAGCGTTTTTTTATCTCTGAGCTTTTTCAGATCCTTAAGAAGCTGTTCTTCTTCGTGACCGGAACTCAGAACATCGCCGCTTTCTTCCTGGAGGTCTTCAGGGCCGATATTATCTTCGAGATCGTCATGCCGATCCTGTTTTTTTTTATTTCCTGTACAGGCTCCTGAGGTATCAGAACTTCGGTGTAGTCTCTCTCGTCAAAATCAAGTAGCTGGGCTACGTTGTTTACGTCGAGGTAATTATGGGGCTCTTCGGCGTCTTCTTCTTTTGCGCCCATCATTTTGATCTTCCTGACGCTCTCCTGAAAACCGATATTGCCGAAGGCCTGCTCTTCTTCTTTGAGAGCGGTAAGCTGCGAAAGCTCGGGAATGTCTTTAACAGTGAACCTGCGGGGTTCGGCAGCTATCGGTCTTGCATCGGAGCGCGGTTTCTTGACCACGAATTTACCGGTTTTAATGGCGTCTGCTCTTGAAAGGGTTGAACTTTTTTCAGCATTGACGGTGAATTTTGCCGCGCCATTTTCTTCTCTCTGAAGCTTAAGAAGCTGGGAAAGCTCCGGTATGTCTTCGGATGAGAACTTGCCGGTTATGAATTTTTTTGCTACTTCTTCGGATATTTCCGGGACGGCGTCGGAATAAAACTTTTCAAGGTTAACGTCTAATATGTCGCTGAATTCCCTGTCGTCATCGTTTTTTTCGGCCGCGTCGAAAACGCCGGCGCCGGAATCGAGAAGCTCAAGGTATTCGGGCTTTTCGTCGGTCTCTGCCTCTTCGGGTTCAAAGTCCTCTTCGAAAAGCTCTTCTCCGGTCTCGTCTTCTTCGTCGATCACTTCATCAAGGATCTCTTCTTTGTCGGTATCATCTTCAAAGAGTTCGGTGTCCTCAAAGATCTCCTCTTCATCGGCAGCCTGAGGTTCAGCTTCTTCTTCTGCCTCTTCGGGTATTTCGGCTGCTTCCGTGTTTTGGGAGCCAACGCCCAGCAACGCGTTCAGCTCAGCGGCGTGGATGTTTTTAAGCTCCTCAAGGGATGGCAGATAAAACGGATCGTCAATATTATTTTGTTTTCGCGAATTGTTCTTGTTATCCATTTTCATTCCTTCGATCATTTTCCGTTTTTGAGGTTTTCGCGTATGGCGCTCAATTCTTTTGTTGCGGCTTCGAGTTTTCTTGTGACCGCGGACAGCTCTTCGAGCGTTTTGTTGATTTCGGCGTTGAGTCTGTCTATTTCGCGTCGTTCGATTATCAGCAGCTCCAAAAGGTCGGCGCGGGACAGTCTGCGAAGTTCAAGATCAGTCATTTATTTCCACCCTGTCATAAACACAAATTCACGTTACGGTGACATTATAAAACCCAAAAAAAACACTTAGGTTTGTTTTGGGTTAGTCTTAGGTTAGCATTTTCAGTTTTTTTTGATTTTTTTGAATTTTTTTT
>JAFSWN010000153.1 GCA_017450185.1 Clostridia bacterium | reverse complement strand
GTCACGGTCGGCATGATGGTCGTATTAAACAGCGCATACAGCCCGGCGAGCAGGAGCGCGCCGATCACCACGGCGATGAGGATTTTTACGCCGGTATCAACGTAACCCTCGGCGACGGTACCGTCCAGCGCAGCGTGAGCGCAGCCCTTGATCTGGGCCTCCTTAATGGTCAGCGCAGTCTTAACGCTCTCGACCTTGGATTTTACGAACTTCTTAACTTTCTCAAACATACTCAAAATACCTCCATTTCTTTATTTTTTTTGGTTGGTTGAGAAAAGGCGGGGCGGCTTATCGCCACTCCCGCCTGCAGGGGTCGGGCAATCCTTATTTGCCCTTGTAGTTGAAGAGATCAGTGACTTTCTTGGTCACGGTCGGCATGATGGTCGTATTAAACAGCGCATACAGCCCGGCGAGCAGGAGCGCGCCGATCACCACGGCGATGAGGATTTTTACGCCGGTATCAACGTAACCCTCGGCGACGGTGCCGTCCAGCACAGCGTGAGCGCAACCCTTGATCTGGGCTTCCTTCACGGTCAGCGCGGTCTTCACCTTTTCGACCTGTCTCTTCGCAAAGTTCTTGACTTTCTCAAGCATTCTCGTTCCCTCCTTTCTTCGTTTAGTGGTTATTGCCGTTGCGCAGATACGTTTCATACGCACTGATAACGGCATCGTGGATTTGTTTACGGGCCGAAGAAGAAATGGGGCGCACAACATCACGCCATTTTCTTTCGCCATTCTTATCGGTCCACTTCTCAGACGGCATCGTGATATGCTTTTCACCGTCCTTCTCATACAGGCGAACGCTGTGGATCACAACCGAGTTGTCGATAAACACGTCTGCGAACGCCTTGGTGGGTCTGTCATTGTCAAATACCTGCTTGATTTCGACTCTGATGTCCATTCTTTTTTCCTTCCTTGGATTGATTGGTATTCTCTCTTTCGGTAAGTGAATACTGGTAGTTTGGGGGTTAGGTGTGGGAAGGGGGAATGAAAGCGAAAGCGATACCACGCTGTCAGCAAAAGAAAAAGCGGCCTGACCTTTGGCTGCTTTCGCTGTGTGTATTCCGTTTATCTTCCCATTTCTTTCTTCCGCTCCAAAAAGCGATTGTAGTATTGCAGCGCCTTGACAACGTAATCGGACTGCTGTTCCGGCGCTAACGTGCGAGGGATCAGGTTCATAATGCGTTTGTCCTTGAATGCAGGTTTCACACGCTGGTTGGGCTTTTCTTCTTCCATGATGGATTCCACAACCTCCTGTGTGAGCTTGCCTTCTTCAAAGAACTTTCGCATCTTGATGGTCTGTGCGTGAGACGGTGTTGCGTCTGCGAAACCGATAGCTTCATAGAGCCATTTCTGCGCTTCGGGTGAAAGATACGAGATTTCCACTGCGGGGCGAAGTGCGATTCGTTTTTCGTCCACCAATTCCAATAATTCAGGAATTAGCTCTGTCAGGCGAATATATCGCTGAATTTGAGCATGGCTTTCGCCAACACTTTCGGCAAGAAGCTCTCTCGAAGTTTTGTTTTTTAACTTCTGCTCCACTGGTGCAGAAGTTAAATCAGTCCTTTTTCCTTGCCTTGTCATCGCATCCAGTCGCATCTTATATGCGAAAGCTTTTTCTGACGGTAGGATCTCGTCCCGTTGAAGATTGCTGTCTACCATCATCAGAATGGCGTCGTCCCTTGAAAGCTCTTTGACTCTGGCGGGGATCTTCTCTATCCCTGCAAGTTCAAACGCGCGCTTTCGTCTGTGACCGGAAACCATTTCATAAGTTCCGTCCTCCAGCGGACGAACAAGCACCGGTTGGAGCAAGCCATAGGTTTTTACACTTTCAACAAGCTCCATCATATTTTCATCGTCTTTTACCTGATACGGGTGTTCGGGAAAGTCCCTAATCGCGGAAAGTGGGATCTCCGTCAAACGCTCTTTCTGAAGATCCTCGCGGCTTTCGTCAGTTTGAAAGAGATCATCGAACGGCGTCAGCTCGATCTTTTCGGCGCTGTGCTTTGCCATCGTCAAGGACCTCCTTTGTCAGATCGTCGTATGCCTTTGCAACTTTACCATCCGGGTCGTGAAGGAAAATACTCTTTCCCTCGGCGCTTGTTTCAGCAGCGCGGACCGAACGGGGAATGGTACATTGAAAAACGGTCGTGTATCTTCCGTAATTCTGCCGAATCAGAGCTGATACCTCTCTTGCAAAGGTCGTTCGTGTGTCAACCATCGTCAGGAGAATCCCGTCGATCTTCAATCCGGGGTTCATCCTTTTCCTTACTCTGCCGATTGTACCTATGAGTTGTTCGAGTCCCTTTGCGGAGAGGAACTCTGGTTGGGTAGGGATCATTACTCTGTCAGCAGCGCACAAGGCGTTGAGCGTCAGCATTCCGAGCGAAGGCATACAGTCTATGAGGATAAAATCAAAGTGTTCTCTAACTGAATCCACATAAGCTCTTAAGACCTGCTCTCTGCTCATTTCATTGACCAAACGAACCTCCATCCCTGAAAGTTCAATATTGGCAGGCATCAAAAAAACGCCCTCACTGTTCTTTTGTGCCGGGTAGACTGTTGTGAGTTCGCCATTTTCAATAATGTTTTTCATTACATCTGAAATGGTGGGGAACAGTTCATCCGGTTTCTTGAAACCGAGTGAAAGCGTTAAGCTGCCCTGCGGGTCCATGTCAATGAGCAAGACTTTCTTTCCCTGTCTTGCCAGACCGACACCGAGGTTGACTGCGGTCGTCGTCTTGCCGACGCCGCCTTTCTGATTTGTGATTGCAATCACTTTACATTCATTCATGTTTGCCTCCAATTCTGGATAGATATGAAAAAAGGATAAAACTAATATTCATGAAGATATATGTTTTTCATATTCTCTCGCCTCCGTTTCTTTATCTGAATACAGGTTAATCAAATAATCTGTTTTCCTCGACGAACGATTCAAGGTCATCAATGACGAACAAGTCGCTACGCCATTGACCGGGCCAAACAGCAAGTAATCTGCTTTTCTGACATAAAACATTCTCAAAAGCATCCCTTTTTTCTTGATCGCTGCTGACCTGTTTGACGGTCCCATCGGGGAAGACTTCGATATAGCAAACACGTTTGCTGCTATATGGAAAGCATCCGCTTTCTTTTGCACTTCTCATTATGTTCACACCTTTCTGAATTGCTGTGCAAAATTGGTATGTAACCGCAGTATTTATCACGTACCCCCTGCGGTGGATTATCTTTTCAGAATAACCCTTACGGGAAGCCATCGGGCGGCTGTCTGCTTCACAGCCACATGGGAGTCTCACCCCCGGTCCTTACGCGCCGGCCCTTCGTTCGGAAGTATCATTGTCCTCAAACCTGTCGTCGCCCTACCGGGAGCAACCCGGTATTTACAGCACTGTGTTCTCGCAGTGGCGTACATGCTGCTCGGCTCATCAGTTTGATTAAAGTACCCGATGGTTTGCTATTCAATTGTTAATGTTCAGTGAAGGTTTTTCGGTAATTTTTGAAGTCCCTTCACTAAGTTAGGAATAAGACCCCCCGTTTGTTGTCGTCCCTTTCAAAAATTATTAAAAAATTTTTCGGGCAATAAAAAAAGCCCTTGCAAAAATCGACATGATTCTTACAAGGGCTGTGCAAAATATGTGGTTGAAGGAATGTTTAAAAACGCTCTGAGATCTGTGAAAATCTTAATGAGAGGGCATAGAAATATCTATTAACAAAGGTCATATTTTACCTATAAATGCGACTCAAAGTTGTCCCAAAAGTTGTCCCGCAGTGCGATTTTTTTAGGGCGGTTGTCCCCGAGTTGTCCCATATAAACGGGGTTTAGAATGGTCAAATTGTGACAAACGGGGACAAAAGAAAAAACCCCGGAATCGTTGTGATTCCTGGGGTTTTGAGCAAATATAAGGGAATGTCAGCGCTTGCTGAACTGCGGAGCGCGACGGGCGCCTTTGAGACCGTATTTCTTTCTTTCTTTCATTCTGGGGTCTCTGGTAAGGAAGCCTGCCTTCTTGAGCTCGGGACGAAGATTCTCGTCATACTGAAGAAGAGCCCTGGAAAGGCCGTGACGGATAGCGCCGGCCTGGCCGGTAACGCCGCCGCCCTGAACTCTGCAAACTATATCGAACTTTTCAGCCGTGCCGGTGAGAGCGAGGGGCTGACGAACGATGAGCTTGAGGGTCTCAAGACCGAAATAATCGTCGATATCTCTGTCGTTGATGGTGATTTTGCCTGTGCCGGGATAAACGCGGACGCGGGCAACGCTCTTTTTTCTTCTGCCGGTACCGTAGAAATAGGGATTACCTTCGTACATTATTGTCGTCTCCTCTCTTAGAATTCTTTGGCGACGGGCTTCTGAGCCGCGTGCTTATGCTCGGGGCCTGCATAGACGTGAAGACGTCCGAAAGCGGCTCTGCCGAGGGTGTTGGCGGGGAGCATGCCCTTAACGGCCTTCTCTACCACAACACAGGGTTTGTTCTTTACAAGGGTGCTGAACTTTACGCTCTTCATGTGGCCGATATATCCGGTGTGATGATAATACATTTTCTGTTCGGCCTTTTTGCCGGTGACGACTACTTTTGAAGCGTTCACGATGATAACGTTGTCTCCGCAGTCTACGTGGGGAGTGTATGTTACCTTGTGTTTGCCTCTGAGCAGCACGGCGGCCTCAACGGCAAGCTTGCCGAGAGTTTTTCCTTCAGCGTCAAGCACATACCATGCACGCTCAACAGTCTGAGGATTTGCCATATAAGTTGACATATTTGTGCCTCCTGTTTTGATTTGTGTTTCAGTTGCCTGCAAATATTATCAAAAAACAAAGTATTTGTCAAGCGGTTTTTCGGATTTTTTTAATTATCAAGCCTGTTATCTCTGTTTTTCGTCGTTTTACTTTGATTTTCATATGATTTGCTCATTTATGAAATATAAAAATCACGCAACACAAATTGGGCAAAAGGGCGAAAAAGAGCGATTTCGTTGACAAATCCGGCCTTAACTGCTAAAATGTTAAAGATATTCTTCATATTTTTCGCGGAGGCGCGCGTATGAAAAAAATCGTTATCGTTGCCAACGACGTTGCAATGCCGGGCGAAAAGGGGCTTTCAAGGCTCCATTATCTCGCCGAGTTCTTTACCGCCAACGGTTTTGACACGGAGCTGGTGACCGCTGATTTTCAGCACTGGGAGAAGAGATACCGCACGAAAGAGGATATGGAGCGCATTAGAAGCGCTTCGTCCTGCAAGGTGACTTTTATACACGAGGGCGCTTATACAAAAAATATCGACCCTAAAAGAATACTCAGCTACCGCACGCTTACGTCGAATATAGAAAAATACCTTGAAAAGAACACCTACGACCTTGTTTACGCGCTGATCCCCGACAACCATCTTTGCGCCGCGGCGGGAAAATACGCGAAAAGGCACGGACTGCCTTTCATTATTGACGTTGAGGACCTGTGGCCGGAAGCCATGAGGATGGTGCTTGACGTGCCGGCGCTGAGCGACGTTATGTTTTCATATTTTACCGTCAACGCGAAGAAAGCATATTCCCTTGCGGACGCCGTTGTGGGCTCCTCCGACGAATACCGCGACGAGCCTCTCAAATACGGCTGCAAAATAGAAAAGAGCCGGACCGTTTACGTGGGGACCGATCTTTGCCGTTTTGACGAGGGCGTAAAAGAAAACGCCGGGGATATAATAAAGCCGGACGGCGAGTTCTGGGTGACCTACGCCGGGACTCTCGGCACGAGCTACGACATTGAAACGCTTATTAAAGCCGCGGATATACTGAAAAAACGCGGAACAAACATAAAAATCATGCTCCTCGGCTCCGGCCCGCTGGAGGATGAATTCAAAAAATACGCCGCTTCAACAGACGCGGACGTGCATTTTGCCGGTTACCTGCCCTACCCCGTTATGGCGGCTTATCTGACAAAATCGGATATCACGGTAAATTCGCTCGTTGCGAAGGCAAGCCAGAGCATCGTTTCGAAAATAGGCGATTATCTTGCCGCCGGACTGCCAATGATAAACACGGGGCTGAACGCGGAATTCAAAAAGAAGGTTGAAAGCGACGGCTTCGGGGTGAACGTTGAACCCGAAAACGCCGAAGCTCTTGCCGACGCAATTGAAACGCTTTATAAATCCCCCGAACTAAGGGAAGAGATGGGGAAAACCGCGAGACGCACGGCCGAAACACAGTTTAACAGGCCTGTTTCGTATATGAAAATAGTGGAACTCGCGCGGGAGCTTTTAGAGCTATAAAAGGAAATCATCATGGAAAAATACGATTATCTGATAGTGGGCAGCGGTATATACGGCTGCGTTTTTGCGCGTCAGGCGATGGACGCCGGGAAAAAGGTGCTCATTATCGAAAAAAGACCGCACGTGGGCGGAAACGTGTATTGCGAAGAGATAGAGGGCATAAACGTGCACGTCTACGGGCCTCACATCTTCCACACGAAGCAAAAATGTATATGGGACTACGTGAACAAATACGCGCAGTTCAACCGCTTCACGAACAGCCCGCTCGCGAATTACAAGGGTGAGATATACAACATGCCCTTCAACATGAACACCTTCCGCCAGATGTGGGGCGTGAGGACTCCGTATGAAGCAAAACGAATAATCGAGGACCAGCGCTCCGCCGTGAGGGGCAAGCCGAGGAACCTTGAGGAGCAGGCCATAAACCTCGTGGGCACCGATATATACGAACGCCTCATAAAAGGCTACACCGAAAAGCAGTGGGGCCGCCCGTGCACTGAGCTGCCGCCGTTTATCATCACGCGCCTGCCTGTGAGGTTCACCTACAACAACAACTATTTCGTTGACCGCTACCAGGGCATTCCTATAGGCGGCTACAACGTGCTGATAAACAAGCTGATCGACGGAGCCGAGGTGATACTCAACACCGATTATCTTGACGACCGCGAGAAGTGGGACGAAACCGCCGAGAAGGTGGTTTACACCGGCACGCTCGACTCATTTTACAACTACCGCTTCGGCAAGCTTGAATACAGGACGCTGCGCTTTGATACGGAATATCTCCCGCACAACGACAATTTCCAGGGCGTGGCCGTGATGAACTACACCGACCGCGAGACCCCCTTCACCCGCATAATAGAACACAAGCACTTTGAGTTCGGCAGGCAGGAGGGCACGGTCATCACCCGTGAATACCCCGCTGAGTGGGAAGAGAGCATGGAGCCCTACTACCCGATAAACGACTACAAAAATTCCGAGATTTACGCGCAGTACGCAGAGCTCGCGGTCAAAGAACCGAAATACATCTTCGGCGGTAGACTTGCCGAATACAACTACTTCGACATGGACAAGGTCATTGAATCGGCGCTTGAAACCTCGAAGCACGAACTGAAGCCGAAAGCATAAAAAATGAGGACACAGCCAAAGGCTGCATCAAAAAAAAAGGCCACGGCCGTGTCCTTTTTTAATGTATTGTTTTATTATCCGAACGCGCGTTTTAAGCGGTCGTATTCCTCTGAGGTTATCTCAATGAACCTGCCGTGCTTGAAGCCGTAGGGGAAAGTAAACTCACTGTCGGCGCGCCTGAAGCGGGTGCTGCCGGGGAAGGGTGAAACGTAGGGTACGTAGCCCATCTGTTCTCTGGGGCAGCCGAAGAAATCGAGCATCAGGCACCAGCGGCCGTCGGGCAGAACGAAGGTGGTGGCGGCCTCATACGCTCCGGGGTTCGTGTAGTAGCGCATGACGCCGTCAAAGGCGTCGTCGTGCGTGAAGGGGCCGAAGAGGCTTTTTGACGTTTCGTGCATGTTGCCGGGCGGGTCGTTCGCGTTTTTATAAAACAGATGGTAGGTATCGCCGATCTTTACTATGTGCGAATCAAGTATCTCGTTTTCTTTATCGAAATAAATCTCCGGGTATGTGAAGGTTTTGAAATCGCGGGTGCGGCAGCAGTAGATGCTCATATGCTCAAAGCACGTTTCTTTGACCGTTGAGCCCCAGTGGATGAGATATTCGCCGCTGACGTCGTCATAAAACACCTCGGGCGCCCACAGGCAGCCGAAATCGTCGCGCCCGAAATACAAAAGACGCTGTTCGCCGAAATGCACGAGGTCGTCCGTTTCCCAGCACGAGAGAAATTTTGAACCGTTGTGG
>JAFSWN010000152.1 GCA_017450185.1 Clostridia bacterium | reverse complement strand
GCCGTCCTGAACGTCAGCCTGAGCTTCAACAACTCCTTCGGCTGTTTCCATTCGAACTTCAACGTCTTTAATGCCTTCAAGCTGAATCGAATCGGTCTCCGAATTTATCTCGGCGTTTTCTCCGGTTATTTCTCCGGATATCTGAATGACAACGTCTTCTCCGTTTTCATCGGTTGAAACAAATGAAACAACAGCGTCTTTGCCATCGGAATCCGTAAAGCTTACAGATCCTCCGATGTCGTTAAGATCTATTGATGCCTCGGTATCAGGTGAAAGATGGACTTCGATTCCTTTTTCATCGGAATATAAGGCAATGTCTCCGCTATCGTCACCGCTGTCAATTTGTATAGGTTCATTTCCCGTATACCAGTAATAATCAGAGTCATCATCACTGAAGTACTTAAAGTCATCATCAGGAATAAACTCAAATTCTATCTCGTTTCCGTTTTCATCAATATAAATAAAAGTATTCTCATTGGCGCTTGTCCGGAACAATCTGTAGAAAAATTGTATTATTGTATCAATTAATTTTGAGAAAAAGTTTTTGGCAATTTTTACAAGTATAGCGTTATTACTGGTATGTGATGTCGAAGAGGATTGAGATGAAATTCCTGTATATTTTTCATTTTGTATTTCAGAAAGAAAATCATTATAAACATCCGTTTGGAAAGATAATTTGTGTGTGCCGTTTGTGAATGTGTCACGATAGTTCCATGAAGAATAAACGTATGAATCAGTATCGGCTCCGTTGTACGTTTTATATAAATACAAACTTCTTAAACCGTTTTTATAGTTAGAATCATCGATATAAATCTCAGTGTAATCTAATGTGTCTTCGCCGATGCCTACAGCTAGAACCGTATGATTATATAAGTCCCAATCAACTGCCGGAATTGCGTAGCTTACTAATTCCTTTACATACAAAATACCAATAATGTCAAAGTTCACCAAAACAGGTTCGCCTGTTCCGTTGACATATGATTCAACAGCGTAATAAAACATATCTAAATCTGTTTTATTTGTTTTTTCCTTTGTAGGCAGTCCATGTTTTTGATAAATAAAAGAATACTTAATTATATCACTGAGTGTTAGCTGTGTGTTCCCATAAATATCTGAGGGCTCTAATGAAGAAATTGTTCCATTTGAAAACTGAGCTCTAGAATAATCATTATTTAATAATAAACCGGTGGTAACAGCCATTCCATAACACTGTCCACTTGTTCCATGAGCTGAAAAGGATTTTTTTATCGATTCTCCGGTCTTTGAGCCATACATATTATAAATGTAACTGTCATCGAACTCATCAGTTAAATTTCCAAAAGAAAGATGGTCTTTATTGAAAGAGTAATTTTCAGCGAAGCATCCATCCAATACTACGAATTTATAATTCAAGTTCATGCAGATTTTTTCTGCTTCACTGCCGGAATAAACATAACAACAATTATATGAGGCTATAGATAAAGATGTAAGTGACTTGGGAAGATAATAATCACAGTATGATAATAAATAAATTGAAATTGATGTAATACCTTCAGTAATACTGAATTGTTCTATATAATCGGTATAGTATTCCCACGGGTAGTCTAAAGATTCATAATACGAATCATATGCAGGGTAAGATCCAATACCAGAATACATTGCTCCTGTTCCTGAAATTGTTACCTTATTATTCTCATAAAGCCAAGTTGCATCCGGACCACATTTACCTTCAGCAGCCATATAGGCAGCATTTGTTTTGCCGTTGTTTATATATGAACTGACTTCATCGATGGGGCAGGATATATCCTGCATGCAGCCACCGTTTTTTGAAATCTTTTGATAATCTGAGGAATTATATGCTTCATTACCCGCAAGCCAAGTCCAGTTTACGCCGTTGTCACTGCTAACCCAAAGTTCAACATGAATATAAGCCTCATAATAATCGTTTTCAGATGAAATAACGCTGAGTCCAACGTTATAAGGAATCCCTGTTGAATTGCCGGAAAACGATCTTCTGACATCTGCATCATTTAAATAATTCGAAGGAATATAAAAATAAGAAGATGTATTATCAGAAAAATAGACTGGGACTTCCGCACCGCGATGTTTCATGGTCCTCATACTGAATATTCCCATATTCTTTTTCGGCGTTTGAAAAACGACTTTCCAAGTATAGGTTGTTTCTTCTGCGCTGATTTTTGTCGCAAAATTACCAACAAAAAAAGTAGTTACAATCATAACTACGGCTAAAAGAACAGAAAATGTTTTTTTCAGAAAGATTTCCATATTGTTATCTCCTTTTTAAATATGCCTGTAAAAAAACAAGTGAAATAATTATAATTAGAAAATGAATAAAAGTCAACTTAAAAATCAGTTCTAATAGAAGAAATGAATACTTGAGTTGATAATTAATCAAATGCCGAGAACACTTTAGAGATATCGTCGTTAATAACAAGGTCGGCAAAAGAATCGTACGGGGTGGGATCGTAGTTGATAATCACCAGCTTCGCCTGCTTTGGCAGATAGCGCACAAGTCCCGCGGCGGGGTACACCACAAGCGAGCTGCCCACCACCACAAGAAGGTCGCACGAGCGTATCTCGTTTACCGAGCGGGTCATTTTTTTGTCGTCGAGCATTTCTCCGTAAAAAACTATATCCGGGCGCAATATGCCGCCGCATGAGCACTTCGGCACGCCGGGGGTCTGTTTTATATAGCTCTCGGGGTACCTTTTGCCGCAGCGCACGCACTTGTATTCAAGAGTGGTGCCGTGCACCTCAATCACGTTCTCGCTTCCCGCAGCCTGATGCAGGCCGTCGATGTTCTGCGTTACAACGGCGCATACCTTTTTTCCGAGCTTCGCAATAGCCTTATGCGCCACGTTCGGCTTCACGTCGCCCACAATAAGGAAGTCCTTATAATACTTATAAAAGGTTGCGGGGTCTCTCTCAAAAAAGTCTATCGAGAGAAGCGTTTCGTAGGGCACAGGAGATTTTCTTTTCTGCAAGCCCTCCTTGCCCCTGAAATCGGCAAGGCCGCTTGCGGTTGAGATCCCCGCGCCGGTCAAAAACACAATGCGCGAGCTGTTTTCTATAAGCTTTTTAAATTCGTTTATTTTATCTTCCATCTTTATCACCGTTTGATTTATTTAGCGGGGCAGTCCGACATAACGAAAGTGAGCTCTCCGCCCTGCATAAGCGAAGCGTGGTCGATATAGGGTTCTGCAAGCTTTTGTCCGTTTAAGGAGACCGATGAAACGTAGATATTCTTTTCGGACTGGTTGACTGCCCTAACGGTCAGAGTCTTATTTCCGGGAAGCGAAAGCACGGCCTCGTCAACACAGGGCGAGCCGATCCAGTATCTGTCGGTTCCCACGATAGGATAAAATCCCATTGCGGAGAAAACGTACCAGCTGCTTGTGGTCCCGCCGTCGTCGTTTCCGTCAAGCCCGTCAATATCCGCGCTGAAGCGGTTTTTAAGCGTCCAGCGCACCCATTTCTGAGTGAGGTCGGGCCTTCCGGCGTCGTTAAACATATAGGGCGTCTGGATATCGTGCTGGTTGCCGATCCAGTATCCGGTGCCGGGATCGATGGCGGGGCTTGTGAGGGAGGCGTCCCTCATAAACTTTTCGAGCTCGCGCACAAAAACCTCGCTGCCGCCGAAAAGCTCAATAAGGCTCTTTGTGTCGTGCGGGACGAACCAGCGCCAGTGCCGCGCGCTGCCCTCGCAGTAAGCTTTTGAGAGCTCGGTGCCGAAAACGTCGTCGTAAAAAGAGCTGTGAAGGGGATAGAAGTCGCCCCAGCTGCCGTCGCTGTTTTTCGGACGGAAATACTTCGTGCTGTCATCCCAGAGGTTTTTGTAGCTTTGCGCCCTGCGCTCAAAAACCGCCGCTTCGTCGTATTTGCCGAGAGCCTTAGCGAGCACCGCGGCTGCGGCGTCCTCCCATGCGTATTCAAGGGTCTCTGAAACGCTGTAGCGCCTCGCGAGGTCGTCGGGCACATAGCCGTACTGCTCGTAAGCCGCGGCGTCGTCGCGGTTGGCTTTTCCGGCATATTCCCCGGAGGAGGTCTTTTTAACGGCCTCATACGCCTCTTCAACGTCAAAGTCGAGCCCCTTCAGAAGGCTTTCGGCAAACAGTATATTCCCGGGGTTGCCGAACATCGAGCCGGAATAACCGGCGCCTGACGGCCAGCGGGGAAGCGCTCCGCCCTGTTCATACATCCTTAAAAGACTGTTTATGCAGTCGTTCTGTACGTCCGGGGCAACGAGGGTATAAAGCGAATGAACGTTGCGCGCCGTGTCCCAAAGAGAAATATCCGTCCGGTAGGTGAAACCGTCGGCGGCGTGCGGCTGCCTGTCAAAGCCGAGATACCTTCCGTCCGCCTCGGTGAAGTCCGAGGGCATTATCATCGCGTGGTAAAGAGCGGTATAGAAAACCGTTTTCGTTTCGTCGTCCGCTTCTATCTTAACGCACGAAAGCCTGTTTTCCCATTCGTCGGCTGTCTTCTGCCTGACGGCGTCAAAATCCGCGTCTCCGATCTCGGCGTAAAGGTTTTCTTTTGCGTTTTGCGCGCTTATGAAGCTGATCCCTATTTTAAGCGTTACGGTCTGTCCTTTTTTGCCGGCAAAGCGCAGCATCGCGCCGGCTTCATCGCCGGAGGCGTAGTATCCGTCTGTATCGCCGTCCGAAGTGTGCGCCGTCACGCCAGTTAGCTCAGCGTCCCACTCGGCGTAGCAGTAAACGGGAAGTCCGCCGTAGCGGTCCGAGAACGCGCCGGTTATCAGCGCATATGCCGTAAGGCTTCCCGATGAAGCGTCAACGCTTATCCACGCGTTTTTCGCTCCGTCCTCGTCCGTGCCTGCACACGCGTTAAAATAAAGCCCGACGCTTTTGTCCGTTTTGAACGTATAACGCTCAACCGCGGCGTGGGACGTCGCCGTCATCTCGCAAAGAGAGGCGCTGTCGGGCAGGTAAACAGCGTAGTAGCCGGGGGAAGCGGTCTCGTTTTTATGTGAATACGACGACGCCCCGGGCTTTGCGTCTCCCACCGTCGGCGTCACGCGGAACATCTCGTAATCCCTCGCTCCCGTGCCGGAAAGACGGCTCATGCTGAAGCCCGTTATATGGCGGTATTCATAAAAGTAGCCGGACGTGTTTGTCTTCACCGGGTCCGCACCGCCTATAAGGCTCGTGTCGGGCCCCACGCGCACAAAGCCGAAAGGCGCGCAGGCGGCGGGGCTGAGCATCCCGCACATCCACGGTATTCCGCCGGTGCCGATGAACGGGTCAACGTAAGCCCCGTACTCCCCGGGCTCATATTCCGGTACGTCTACCTTGATATCGCCTCCCGAGAGAAGGCTCCCGAAAAGCATCTGGAGCGCGATGAAAAGAGAAATGAATTTTCTTAGAAGCACCAGCATAATAAATCCTCCGGACTTCATGATCTTATCGGAAATAATATAACATAATAATAATAAAAAGTAAAGCGTCCTGAAAACTGAGATCTATAATATATGGCCGCTGAAACAGAGTTTGATTTTTTCCTTGACAGGTAAACTGCGTTTTGATAAAATAATTATTCAGAAAAAAACGAAGAGGTAAAATAAATGAAAAATACCGAAAAAACAATGGAAAAAATCGTTGCTCTGTGCAAAGGCAGAGGCTTTGTTTACGCTGGCAGCGAGATCTACGGCGGCCTTGCCAACACATGGGACTACGGCCCCCTCGGCGTGGAGCTCAAAAACAACATCAAAAACGCCTGGCGCAAAAAATTCATCCAGGAAAACAAGTATAACGTGGGGCTTGACAGCGCCATCCTCATGAACCCGCAAACATGGGTCGCCTCCGGGCATCTCGGCGGCTTCTCCGATCCGCTCATGGACTGCCGCGAGTGCAAAACGCGCCACAGGGCCGACAACCTCATCGAGGATTTTGACGGCACCAACGTCGCAGGCTGGTCCAACGAGCAGATGATGGCTTATATCAATGAAAAGAACATACCCTGCCCCGAGTGCGGCAAGCACAATTTCACCGACCTCAGGCAGTTCAACCTTATGTTCAAAACCTTCCAGGGCGTCACCGAGGACACCAAAAACGAGCTGTATCTCCGCCCCGAGACCGCGCAGGGCATATTCGTGAATTTCGCCAACATCCAGCGCACAACGCGCAAAAAGCTGCCCTTCGGCGTGGCTCAGGTGGGTAAATCCTTCCGCAACGAGATCACTCCCG
>JAFSWN010000151.1 GCA_017450185.1 Clostridia bacterium | reverse complement strand
CGTAGAGAGATTCGCCCGTTGAAATAACGTCGTCAACAATGAGGATCCTTTTGCCCTTCATCAGCTCTGCATCCGCGGAATCGAGATAGAGCGTCTGAAGCCTGTCGGTGGTTATGGAACGCACCTCGGCCTTGAACACTCCGGTCATATAGAGCTTGACGCCCTTTCTCGCGACCATATACTTTTTGTCGCCGTGCTGGCGCGCCATCTCATGCGCGAGCGGTATGCCCTTTGCCTCGGCTGAGATTATGTAGTCGTATTCGGGAGCGAGCTTAAGAAGGTCCCTTGCGCAGGCCACGGTGAGCTCCTGGTCGCCGATTATGACGAAAGCACCTATCATGAGCTCGTCGTTGAGTTTACACAGAGGAAGCTGCCTTTTACAGCCCGCTATTGTCATTTCATGAAACATAGATATCTCTCCTTTATTTTTTTATAACGTTCAGTGTTATTTCGCGGGTTCCGAGGTTCTCGGCCTCGATAACGATTTTTGCTTTTCCCGATTTGCCGGTCGTGCGCACCCAGAAGGCTCTGTCGCCTCCTATAAGGGCGAAATTATCGGGGCCTATCACGCTAACGGGCCCTTCGGCCGTCACCTTTACGGCGTTGTTTGCGAACGGAAGGCGGTTGCCGAAGGAATCGAGGGCAAGAAGCTCTATTCTTGTGACGTCGTAGGTCTCGTCCTCAACAAGCTCTTCGCTGTCGGCGCTCACCTGAAGCTTCATTTCGCCGACGGCGGTGCGGGTTATTGATTTCACGAGCCTGCCGTCCTTGTAGCCGTCGTAGCGGTAGGTTATCTGCTCGTCGCCCCAGTTCGCGAAATACTTGGTGACGATATTATAGATCGTTTGGAACTTCATCCTTCCGTGAAGGAAGGCGTAGGCTATTTCGGCGTAGTGCCGAGGTGGCATAACAAAGCCGTATCTGTTTGCGGCAACAAGGGCGTTTTTGAGAGCGGACGCCGTTTTTTCATCGAGGCCCTCCTCGGTGACGAGCGAGTTGCCGATGAAATCGAGCGGTGATACGGGCGGGTGCGGAAGGTTCGGGTACGCCTTTTTATCGGGGTAAGCGGTGCTCTTATATTCGCCGTTCTTATACACCTCAACGTAGTCGCAGTTTGTGAAGATATAGGTCTGCCCTATTATGGCGCCGGGGTATTCGCCCACGTCCATAGCGGAGGAGCTCTCCATGACAGGGAAATCATCCTGTTGGGAAGCGTAGACGTAGGCGGCGAGCTTCGGTACGCGGAACATATCGGTGACGCCGTGATAGCATATCCTGTCACCGCTGCCGAAATCCTTGTGGGTGTTGTAGTCCGCCATGCACCAGCCGGTGGCTCCGCTTATACGTTTGTTGCCGAAGGCGGCGTTCTGGACCCTTAAGTGCCTCAAGGCGTGTTCGCGCCTTATTTCCTCGCGGTCAAAGCTCTTGGTGGGGTACATATGGCCGTTGTGCTCCGTTACAAGATACGGGGCCTTGAATCCGGTGACAAGAGCGGGAGGGAGGAGCTTTACGAAGCTTCCGGAATGCGAAAAATCGTTGTAGGTGTAGACGTCCTCAAGCAGATGGCTGCGCGGAATATTGCGCACGCCGCCCGTTTGGCGGGTGGGATCGAGAGAACGCGCGAGGGCGTTGGTTTCGGTGTAGAACTCATCGCAGTCCGCGCCCTCGTTTACCCTGACGCCCCAAAGGACCACCGAGGGGTGGGAGCGGTCTCTGACGACCATATCGCGGATATTGTTAAGGCAGTTTATCCTCCACTCGCCCTCTCCGAGGTGCTGCCAGCTTGGCATTTCGGTGAAAACAAGGAGGCCTATCTCGTCGCAGCGGTCGAGGAAATGTACTGAATCGGGATAGTGCGCGGTGCGCACAAAGTTGCAGCCCAGCTTGAATTTAAGAAGGTCGGCGTCCGCCTTCTGCGCGGACGCGGGCATCGCGTTGCCGACATACGGGTAGCTCTGATGGCGGTTGAGGCCTAAAAGCTGAACGTGCCTGCCGTTCAGCACAAAGCCGGTCCTCGTGAATTTCGCCTCGCGGAAGCCGAACCTTTTCGATACAGCGTCGCCCTTAAACTCAACGCTGAGCGTGTAGAGGTTGGGATCGTTTATATCCCAAAGCTTCGCGCCCCGCACGTTCCAGCGAACCCTCAGGGTTTTTCCGTTCACGTCGGCCTTTTTCACGGCCTTTACGTTTTCGCCGGAAACACAAAGGCTCACCGTGCCGCAAACGGGCTTGTTGAAGCTTACGTCGGCCTCCATTATTTTATACTGCCCGAGCACGTTCGGGGTCTTTATAAAAACGTCCTCTATGAAGCTGTCTTCTGTTATTTCAAGGCTCACCTCGCGGTATATGCCGCCGTAGCAAAGATAGTCCACCATAAAGCCGAACGGCGGTATCTCGTTTCTCTCGGTGCAGTCGAGCTTGACGGCAATAACGTTGTTGCCCTTGTTCACAAGCCCTGTTATATCGAACCTGAAGGGCGTGTAGCCGCCCTTGTGAGAGCCGGCCTCTTTGCCGTTGACGTACACTTCGGCAAAGTTCGCGGCGCCCTCGAAGCAAAGGAACACCTTGCGCGAGCTTTCAAACGCCTCGGCTGGAAGACGGAAGGTCTTGCGGTAGCAGCAGACAAACTGATAATCCTTTTCGTTAAGATAATTATACGGCAGCTCCCTGTTGGCGTGCGGTATGTCCACGCGCGAAAAGCCCGTTTCGTCGAAGCCGGGACGAAGCATGGCTTCCGTAAAGCTTTCGCTGTATTTCCAGTTGAAGTTGAGCGGTATGCGTTTTCTCAAAATAAAACCTCCATGATATCAATAAAACGATTATACAACAATGTGTTTACAATATCAACAAAAAGATATCTGTGCGAGTCCGTTTTCGGGGACTATCTCCAAAGCGCCGCTCTCCTTAGAGAAGACGCCTTTTGAAAGATCGAGAGAATATGAGTACGCGTTATTTGAAAAGCCCGAAAACGAGAGGCGAAGCTTCTTTTGTTCGGTTTCGCCGTAGGGGATATAAGGCACGTCGGCGTAAACGAACCTGAGAACGACTCTGTCTTCCGAGCAATCAAAACGGATTTCCTCGGGAGTGAGAATGAAAGTCATTTTTCCCGCGGTAACTTTTATGACGTCCTCTCCGAGAGCTTCGCTTTCAAAGCCGTCCGCTTTATACACCTTGCCGTCTTTATACGGATAAAGACCCGCTCGGACGTTCCCCTTCGAGAAGCGGAAGCCGTCGACGACGGGCAGGTTGAAATTGCCGCACGCGCGCGATTTGTTGGCGCTGTTAAGGAACTGCTCTTTGAAGCTCGCGTCGAAAATATGCAGGTCGCGTATCCACATAAGGCCGTCGCGGTATATTACGTTTACCCGGTAGAACCTGCTGCAGTACCAGACGGATTTATAGTTTTCTTCGCTCCAGTCGGAGTCGGTACACATAGCGGCGGCGGGGGTGAGATCATAGCTTGCGGAAAACCACTCCCCGGCCTCTCCGAGCGTCATCAGCTCTATTTCGCCGTCCTTTACCTTTTCACCGAGAAGCCTCATCTGCATGGGAAGCCCCTTGGAGATATCCTCCCAGCCGAAGGAATTCTCCTGCCCGAACTGCGCGTAGGCAAGGGAGAGGCACTTATCGTTATAGTTTTCCTTAAGATACCATTTTACCCACTTTTCGTTTCCGCCGCCTCCGGGATATACCGGCTCGAGGGTGCAGACGGTCTGGGCTTTTTCGGGGTCGTTGAGCCCCAGGTCGTACTGATGAATG
>JAFSWN010000150.1 GCA_017450185.1 Clostridia bacterium | reverse complement strand
CAGGGTTACGGTTGCCTTTGGGACTTCACTGCGTTTTGCCAGCTTATCCGCCTGCTGCGCCTTGATACCCGCTTTCTGTTCGTCAGGCTACGATTTCGCTATCCCTTCTTCTCGCCTGTACCTCGCGATACAAACCTTGGGCGTCGCTTTTGAGTTCGTCGGCAACTACGCCTCGGTGGACTTTCACCACAGAGCATTGACATGCCCGTCATACAAAACGCGACGCGCTCCCGATTTGTGGAGCGCGCCGCTGAATTATGATTTGTTATTTAAAAAGCTGCCGGAAGAAATAGAAAACGTTGTGGATGATCTTAATTATCCCGCCCAACAGGCCCGTGTGCGTTTTCCCGCAGTATTTGCAGATGTCATGTTGCTCAACGTCTATCACAGAAATATTTTCATTACATATATCACATCTACCATCGTTGTCTTTATCCTCATGTGAAACAAGCGGGATCTTTTCCTCATAATAATCGCCGCAAACAGAGCATACATATTTATTGGTTCCATAGTTAACACAGCTTGGAGTATTTATTGTTTCTTTCACATAGGAATGATCATCTTCAAAGACAGCAGTGATGCAGATATCTTGATTAACGCAAATCCGGTAAGTCTTATCTGTTGAAATCAGTGTATCATCTATATACCATCCCGTAAACTTCCCGCAATCACTTTCCCTCGCTTCAATATAAGCAAAATCTCCTGACGTCACAACCATTGAATCAGTTGCCGTTCCTCTGCCTGTTGACAAAACCGTTAGAGATACAGTATTTAATTCATTTTCTGTAATATATTCATCATATGTAATTATTTGTCCATCTTCACCTTCAAGATAATAATTGTATAGAGTAAAATCATAATCACTGACGGTTCCGGTGTATATGAGTCCGTCTTTTAGCTCAACATTATAAAAATTCACTCTGTCTATTTCGCCCTTTTCA
The DNA here is from genome assembly GCA_017450185.1 of Clostridia bacterium. GTDB lineage: Bacteria > Bacillota > Clostridia > Oscillospirales > Acutalibacteraceae > RUG806. The sequence goes on along the minus strand of JAFSWN010000150.1, from coordinate 24,159 downwards.
TTATCAATTTCTGAAACAGTATAGTTCATATAACCATCATCATTTCCTGTCAGAACGATGCGATAAGAATTATCATAAGAAGTATAAAATACTTTTTCATCACCATCAACAGACATTTCTATTTTGTTATCAATGCTTTCATCTACAACATTATTAATTATTTGGCCTTCAAGTTCACCCGTATTATTGTTGTAAACAGCAATATCAACAGGACAATTAATGGAATGCTTAAACCTTATACCGAATAATGAGCCGGTGTTTGTTGGAGTGTTAAATAGTATTTCACTGCCATTTTCCACTTCCGGATGCATTAATTTGAGCATAGTTCTAAGACTGATATAATCCTTTAGCTCATTAAGAGTAACTCCGTTATTATTCAAATCAGCCTTAGATCTACTGGAAAAGAACCCGACGCCATGAAGCAAATAGTAAGTAAACCATCCATAATAAACAGACTGATTCATAAGTAGGCTTTTATGCGGTTCTGCTTGTGAGGTTTCTCCCTCATCGCAAGAGACCAAAACTGAAAATCGATTTCTTTCAGACTGGCTTAATGATGATAATCCATTTGTTATGAACTGACGGCTGAAACAACAATCAAGAATAACAACGATTTTTCCTTTTATTTTTTGACTTAAAAACTGAGCAAGATCACTCCACTTAATGATTGGGCTTCCATCCGGACATAATCCTCCGTTTACTTTTGCAGCATGTCCGGTATAATAAAAAACTGTTATATCATTATCTTTCGTGTTAAAAAAACAACTTACTATATAGTTTTTAAACTGTTGATATGAATTGTCTATAGCAAATTTAAAAAAATGTTGGTTTTCTGAGGCTACATTATATCCGTTAAGTGTATTATTAACAAAACAGCTATACATTGAAGCGGCATCATTCTCACATGATTCAGTGGTATTTTTATTTTTTTCTGTATCAGTTAAATAACAACCCTGAACAGTAATAGAATGAAATTGCGGTTCCAAGGCTTTGCTGTCGATATACATGGCGGGGCGGACAGGCATAGGAACTGTAATGGCGTCATCATACCAGTTATAATAAACAATATAACTGCCCCATTTATATTCTATATAATATATGCTGTAATTGTTGTTGGCTGCCGTTCTTGTAAGCGAACCAAGAAGACCGTCAGAATTCGGTTCGATTCCGTGTGCTGCTGTATAGTCTGTAAGTTCTGCCGCCAAATATTTTTTTCCCAAACTTTCTGCTTCTGATTTTGAAATCAGAAAAACTGAATCAGTTGTTGGATCAGCTGAATACTTGTCCACTACGGCTGAATTATCGATTGTTGTTGGATAAATATAGGATTTTTCTCTTGCATCGAACGCAGTATTGTAAAAAGAACCAATAAGCATACTTCTTACTACAGACATCTCATAGTTATTTGCATAATAGCTGCCTTGATCTTCACTCGTATCGTTATATGGCGACTCATCAATAGATTTCTGTGACCATATAAAAAGCTTCCCGTTATCGTTCTGCAATACTATCCAACGAATAGGTTCAATTTTATAGTATTTTCCCTCATAAACAATATAGTCTGTTCCTTCATTAAGATTTGAAATATCCTGTATTTCACTTTGAGGATAAGAACCAAATTCGATAATGTCACCAACGTTATAATTCGACTTAACTTCTGCAACTGCTGAAAATGAAGCAGAATTAACAGGAACTAATGTAATTAGAGTAATAACACTTAGTAGAATGGAGATAAGCTTTTTCGTTTTCATTGACTGATTTAACCTCGTTTCATTACTTTTTTAGAGACATAATAGGCATTATGTTTCAAAAAATCAAAGCTTTTTCACAGTTTAATTTAAAACCTGAATAAACCCTTTCTCAAATTTTTTCAAATTTGAAATTGGGCTTAATTGAGGTGTAATTATTTTATAAAAATACTTGAATTACTTTCTTTTTTATGATAAAGTATTAAACAAATGAAGGAAAAATATGTATTAAATCTTCATTTTTGAAACATAATGCCTATTATGTTTCTACGACTTCTATAATCGATTTTTGCTGTTTTAAGTCAGCCAATAAGTCCAAACCTTGAGAAAAACCTTCAAAACAATCGTTAATTGTTAATCGTTATTCGTTAATCGTCATATAACCAGCTTCATCTTCTCCATCCTTCTTCTGTGCTCTTCTCCGGAGGATACTATATATATTCTGGTTGTGTTAATACTGCTGTGTCCGAGGATATCCGCCAAAAGCGCGATATCCTTTTCCATTTTGTAAAAAACCCTTGCGAACAGGTGCCTTAAATTGTGAGGGAAAACCTTTGTGGGATTTACGTTCGCCGCTTTGCACAGGCTTTTCATCTCGCGCCAGATCACTGTGCGGTTAAGGGGCTTTCCGGTCTTTGATATAAAAACAGGGCCGGATCTTATATTATTCTTCTGAATATATCTTTGCAACAGCTTCTGAAGCTTAGGGACTATAAACACCTTTCTTGTTTTGCCCTTGCAGGCAACCGTCGCTTCGCCGGTTTTCACCGCCTCGGCGGTTATGAATTTTAATTCACTCACCCTGATCCCCGTGCAGCATATCGTTTGAAGTATTAAGGATAAGGTTTCTTTCCCCTTTTTAATTGCCGTATTAACAAGACGCTCGTATTCGGCTCTCGTCAGCTCCTTTTCGGCGGGGCAGTATACCTCCTTTTGCAGCTTTACGCTCCTTGCGCGGCAGTCGGGCCGCCCGATAAACTCAAAATAGCCGTTAAGCGACGCGAGCATGGAATTAACGCTTCTCGGGGCGTAGCCGCGGGATAAAAGGTTTTGCTTATATTCAAGCGTCAGATCCTTTGTGAGCTCCTTATTTCCGGCGAAAGCAAAAAACGCCCTGACGTCGCGCAGGTATTTTTCTATTGTGATAACGCTTTTTTCTTTTTCACGGAGATAAGCTTCAAATTCCGAAATATTTTGTTCCATAATAAAACCGCTCCTTCTTATGATAGTATGCGTCTATCATACAAAAAAGAGCGATTGTTTTTCTCCCCGAAACACGGTTTTTTTGATTTTTATTTATTAACAGAGCCGCCATTATGCGCTGCATATAAATTTTTCTTGCAAAATACGGGTTTTTATGTTAGCATGAAGGAAGAAAACACCGGAGGATGGGAAAATGAAAAAATTCATATCACTGCTTCTTTGTTTTACAATGCTGTTGCCGCTGGGCGTATTGCCCTCGTTTGCCGAAACCGCACCCGCGGATAACGACTCTCAGCCCGCCGCGGTGAGCGCCGCGGCTTCTCTTGAAAGCGCGTTTGCCGACGGAGAAAACAGCGTCATTATTTTTGTGACAGGTATAGGGCAGAGCTTTTCTTATCTGTTTGACGAGAGCTATCTCGAGGAGGGAGCCTTTGAGCACGGGACCCTTCAGGACTATGAAAACTGGGCTCCGCTTATAGCCGAGGGCAAATACATGGCGCGCTGGAACCTGTTCGCCGACTATTTTGACGAGGCTCTTGAAAAGAAGGAGACCAAATCAGCCATAGCGAAGCTTGTTTTACAGCTTCTCGCAACTCTTTTCATCAGAAAGAACGTTGTTAAAGAAGAGGATATCCGCACGCTCATTTCAAACCTCTTCGCCTTCAACCTTGTTGATGAAAACGGCAAGTCAAGCGAGCGCGTCGTAACTCCGCGCTATATATGCCCGCTCTCCGACTACCCCGGAGCATACGACGAAAACGGCCGTTATTTCAGCGAATCGAAGACCCGCTTCTACACCTCTATCCCCTGTCAGGACGTTGCCAGAGAGAAGCTCGGCGAAAACTACGAAGACTATCTCTACTGCTTCAACTACAACGCCTTTTCCTACACCTCCAAAAACGTGAAGGACCTTCACGACTACATCGAGACGGTCCTTGAAACCAACAGGGTGGGCGCAAACAAGGTCGTGCTTATCCCCATGAGCATGGGCGCTTCGGTCGTTGACGCCTACCTCGCCGAATATCCCGACGTTGAGGACAACCACGTGCGCAGAGTTGTGAGCATTGTGGGCGCGTGGAACGGCTCGGACGTCGCGATGGACCTCATAAACAAAACCTACGCCGACAATTCCGCCGACCTTTTCTACAACGGCATAATAGCCGAGCTTGTGGGCGAGCCGTGGGGCTATCTTGTAAACGTTGCGCTCAGGCTCTTCTCAAAGGCTGCTCTTCGTTCGTTCATCGACGAGGCTCTCGGCGTTTTCGTTGACGTAATGATTCTTCACACTCCTTCGCTGTTCGCTCTTATCCCCGATTACGGCTACAGTCAGGTCCGCCCGCTCATAACAAGCGAGGCGGTTCTTAAGGAAGCGGACAAATACTGCCTTGAGACGGAGCCCACCATAAAGACCCGTTTCGCCGCTCTTGAGGAACAGGGAGTTACCTTCTCGTTCATCTCCGGATACGGCCTTCCCTTTGGATCGGAAACTCAGGACTATCACGTTTTCGGCTTTATGCACAGCGCCGAACGCACTAACAGCGACGAGATTATCAACGTAAGCTCCACCGCTCCCGGCACGGAGTTTGTGGCTTATAACGAAGCCTTTGCCGATACCGAGGGCCGCGTTCTCTCCCCCGACGGCTCCATCGATATAGCGAACGCCTACTATAAGGACAGCAGTTGGTATTTTGACAGGCAGAAGCACGAGCTTGAATATAACAACACCGCGCTCTCACTTGCCATCTCACTTGCCATCGGCGAGATAAAGACCGTCGCCGACTGCGACGACCTTGAGGAGGACGGCATATACTTCCCGCAGTTTAACGACGCAAGGGACGTCAGCAACGTCAAAAAGGAATATATCCCCAAATACGAGGCCTATATCGCCGGCGGCGGAGAGGTCACCGGGGAACAGGCCGCCGCCTACACCGCCGTTAAAGAGATGATGAAGCGCACCGTGAACGACTTTGAAGCGGACAACAAGATCATAAACGATTTCTATAACGTGCTTGTCGATCTCGGGCTGATAACGCCCCCCGCTCCCGCGACAGGCTTCGACAAATTCCTTACCGACGCACTCAAGAGCAACAACTCGTTCGTCAACTGCGTGTTCGGTTCAAAGGGCTTTTTGGACTTTACAAAATAAGAACATAAATCAAATAAACGATATCGTTTACGGCTCCCCGATCAAATCGACCGGGGAGCAGTTTTTTTACCCTCTTTACGAAAAGCCGGGGGAAATGCGCTTCGCACTTAGCTCAAAATCATTGAGTCAAATTGATACGCGCAGCGGCGCGGCAAGGCAGAGCATAACGCGAACGCGAACGGTGATAACGCGAACGCGAACGGTGATAACGTGAACGCGAACGGTGATAACGTGAACGCGGCGCAGTCTTTCGACTGCGCCGCGAAGCTTAGTTGTGCTTAACCGGGCTTTCCTTTAGAATCATCAATGGAACAGGGCCATGATCTTTGCGAACAGGCTCTTGATCCATTCAAGGATCTTCTGGAAGAAGTTCATGTTCACGCCGGGTGAAGGCGTATCGTTGTCCTCTGTGACGGGCTGGTTGTTATTGTTGTTGCCGTTGTCTCCGGTGCCGGTGCCGCTGCCGGAGGTTCCGTTCACGCGGGCCACAAGACCGTCGAGGTAGCTTGTGATGGATGAAAGCACCGAGAGGTCAACGGTTTCGGAGATCGCCGCGAGGCCGGGGATGGCGTTCGTGACAGCGGAGGTGTCAAGCGTGGACGCCTTTGAAAGGAGAACCGAGACGACCTGCCACTTATCGCCGTACTGACGAACGGCGTCCACTGCGTAGTCGCTGGCGAAGTTCACCGCGAAGAACAGGTAGTACACAAGCGCCATCATCTTGCTTACGCCGTAAGGTGTATAACGGAAGCCTATGAGGCCGGAATCGATCGCACCGAGAGTATCGGCGTCAACACCGTAGGCGTTGAGAACGTATTCTCTGACCTTCTCGTCTTCGATATTCTCGTTCAGGAAGTTCACAACGGTCTCCTGGTTCTCGGGCATCGTTACCCACTTGAGGACCGCTCTGAGAAGTATCGTGATGAGGTCGGCAAGAGTAGCGTTTGTGGAGCCGTAGGTTATTCCGCCGGAGCCGCCGGAGGAGGATTCTTCGTTTAGCACCATTGTGAAGCCGTACTGATAGGGAACTCCCTTGTCGGTATAGAAGGTGGCGTGCGAGGAATACTTAATGACCTTACCGATGGTGAACTCCTTGACGGCGTCAACAATGAGCGGGCTGAGATTCGAGAGATTATCGGGAAGAAGCCCGATAACGACCACGATTATCGCGTTGAAATCAAGCTCTTCCAGGCTGAAGCCTATCGCGCCCTTGATGAGGCTGTCGATATCTATGTCAACAAGAGTATTCAGGGCGTTGAGCACCTGATAGACGGGGCTCAGGAGGTTCTTGACCATACGGTCGGCAGCCTTGGAGTTTATGAAGTAAACGATGGCGGGGATTCTGCCGAGGACGACGTTCAGAGGATCGGCGAGAGCGGCGTCAACAAAGTCGAGCAGCGGGTTGAGGATATCTATGAGCATGTTGTCGGGATTCTGTTCGATATCATCTATGTACTGCGCGAGAGTCTTGATGTTGGCGTTGTCGTAGCCGATAACGGCCTCAAACAGCGGGATTATCGCCTGCTCGTAGCCGTTGCCTCCGGGGATCTTTATAAGGTCGGAAGCGTCGGCGTTATAGAACAGCGAGATAGCCTTGTCGGTGAGCAGCCATTCAAGCAGCGGGTTGACGGGACGCAGGAACTGGGCCAGAGCAGCCACGAAGCCGTCGCGGTCGCCGTCAACGAAGCCGAAGTCGGTTCTGCCCTTGTATGCCCATACAAGGCCGAGGTCGATTCCGAGAACGTTCTTGAGAAGTCCTTCGATAGCGTGGTTGGGATCGATCTCATCGAGCTTCGCCTTAAGGCCGATGTCTTCAACGCCGTTTTCGTCAACCTCTCCGGTACCGGCAATAAGTCCGGTAAGCTTCGCGAGGATCTCGTTGGTGTAGAGGCTGCCCTGAGGCAGAAGTCCGTTTATGAGATCGTCGATGCTCTCGATGGGGCCGTCGATGCCGGGTATCGAGATACCGATGAGCAGAAGCACGTTGTTTACAACGGGGATAAGGTTATCGGCGACGTACTGAGCCATTTCCTTGGTCCAGTATTTGTCGTAGCCGGCGGTGCCGGTAATGGCGGAGACCTTGTCTATCGGTGAAACGTAGGTGTTCTGATACTGAGGATCGATGTAAGGCTTATGGTCGCTGACATTGCGCTGCGTGAAGAGCCAGTCATAGTCAACATACTTGCCTTCTTCAAGGTTGAGGATCTTGATAACGGCGTCGAATACGTTCGCTCCGGTGTCGCCGAGAAGGTCAACGAACGCCTGTCTGTTGGCGTACTCGTCGCTCTCGTTCTTAAGCTCGAATACGTTTACAACGGTCGCCATGAGAATGGCTATCATATCGATCTGGCTAAGCGCCGCGGGATCGTCGGTGGCGTCCATGCGGAACGCGGTGCGTCCGTTGCCGGAATGGTATCTCGTCACCTTGCCGAGAGCGAGCTGTTCATAGATGTTCTTGTAAACGGGCTGATCGTTTTCATCGAGATACACGATCGGGTTGCCTGAGCCGTCTTGCGTCATCATCGGCCAGGTCATGGCGGTGTTTACGTCGATTCCGGTGATGACCTTAACGATATTGAACACGCCTGTGATGGTGAGATCGGCGATGCTCAGGTCTGTCAGGTTGAAGTTTACGTCCACCGATTCGCTGAGCATGTTCATCGCGAACGCGAACAGGTCGTTGATGTCCTCGATCTCTCCGATGTCGCCGGTGTCGACGAAGTTGTTGACAAGGCTCAAAAGCGAGATAACGGGCTGCAGGAAGTTGCGAACCGAAACGCTCAGGCCGTTTGCGTTGATGAAGTAGATGAGCTCGGGCAGCATTGCCACGATCTCCTGAACGGGATTCGCGGAAGCGGCAATTCCGTCTATTCTGCCGAGAAGCTTGTCGGCCATATACTTAACAACGTTGATGCCGGTCTTGCCGCCGTTTGCGCTGAAGTACGCGGCGCTGTCGCTCAGATCGCAGCCGAGAGCCTCGAGAACGGGAACGAGCGCTTCGTCGTAGCCGTTGCCGCCGTTGAGCTTTATAGCGGCCTCGCCGGTCTTGGTGTAAAGGAACTCAAGAGGAGTATCGGCGCCCACAAGGAACCAGCTGATAAGGAAGTCCGCCGGGCTGAAGATATCAACAAGGGCGTTGATGAACGCCGTGCGGTTCATCGAGCCGTCGGCAATATAGGTGACGGGCTGGTTCTTATAGGTTACGGGGTTGTTTTCGTCGTCCTTGACCTGAGTGCCAACAAGAGAAGCGTCGTCGGTGACTCTGTGAAGGAGATATTCATCCCACTGTCCGGAGATGTCAACGCCGAGCACTATGTTGAGCGCCAGAGCGAGAACACCCTCGAAGTTCGCGAGCAGGTTGCCTATTGTGTAGCCCACGCTGTAGAGGTTCTTCTTACTGTAGAGATTCAGGCCGTTCCACGCGTCGGAAATAAACGCGGCCGCGCTGTCATAGTCTGTCGCAAGGCCTATAACGGTATCAATAAGGTTATAGAAGTTATCCTTTAAGTAGCCTACGCTGTCTTTGTTCCACAGGTTGCCGGTCTCGCCCGCTTCGTGCTTGTAGTATTCGAAGTAGCCGTACTTGTAAACGAGAGTATAGGGAGTGCTGTCGAGATATCTCACAAGATATTCGCTGCCGTCAGTCGGGAAGTAGGTCGCCCAGTTGCCCGACGTTTCGTCCATTGAGTTGCCTTCAATCTCGTCGCTGAAGTAGAACCAGTCGTAGGGATCGTAGTGGATCTCGGAGGCGGTGAGGTTCAGGATATCCATGATAAGGTCATAGTATTCACCGAGCCAGCCGCGAAGGGTATCTTCGTTCTCGCCGTACTTGAATATGTCAAGCACCGAGCAGATGAGGATGGTGAAGATGTTGATGCGCTCCATCCTGTGCGCGCGTTCCTCAAGCGAAATGCCGGTCCAGTCGGGATCCATAGCGGCAAGCTCGTCGCGCGTGTAGGAGAACTGCATCTTGTAGAACACTCTGCCGTCTTCAACGTCGGTAACGGCCGAATCGTAGGTAACTACCTTACCGATAGCCCACTGCTGCATGTAGGAAGCTTCTCCGGCAAGAGCCACGGCGTTGTTGATGTCAAGGCCGGTCATGCCCTTAACGATGTTGCAAATGCCCTCAAGGCTCAGATCGTAGATATCTATTCCCTTATCGTCAAGTCCGAGCAGCGTGTTGAGGTTTGTTATATCGTTGTCGCCGGTGTTGATAAGGCCGGACGCAAGCTCAAGTATATTGGTGAGCGAGCGCAGAGTGTTGAGCACGGTCACTGTGAGGCCGTTGGAGTTGATGAAGTAGATAATGTTGGGAACAAGGTCGATGACCGCGCCGACAAGGTTGTCGGAGGAAAGAAGCCCGTCGACCCAGTTGAGAAGCGAATTGAGGGTGATCTCAATGCACTCAACGCCGGTGAGGTCGGGATCGTTGACCTCGGCGGGATCGAACTCCAAGCCGAGAGCCTCGAGCAGCGGTACAAGGCCTTCCTTGAAGCCGTTCGCGCCGCCTATGGAGATAGCGGGCGTGTCGTTGTTGTTTCCGTCAACCACATAGAAGAGCTCAAGTCCCTTGTTCTCGCCCACAAGCAGCCAGTCGAGCAGGTAGCCGAGAGGTGTGAACAGCGACGTGAACGCGGCCGCGAAATCAGCCTTGTTCGCATAGGTCACAAGCGGGATGTAGGTGGTCACCTTTCCGGTCTCGGGATCGGTCGACTGAGTTCCGGCGGGATGCTCGTCGTCGGCGACAGCCTTTCCGGCGTACTGATCCCAGTAGGTGAGGTCAAGTCCGGGGATGGCGTTCGTTATAAGGTCGGCAACGTTTTCGGGTATGCCCTTGAGAAGATCGCCGAGAAGAGCGCCTATCATTACTATATATTTGTTGGAGTAGAGCTGCATTCCCTCGAGAAGGTCGCTGAGATAGCTGCCGAGGTCAGCGCCGTCTCCGAGGAACGATGAGAGCGCAAGATCGAGGATGTTGTAGAAGTTCGCCTCAACCTGACGCGCGGTGCCCTCGTCCCAGAGGTTGGTGTCGGTGTAGTTGAGGTAACCTGTAAGAAGGTATTCCATGGTGGTATCGGTCATATCCACCTGATATCCGCCGTCCTGGATAGCCTCAAGAATAGCCTGAAGCTTGAGCCTCAGAGTCGCGCCGTACTCATTTTCGGGAGTGCGCGCGTAGTAGGCTTCACGCGCAAGCTTATCAAAGTAGAACCAGTCGTAGCCCTCGTAGCCGGATACTCTCGCGTGAAGGATGTTGTAGAGGTCGCGAAGCTTCTGCTGGCCGAGCTCTTCGTCAACTATCTCGTCGCCGTTGCCGTCGGTGGTCTTGCCGAGGATGTTCACAAAGAACTTGTTATTGCTCGTTCCGGGAGTCATGGAGCTGTTGAGAACGTCCATGAGGGTGTAGATGATGATGGTTATGAAGTCGGCGCGGCTTTCTTCATCGTTGAAGTCCATACGGAAGTACTTTTCGCCGTTGGCGGAAGTACGCATGGAGATATCGCCGAGGAAGAAGTTTTCAAGATAGTTGTAGCTCTCGATAACGTTATTGTTTTCGTCGCGGAAGTCGGCGGTTACAGCCTCGTTCACGTCGAGGCCGGTTATGTCGGCGATGACCTCGAGGATGTTGTGGAGGTTGAGGTCCAAAATTGAGAAGCTGTCAGGAAGTATGGGCTTGTGATACTCCTTGCCGTTTACGGGATCGGGTATCGGGTCGCCGTGCGCGTCGAGCACAAAGTGGCCTTCGCCGTCCACCTGCATAAGGATGGGATCGCCGTGGTCGTCAACAACAACCGTATAGAGAAGGTCGTCAAGCAGCTCGTCTACAAGCACAACGAACTTTCTCGTCGCGTAGGCGGAGTCGTCCTCATCCTCGCCCTGCTCCGGTATTCCGAGATCGTTGAAGATAAGCGGAACGATGGCGTTCGCGAGCGGTACCAGCGGGGACAGGAGGTTTATTACAACGGTCACAAGTCCGTTCGCGTTGAGGAAGTAGATAACGTTCGCGAGACGGTTGAGAACGATGTCGATAAGGTTGTCGCCGAGGCCGAGAGGATCTACGCCCTCAAGCCAGCCGTTGACCTGCGAGAGAACGGTCACAATGACCTCTGAGAGGATCTTGACGCCGGACGCGTAGGTCTTAACGCCGACTGTGTCTTCTTCGTTCTCGTATTCGTAATAGTAGATGCGGCCCGCGTCGTCTCTCTGGAAGAGATAGCCGTTTTCGGTTTTGGAGTCCTTGGGAAGCTCGATGCCAAGCATCTCAAGCAGCGGAACGAGAGCTACCCAGTAGCCCTGGCCGCCGGGAAGAACGATAAGGTCGCGGATGTCGCCGTAATCGTCGGCGCGGTCGGCCTCGTCCATCACCCACTCGGTGTAGCCGCCGGTGGTGCGGTAGGAATGGAACAGGGCCATATCCTTACCTGAGAGAAGCCATGTGAGGATCTCGTTCATGGGCATGAACAGCTCGGCAAGCGCTGCGCCGAAATCGGGCAGTGAGAGCGCCTCGTCCTCTTCCTCTTCGGGATAGGGGTTGTTTGCCCAGATGTTTACGTCAAAGCCGATGAAGATATTCAGAAGCTCGCTGAACTGCGCCACGGCTCCGCCGATAGAATCATAGAGGGCTTCGTTTATAGTGTTTATAACGCCCTTGTTGATAAATCCGTTTTCGCCGGTGAGCAGGTTCTGAACGAAATCTCCGAGAGTGTTGACGTTTTCGTCGTCGCCCGCCACAAAGTCGCCTATGATCCAGTCGACAAGGTCGGAAAGGGACGTGTCAAGGTAGGTGGCAAGCTGTTCGCTCCAGAGGTTCGTTGTGGGAGCGAAGTTCTCCGCGTAACGCAGATAGTATATGGTGCGTATCGGAGTGTTTACAAGGTAATATCCCGTTGCGTCAAACATCGCGTTCGCTTCGTCAATGAGCTGATCGGTGTTGCGGTGCTCGCCGGGACGGTCGAATTCGTCGAAATAACTCCAGTTGGGAGTCATGGTATAGGCGGACGTGAAGCCGAGTTCCCTTATAGCGCCTATAACGGTCGGTATCATGTTGACAATGGCGTTGTCGTCTCCGACAAAACCGCCCAAAAGATCTATAACGACCTCGGCGTTGGTCTTGAAGCCGCCCTCGCCGTCGGAGACCTTCGAATCCGCCAGAACAAGGTCGAGGAGCATTGAAAGAAGGATGGTTACGACGTTCGCGGGATCGTTCTCCTCATAGATAACGGGCTGGTCGTTCTCGTCGTATCTGATATACGAGCCGGTGAGGAAGGCGTATTTCTTGAAGCTCTGTCCGGAAGCGGAAGTCCAGTGCTTGCTGGTGCTCATTTCGGAAGCGGAATCAACCGGATCGGCGCTGTAGACCGAGCATATCGCGTCAAGTCCGTAAACCAGCGGCTCCATGTTGATGCCGGTCACGTTTTCAATGACGCCGGCAAGAGCGTGCAACGAGAGATCCTTTAATGAAACGCCGTAATCGTCGTCCGGGTCTCTTTCCATGTGCAGAACGCCCTCTATAAGGAAGCGGCCGAGAAGCTCGTTTACAAAGCCGTCAAGCGTATGGTCGGGATCGAAGTTGAGGCCTATTGCGGGAAGAAGATCGTCAACAAGTGTGAGCACGGGCTGAAGAAGGTTCCTTACGAAGATCGAAAGGCCGTTGCTCTGGAGGAAATAGAGAAGCGAGGGAACAACCTTTGTCAGAATTTCGCCGACAAGGTTATTGTAGATCTTGTTTCCGTTCTCGTCGAGTCTGTAGACCTTCTCGCCGTCCACCATATCGTAGTCGGCGTCCATCAGCTTCTCAAGGAAGCCGAACGCAACGTTGAACAGGTATTCAACCTTGAGCTGCTCGGAAGAAATCTTGTTGAATTCGCTCTGCCTTAGCATGTGCGTTCCGATGTCGAAATCGGTGGAAGCGGTCAGGCCCACGGAGGTGGCGAAGCCCGCGAAATCGGAAGCGTCGAGGATCTCGTTCATGCCCAGAGACTCAAAGAACGGAACTATTGCGCTGTCGTAGCCGTTGGAGCCGTAGATCTTAAGCAGAGACGTGTTGTTTAGCTGCGGGAACAGCACTCCGAGATCGCCCGAAAGGAAGATATCGATGGCGGGCATCATACCGCCCTTGTAGTTGGAGTCGGAGGTGTCGCCGCCTGAGAGCAGGTAGCTTATAATATCCTGGAACACCTGACGGTTGCCGTCTTCAAGCTCGGTGCCGTTGTAGCTCCACAGCCACTTTTCATTGGCGTTCAGGTCCGTGCCCGTGATAGCTCCGCTGTTTTCTTCATATTCGGGATTCAGGCGGACGCTCAGAGCGGGGAATATGTTGTAGTAGCCGGTGTCACCGGGCTCGAGGTAATCGGGTTCGGCGGGCTCGGCGGGCTCTTCTTCGCCCTCTTCTTCATCGGTTTCCCAAATCTCGGGGAACAGATAGCCGTAGGCGTCGTACCACTGGCTGAGATCCATGCCCTGTTCGGTGAATCTGCCGATTATATAAGAGATGAGCTCATTCTTCGTGGCGTTGCCGAGTGTGACGAGCAGACGAACCACTGCGGTTATCGCTTCGTTCGACCACGCCTGGCCTATAAGACTGAGCAGCCATTCCCCGAAGGAGTTAACTTCACGCTCCCTCAGCTGGTTCTCAAGCAGCTTGGTGATGATGGTGTCGGCATTTTCAACGAACGTGTTCGCTTTAACGTAGGTCCAGTCGTTTTGGTACGCAACGTAGAGGAACTTGCTTATCGGCTTGTTAGCCATGCTGTTCTGCGCGCTGTCGCGTCCGTACCAGGTGTACTCGGCGGGCATATAGGTGGTGTTGTACCAAACGCTGTTTGAGTCAACGCCCTGACGCGCCATCGGCTGGAACACCTCAACAAGAGCCATAACAACTCTCGCGGGTCCGGCGAACTTGACGCCCTGAAGGATCTCGGTGATAAGAGTGTCGGGCGAATCGTTCGAGCCTGTGATTATAGCCACAAGCTGGTTAATAAAGCTGTCGTTCTGGAACGCCTTCGCGACCCACGCTATAATGTCATAGAACATATCGGCTTTATCAGCGTCAAACGTGCGGCGGTTGTATTTCGCGCCTGAGGACGTAATTGCCTTTGTATCGAATTTGGAATTCGCGGGAGCCTGAATACTGTTCTGGATATAAGCGGGATCATTGACGTTTGTTACCTTAACGCTCTCATAGAGCTTTGCTCTGGCGAGCACTGAACCGACGTCCACAATCGGAAGCTCAAGGTCGCCGTTCTCGCCGAGAACAGAATTCAGAACAAGAGCGATTATTGAGTTGATATCGCTTATATCAACGGCGGTGATCAGCTCGTTGATGCTATTCTTACCGAGCAATTTAAAGAGCTCGATCGTGACCGTGTCGCCGTCGGAAGAAATACCGTCGGGAAGATTGCTTTCAACAACGCCGAGGTCCAGGATCCATGCGATGGAGGGCGTGATCCAGCTGACTATCCAGGAGTCAACATACAGTAAGCCGTCCGTAATGTAGATCTTCAGATCCTTTACAAGCTGATCCAGAGTATTGAAGGAGAGGAAGTATAGAAGGTTCGGGAGCAGCGTAAGGATCGTGGATATAGGAGCGGTGGCAACGTCGTTTACAACCAGGTTAACAATGGGATTCAGGATGGCGTTAACGATCGCAGATGTGTTCGTTAAAGTACTGCTGACTTGATTCGAGGAAATGATATCGTTTTCGCTGCAGCCAAGGGTCTCAAGCAGCGGCACAATAATGCGGGAATACCCGTTGATGCCCTCGATCTTCAGATTCTTCAAACTGGCTTTCACCACAAGCTGCGCCACGTCGGTGATCTCATGCGGCTGATTGTAGTTGATACCGGAAAATACGGTGGGAAGGAGCGCATCCAATCCTCCGAGCACACCGGAAAGAGCGGTCTTGAAGGCATTGGCCCTGCGCTGGAACCAGGCGGTGTAGCTCTCGTTTTCGCCTTTTTCCACCGCGTCCACGCCCCAGTTAAGATTCAGAACGGTCTCATCGTCCTCCGCATGGTTCTGGGCAAGAAGGTTGACCCAGTCCACGTTGCGCAGCTTACCGTCGGAATTCTTAATGGAATTCGAAGAAAGCGCTGCTCTTGCGGCGGCAAGCTGAGAGTTCTGCATAAGTGAGCTTGCCGCGAGCGTATCGGGATACACGGCAAGACCGAGCGCGTCCGCAAGCTGATAGATCGTTTTACCTTTTGAATAAGTATAAAGTGTGATATCAATATTAAGAGGACTTGCAACAACATTGCCGTCCAGCCCGTTCCAAAGCTCCTCAAGCATTTTGGTGATCATCGGATAGATAAGGTTTGCGAGGGTGTTGATGATCTTATCCGTAAACAGCATCTCGCCGAGAAGCTTCATCACGTATTCGTAGAGCTTCATGTTGGTGAGCATGGTCGTCTCTTCATCGCCCAGCTTGATAAGGCTTGAAAGAATGGCCACCATATCCTCGCTGCCAAGGAAGGTATCGAGCTGTGTAACAAGGTCTTCAACCTTCTTGTTTGTAACGGTATAGGTATCGTAAGCAACGTTGGAATTGTTGCCTCTGCCGAGGTCGTCCGCATAGGGAAGGCGCACCATATAGGCCTCGGGCTTAGTGAACTTATAGCCGCTTGCCGCGTCGCCGTCGCCGACGTTGTAGTAATGAAGCTGCTGCCAGTTTTTAAGTCCGCCGCTCGAAACAAAGTTTTCAACCTTGGCGATCAGTCCGCAGCCAAGAAGCGCGTCAAACGCATCCTGAAGAGTATATGTGTTGCCGAGCTCGGTGGTTATGTTAATATTTATGAGATTGAGCTTCTGATTGCTGAAAGCGCCGTGTTTATAGGTTTTGCCGTCAAGAACAAAGGTCTGGGTCTGCTTATACATATAAGCGTTGTTTTTAAGGTAGTTGAACACATAAACGCCGTTCTGAACCTCGTTTTCATCGTAAGTGGGATCCGCGAGAACGGTAAAGAACTTTGTAACACGCTCAAGCATGGACTTAACGCTTGAGAAGTTGCTCAGCGTTATCGTAAGATTGCCGTCGGCGTCGTTAGTGGCGTTCATCGCGTCCACTATACGGTTTTTCATCAGCTCCGCGAGCTGGATATAAAGGTTTTCGATATAAGCCTGAACGTCCTCGTTGAAATCGCCGAGGAGCTCGAGCATATCCGCTCTTGCAAGAGGATGTTCGTTAAACCACGTGTTGTTCAAATTCGCGGCGTCGTAATATTTTGCGTATACGTTTTTGTAGCAATACTCGCCGTATGTAGACGGTGAAGGACCGTAGCCGAGGCTCGTTGTGGTAACGGCGTTGCCCTGAAGATCCACAAGCTGATTTCCCTGACCGTCGGTAAAGGTGTAGGCATATACCTTCTCGTAAATAGCCTGATCCTCTTTGATGCGGCCCTGAAGCTGGTTGGCTGTAAGGCTGCCGAGGTTCATGCCGAGATACGCAGAAAAGTGCGCAATAAACGGAGCCAGCTCGCAAATGAAACCGCGGCGGCTTACTTCGTATGAGAGATAATCGCGAACTGTCTCAACATACTGATAGTCAGGAGTTGAGTCAAAGTTTGCGTTGCCGAAGGCATAAAACAGTACTTCGTTGCTATACGTGCTGTTGGTAAGCGAAGTGTAAAAACCGGCAATATCGCCGTAAAGTATTTCTATCTGCTGATCCGAAACGAGCTCTGTATCACGGAATTTATACGTTCCCTGAGACAGATCAATTTGGTCAACCGTGGGTATTTCGTAGTCGACTATTTCGGCGTCGTACCTGTCTTTATAGAAAACGAGATTATAATACTCATAAAAGTCTTCAAGTATTATAAGCAATCTCTGAACGCTCGGCGCGGTGATCACACCGTTAACGACCGTATCGGTCTCTTTATAATAATGGTCGACGGTACCGAGCTTAAGGTAACCCTTGCTCGTTTTATCGGAGAACTGATTTTCAATAAAGTCGCTTGCGGCTTTTATCGCGTTATAACGTAATATCGCCGTAGTCTTATCCATATATTCCGTATCAAAGGCGTCCTCTGTCCATGCGGTTGAAGGTTTATCTTTGATAGTGTTATCGGCAGGATCGCGATAGAACGTAAGACGGCTGAGATTCAAACCGTTTTCGGTGATACCGTCAAGGGAGGTATAGCTGTTGTTATAAAGGATATCATAAATGGTCTTCGCGTAAGGCTTTGCTGTATAATAGCTCAGCGCGTCTTCACAAGCGTCAATATATCTGTCAACAGCGTTAGTAAATGCTTCGTTGTGCGACTCACCCGCAACGGTGGTATACTGTCCGCCGAAGTGATTTATAATGCTGATATCCGTAGTATCTGAAGCAGACCAGTATCCGCTGTTGAAAATTGCATTATAAGCTGTTGTGTTGTTGGTAACCGCAGTATTCGCCGCATTTAGATCTGCGAACTGGCAAAACGGATCAGCTTGAACACGTTCACAGTTAATCGTTGTATTATTGCCATCATCAGAAACGTATGACACCGATGTTTTGAAATAGTTTAAAAAGTTTATAACATAAGAAATGTTTGTGGACGAATTTGTGTTATCTCCAACCGAAACACCAGAATAATAATACCACATATTTCTCGAATGATTCGTTTTTCCACTTATACCACCATGCGTCCATCTATGGGCATCTTTTCCGAAAGAAAAAGACATAGTGAAGGACGTAGCTTCTGTAGTATTAACGCTATTAATATCATTATAATACCAAATAGCAGCTTTGATATTTCTTGAAACAGTTATGCTATATCCTGCAAGATCTGAAATATCGTCCGGATCCGTATACCAACCATGGTCATCATAATGGGCTCCATAACTTGACGCGTTAGAATTGTTATCTGCTTGAGGAGAATAATAATAATTAAAAGAACTATAAGTAATGATAAAACTGGCAAGATTCTTAACAATAGTTCTTGCAGATGAATCTGAAACATAGTTATCAATCTTGCCGTTAATCGTACTTAAAAGTGTAGAAGGATGGTTTATAGAAGTACTTGCCCTGTTTCCTCCGTACTCTTTGCTAATACAGATCATCAACGCACGAATAATTGGATACATCACGCCTCTTGCTGATGTATCTGTAATACTCCTCGAAGTACTGTTTGCACCTGAAGTTGTATAAGACATACCGCTTGTTCCAGCAGTTGATATTGCATAGTCAACTGCAGTTGTCACGGCCTGCCATTCACTTACAGAAGCTTCCGCATTAGCTTTCAGCCCAAATGTCTCCGACAGCCACGGCATAGCCGTGACGCAGCACGAGAGCATCATCAGAACGGAAAGAAAAACAGATAATGTTTTCTTTGTAACAGATGTTTTCATTTTCATTTCTCCTTTTCAAAAAAAGAATATCTATACGTTAAATTCACAAATCAGGATAATCTAAATTGTCTCTGATTTTATTCGGAATTGATTTTTAATGTTTTATTGCAAAAATCCAGCAATACGGGAATTTCATTTGTTATTGTTTCCCAGAGTATAGTTTCGTCAATCTCTCCGTAAGCATGGGCAAGCCAGTTTCGCATTCCGCGGATCATTCGCCATGGAATATCATTTTCAGTTGAAATCCGAAAATCCTCTGTGAGAGTGTTAGCCAATTCACCTATTTGCAAAACACACATTGCAACACTATTGTAATATGCTCTGTCAGTTATAAAAACGTCAAAATTCTCACCAAATCGTTTGATAAAATCCGAAATGTCTTCACAGTAGGCTTTGATGTGGAAAATCCTTTGTCTGTCCGGTTCAGTCATAGATCTTCACCCTTTCGGAATAAAGATTTTTCACAAACATCGGGATTCGTTGTCGTGTGCCGGCCTGTTCCAGAGTTTGAGTCGTAACAAGGTCGATATCTTTTCCGATACACTCGCGCAAGTCGGCATACAGACTTCCCATATCAAACATTCCTTTTATTGAGGAGCCGGTCCTGTCGATCAGAATATCCACATCGCTGTCGTCGGTGGCTTCGCTGCGCGCATAGGACCCAAAAAGATAAACCTCTCGCAGACCGTATTTTTTAGCGATAGGTGAAATTTTGGATCTCAGTTCATCAACGGTAAAAATCATATCATCACCTTCTTCGTTTACGGGCATATATTCCTTATTGTTTCGGGCGATAAGCCCAGTAACCCAATATTACATTTATGCAATTATATTATACATTTTCTACAAAAAAAATCAACACATTTCCGTTTAAACGTGGAAAATGTGCATATAGAATTTTACTATTATCTTTTTATATAAAATCAATAAAAAAACTTAAAATAAGTTTAAAAAAAGTTCACAAACGCATTTTTTGTTCATCCATCCGCAAAACCGACGACACAATTAATGCCCATAGGCAAAATCCCGCCATTTTTTCTTTCAAGGCCGGGCTCACAATCCATGTAGCACGGCAGACCCTTGCCGTATGCGGGTGGAGGTGTGGCCGTCCGACGTGTGCGGCGGACGGTCCGCCGACATCCGCCGAAATATCAAATAACAGCAATTGGTTGGTCTTTTGGCGCACGCCGCCGGGATATACGCCGCCTCGGCTTCGCATACCCGCGTCGACGCACGCAGACGGCAAGAGTCTGCCGTGCTACAGATTTCACGTCCGCCGCTTTGTTCTGAAGACCGACTTTGCAAAAACACCTTGATTTATCAAAAACAATATCCTATACTTAAAATATATCATATCGAGGTGACTTTATGCCCGACGTCCGTTTTGACAAACCTCACAGACTGAAAAACTTTGACGGAACAAATTTTAATTATTCCGCCATGGGTTCATATATGGTCACTTTCAATACGCGCAACAGAAACCCTGTCCTATCGGATATTGTCTGTCCCGATGGCAATCCTGAAAATGCACAGGTCAGGCTTTCTGACATCGGAACCGTTTTGGAGAATTACATTCTCCGGATTCCCGACCATTACCACAACGTTTCCGTTGACAAATACGTTATTATGCCTGACCATGTGCACATTATTCTTACTTTTTGCGATGATAATTATTCAGCAGAGTATAATAATTCAAGATTGTCAAAAATCGTTCATGCATTGAAAAAACTTGTTACCAATACTCTCGGATTTTCGATTTGGCAGCTTGATTATTACGACTGCGTTTCTTTTTCCGAAAAGGCTTACGACGCCTTTATTGCATACGTCCACAACAATCCCGCCGTTTGGTATATAAAAGACAAGGCCGAACCGGATATACCGCGAAAATAAACGATCAAAGACCGGTTTACGCATTCTGTAGCACGGCAGACCCTTGCCGTATGCGGGTGGAGGTGCGACCGTCCGACGCAAAGCGGCGGATGGCCCGCCGACATCCGCCAAAAAATCAAATGACAGCAATTTGTTGGGTTTTAGGCTCACGCCGCCGATATTATAACTTAAAATAAAAAAACAATGATATTCACGGAGGATAATTCTATGACAAACATCGCTCTTGTAGGCACCTGGCACGTGCACTTTAACGGCTACGCGGGGGAAATAGCGCGCGACCCGCGCTGCAGGATCACCGCGCTGTGGGACCCCGATGAAAACGCCGGTTCGGAGGCGGCGAAAAAATACGGCTGCGATTTTGTTGCCGATTACGACGCCCTTTTAATGAGGCCCGACGTTGACGCCGTGATGGTGTGCACGTCCACCGACATGCACAAGGATATCATCATCAAGGCCGCAAAAGCAAAAAAGCACATTTTCACCGAAAAGGTGCTGTGCTTTAACGTTAAAGACGCCGAAGAGGTTGCGGGAGAGGTAAAAAAGAGCGGCGTCAAGTTTCTTATTTCTTTCCCTTGGAAATGCCGCGGCGACTTCAAATGGATCAAACAGGCCGTTGACGGCGGGCGTATAGGCACGCCGAACTACTGCCGCATGAGAAACGCCCACAACGGAGCTTCCGCGGGCTGGCTGCCCGATACGTTCTACGATAAAAAGACCTGCGGCGGCGGCGCGATGATGGACCTCGGCGCGCACGGTATGTATTTGCTGCACTGGCTCATGGGCTCGCCCGTGAAAGCCTCGAGCGCGTTCACAAACGTGATGGTACAAAGCGTTGAAGACAACGCCGTAACGGTTTTCACCTATGAAAACGGCGCGATAGGCGTGAACGAGACCGCCTTTGTTTCGCAGAACGACCCGTTTTCGTTTGAGATAGTGGGCGAGAAGGGCACGATAATGAGCGGAGGCTTTATGGACAAGGCGTGCTACAACGTCGGGAACGGATGGATGTTCCCGAGCCTGCCGAAAGCCGATCCCGGTCCAATTGAAGCATGGATAAACTCAATTGAAAACAACACCGAATCGCCCTTCGGCATAGACGAAGCGGTCGCGCTTTCACGCTCAATGGAAATGGCTTATAAAAATATGATTTAACGGCAAAAGAAAAAAGGATGAGAGCAAAAACTTTCATCCTTCATCATTATTAATCGTTAATCGTTAAACGGTTCTTCCAGATAACGGAAGTCCGTTTTTTTCTTTTCCAAATCGTTCATCAGGCGCAAAAAGGATTTCCACCTTCTGCCAACGTTAACGCTCAGCTGCTCCGCGTTCACCGCCACAACGCGCACGCCGCCGTGTATATCGGTCAGGCAGTCGTGCAGCGCGTCAAGGTTTTTACCGTAGTAATCCGGCAGCGACAGAGCCTCGTGAAAGGCTGAGTGCAGTTCGGAATTCGATTTTATTTTTTCGCCGTCAAGAAATACGTATTTCATCGTCATTCCTCCCCGTAGAGCAGCGTGAAGCTCTCATAATGGTCGTCGGTGTAATAAATCAGCCCGTCGTTTGAAAAGACGATGCGCTTGGCTCCCCTGCTCCTCTTGCCGAGCGTGTCGATATCGCATTCGGTGTAGGTGCGTCCCGGCTTTTCCGGAAGGAGGCCTTCGTAGTTCCCGAACCTGCCGCCGCCTATACACTTGCCCGGCGCGTAGGGCTCAAGGCTGCCGCCGCTCCAGCCGAGCTTCTCGGCCTCCGACTTCGTGATGAAGTTTTTCGGGAGCCTTCCGTAGGTGTGGATATACAGGGCGACATCGTCTTTTGAGGTGAAAGAGCCTTCTTCGTCGATAAGCGTTTCGGGCTCTTCTGTCGGCTCTTCGGTTTCGGGGGCGTCGGTTTCAGAACCGTCGGTTTCGGGAGGAGAAGCGGTGCGTTCCTCTGTGGGGCTTTCATCCGTCGGGTCGCCGTCGACAACGCTCAAATCAAAGTTTTCTTCCGTATAGCCCTGATCTCCGGTAAGGTCCGAGATATCGGGCGGCGCGCACGCCGTGAACAGCAGCGAAAACGCCAGCAGCGCGGCGATAATTACGGCAAATGTCTTTCGCATGTTATTTCCTCCTTTTGCTTATATCCATTATATCAAAAACTTTTTTATATTTCAATCACGCTTTTATCCGCGTTTTATAAAGTATTGGTAAAAACACCCTGTTTTAACAAATACTTTTGCGTTTCTTAAAAAGTATACGTAAAAACGCCTTGATTTAACGAATACTTTGTGATAAAATCAGCTACAATAGATAAAAAAATGATATATTTGGTGATAGCATGAGCTATAAAGACTTAAAAAAGCTTTTTCATTCCAACGTAAAAGAGTATAAAGAGGCTTATACGCAGAGGTTTTCTTCCGAAAACGCCGTGAAGCTCGATTTTTACATCGGTAAAAATCAGGCTTTTTTTATCCAGAGCAGCGAGGTCGTCGATCTTTTGTACCGGATACTGTCCGCAGACAAGCGGATCTCAAGCCTTACGCAGGCGCTTCCCGGCTCGGCCCTCTCGCAGTATTCAAAAAAATGCCTGATCGACGAGATCGTTATAACGAACAACATTGAAGGCGTTCACAGCAGCCGAAAAGAGATCGGCGACGCACTTAAGCTGCTTGAGGAACGCTCCGAAAAAAAAGGAAAAAAGCTGAAGTTTCAGGGCATTGTCAATAAATACAGGAAGCTCGCCGCATCCGAACAAATTAAGCTTGAAACATGCGAGGATATAAGGGCGCTCTACGACGAACTCGTTCTGGAGGAGGTTGTGGGCGACGACAAAAAAAACGCCCCGGACGGGCTTATATTCCGAAAAGGGCAGACCGAGGTCTTCAACTCTGTGGGCGTTTCGGTGCATAAGGGCAAATATCCGGAATCCGAGATCATTACCTCGATGGAAAAAGCGCTTATTTTCCTTAACGACGAATCGGTTTTGCCCTTGTACAGGATATGTGTTTTTCATTATCTTCTTGAATACGTCCATCCCTTTTATGACGGGAACGGAAGGCTCGGAAGGTTCATCACAAGCTGCCGCATCTCAGAAAATCTTGAAAAGCTGCTCGCGTTTCGCATTTCTCAGACAATAAAAGAGAACATCCGGGATTATTACAAAGCGTTTACTGTATGCAACGACCCGCTGAACCTCGGCGACCTTACGCCGTTTCTCATAATGATGCTTGAAATGATAGCAGAGTCCGCGGATTCGCTCATAAGCTCTTTGCAAACCAAGCTCAACGACTGGAACAAATATCTGTCGCTTGGCGAAAGCCTGTTAAACACCGACGCAAAAGCGGACGATTATCGTTCACTGTTGGAAATACTTCTGCGGGCATCCCTGTTCAGCGAAACGGGGGCCTGCGCAAAGGAACTGACGGAGGAGCTGAACGTTTCATATTCAACACTGCCGAAGAAGCTCGCTTTTTTCAAAGAAAAAAACCTGCTTGCTGAAACAAAACGCGGCAATTCAAAGCTATACAGCCTTGACCTGAACGCCCTCAACGAGCTTATATAACCAAAAAAAGGCCCGTCAGGAGACCCGACGTAAGGAAGTAAAAAACGACCTACTTTACAACTTTCACAATCTGAAAGTGTCATAGTGGGTTATATACTTTACATACTTGGATGAAATATGTAAAGAGCTAAATTGTTCGCTAACGCTCACAGCTAAATTGAAGCCATATGGCTTCAGCTAAATTGAAAACCTACGGTTTTCAGCTAAATTAAATTCGCCCCAAAGCTCGCGCAGCGAATTTAGCTTGCGAAGCAAATTTAGCTGACCGCAGGTCAATTTAGCTCGCCGTAAGGCGAATTT
>JAFSWN010000149.1 GCA_017450185.1 Clostridia bacterium | reverse complement strand
GAGAAAAAATACTGAAATAATTCGTGATGCGTAATTCGTAATTCGTAATTAAAGAGCGTTTTTAATTAAGAGTAGAGTTTCAAGGAGATAAGATGGCTTTTTTCAGAAAGAAGGCGCAAACGCAGCGCGTGACGGGCAAGCCGGAATTCATTATCGCCGGGCTCGGCAATCCCGGGAAGGAATATGAGTATTCAAGGCACAACACCGGTTTTTTGTGCCTTGACGTGCTTTGCAACAAGTATAGTATAAGGACCGACAGGATAAAGTACCAGTCGCTTGTGGCTCTCGCCGACATAGAAGGGCACGTGTGCCTTGTTATGCGTCCGCAGACTTATATGAACAATTCCGGATTCGCAGTTAAGGCCGCCGCGGATTTTTATAAGATACCGCCCGAGAAGGTCATTGTGATATACGACGACATTTCCCTGCCCACAGGCGTGCTGCGAATAAGAAAGAAAGGCTCCGCAGGCGGTCACAACGGCATAAAGAGCATAATTTACCATCTGAATTCCGACGAGTTCCCGAGGCTCAAGATAGGAGTCGGAGCAAAAGAGATCGACGAGGACCTCAAGGACCACGTTCTGGGAAGGTTCTCAAAGGCAGACCTTGAAACGATAAAGAGCACGAGCGAAAGGGCCGTTCAGGCCGTCGCGCTTATCGTGCAGGATAAAACCGACGAGGCCATGAACAGGTATAACGGATAATATGAGCGCATATTCATTCATAATCCAGAACGGGCCGGAATACAGGAGCATCGCGCACAACCTCAAATCGGGACGCTTCCCCTTCGGCGTGCTCGGTCTCCCGCCCGCCACAAAAAACCTTTTGATACACACGCTGTGCGAGAACACCTCACACGGCGCTTTGGTGGTGCTGCCCGACGAGGCTGCAGCGGTGCGCTGCCGCGACGACCTTTCGGCCTTCGGTACCGAAGCGGCGTTTTATCCGGCAAGGGATTTCGACTTCCACTCCTCTCAGTCGAGCTCCAAAGAATATGAACAGATGCGTTTATCAGCGCTCTCTTCGTCGCTTTATAATGAAAAAGCCGTGCTCGTATGCAGCGCAGAAGCGCTCGCGCAGAGGACGATACCGCCCGAAACGCTGAAGAAAAAGATATTCACCGTGGCTTCCGGCGACGAGATATCAACCGAGGAACTGAGAAAAATGCTGCTCGCGGCGGGTTATTCACATACCGACATGGTTGAAGGCCCCGGACAGTTCGCCGTGCGCGGCGGGATCTTCGATATTTTCCCCACGAACCTCGATTCTCCGGTCAGAATAGAATTCTGGGGCGACGAGATAGACTCTATAAATGTTTTTGACGCCATCAGCCAGAGAAGGGGCGAAAGGCTGCCGAGAGTCAGCTTTACTCCCTGCACTGAAGTGCTTTTCGACAGCGCCGAAGCTTTTGTTTCGCGCCTTGAAGAGCTCGGGAGAGGGCTCAGAGGGAAAAACGCCGCCAAGGCAAGAGAAAACATAGCTTTGGACGTTGAAACGCTTAAGGCGGGGCTTTCCCTCGGCTCTGCGGACAAATATCTGCCGGTAGCCTATGAGGAAAAAACGACCGTTCTCGACTATTTTGACGACGCGCTGCTTATAGTGTGCGATTCGTTCGCCGTGAGGGACAAAATAACCTGCGCCGGAAAGCTTTTGAACGAAGAGATAAAAGAGCTTTTTGCGGACGGGACTCTTTGCAGGGGCCTTGACAGCTACACTATAGAGTTTTCAACAATACTCGGCTTCTACGAAAAGAGAAAGACGGTGTATCTCGACAACTTCGCCAGAGGCTCGTTCGACACCCCCACAAAAGACCTTGTTTCATTTAATATAAACCAGACCTCGCGCTGGGACGGATCGTATAAGATCCTCGTTGAGGACCTCTCCCCAGCCATCAGGAACAAATATACGATGGTGGTTTTCGCAGGCACCGAAAAGGGCGCCGAGGGGCTTTTGGAGGAATTCACCGAAGACGAGATCCCCGCTATACTGTGCAAAACGAAGCCCGGGCTTTTTTCGCCGGGTTATGTAAATATCGTCCCGGGGACTATTTCGGCAGGCATCGACTACCCCGCCGGAAAAACCGTTATAGTCACCTACGGGCGGGACGTGAGAAGCGCAAAAAGACGCGCATCGGTCCAAAGAAAAAAGGACCCGAACGCCTTCAACTCGCTTGAAGAGCTGCACAAGGGCGACTACGTTGTGCACTCCGCAAGCGGCATCGGCATTTTTGACGGCATCGAGCAGGTGCAGATGGAGGGCGTGACGAAGGACTATATAAAGATACGCTACGCCAAGGGCGACATTCTATACGTGCCCGTTACAAAGCTCGAGCTGGTAACAAAATATATCGGCCCGCACGAGGAGGACGGCGCGAGAACGGTAAAGATAAACCGTCTGGGCTCGGGAGACTGGGAAAAGACCAAGAACCGCGTGCGCTCGCAGGTTAAGGACATCGCAGAAAACCTGATAAAGCTCTACGCCGAGCGTCAGGCGAGTGAGGGATATCCCTTTTCGCCCGACATTGACATGCAAAACGACTTTGAGCGCAGGTTTGAGTTTGACGAGACCGACGATCAGCTCAGATGCGTTCAGGAAATAAAAACGGACATGGAAAAGCGCTGCCCGATGGACAGGCTGCTTTGCGGAGACGTGGGCTTCGGGAAGACCGAAGTTGCGCTCAGAGCCGCGTTCAAATGCGTTTGCGACGGCAAGCAGGCCGCGATACTCGTGCCCACCACAATTCTCGCGCTGCAGCACTACCGTACGGTTTTGCACCGTATGGAGGGCTTCCCCGTTGAAACGGATATGCTAAGCCGCTTCCGTACGGCGAAGCAGCAGAAGGAAACGCTCAAAAAACTGAAGGCCGGAGCCGTCGACATACTTGTGGGCACGCACCGCATCATTTCAAAGGACGTGCAGTTCAAGGACCTCGGACTGCTTATAATAGACGAAGAGCAGCGCTTCGGAGTGGCGCAGAAGGAAAAGCTTAAGGAAAAATTCCCGGGAGTGGACGTGCTTACCCTTTCGGCGACGCCTATTCCCCGTACGCTCAATTTCGCTATGATGGGCATAAGGGACCTCTCGGTTATTGAAGAGGCTCCCCTTGACCGCTACCCGGTGCAGACCTACGTTATGGAGCACGACGCCGCCCTTATAGAGCAGGCGATATCAAAGGAGCTCCGGCGCGGAGGACAGGTTTATTACCTTCACAACCGCATAGACGATATTGAAGAGACTGCCGCGATGATAAAATCGATGTTTCCCGACGTAAATATCGGCACAGCGCACGGCAGGATGAACGAGGAGGAGCTCTCCACTGTGTGGAGACAGCTCCTTGAAGGCGAGATACAGGTGCTTGTGTGCACCACGATAATCGAAACAGGCGTGGACGTGGCGAACGTGAACACGCTTATCATTGAGGACGCCGACAGGATGGGGCTCGCGCAGCTCCACCAGATAAGGGGAAGAGTTGGCCGCTCGTCAAGAAGGGCCTACGCCTACTGCACCTTCCGTCAGGGCAAGGAGATAAGCGAAACAGCCGAAAGAAGGCTCACCACTATAAGGGAGTTCACACAGTTCGGCTCTGGCTTCAAGATAGCGATGCGCGACCTTGAGATAAGGGGCGCGGGAAACATGCTCGGCGCGCAGCAGAGCGGACATATCGAAGCGGTGGGCTACGACCTGTATATCGAGCTTCTCAGCCAGGCTGTGGCGCAGCTCAAAAACGGCGATAACGCTCCCCCGCCGAAAAAGGACTGCCTTGTGGACATCCATATCGACGCGCACATTCCCGAAAGCTATATCGAAAGCTACGCGCAGAGGATAGCTATATATAAAAGGATAGCCGACATACACAGTGAGGACGACGCCAGCGACGTAATAGACGAGCTTATTGACCGCTACG
The DNA here is from genome assembly GCA_017450185.1 of Clostridia bacterium. Classification (GTDB taxonomy): domain Bacteria; phylum Bacillota; class Clostridia; order Oscillospirales; family Acutalibacteraceae; genus RUG806. The sequence goes on along the minus strand of JAFSWN010000149.1, from coordinate 356 downwards.
GCGAGCCGCCGCAATCGGCGCTCGGGCTCATTAAAGTGGCGCAGTTCAAAAACACAGCCTCCGACAACGGCATAATCGAAATCACCCAGCGGGGAAACAGCCTGCTGCTGTTCACATCCGCTATAGACAAAGAGGTGCTGAGAAAGCTCTCGGCGCTCAGAGGAAGAGTTACAGCGAACGCGTCGCTCAAGCCCTATTATTCGGTGAGGATAATGCCGTCGCAAAATTCTCTCGGGGCTTTGGAGGACTGCGTTAAGGCGCTTTCGGTTAAGGAGGAAAACAATGTATCTCCATGACGCTACCTACGACCCGGACGAGCTGTTTTCCGTGAACTACCACATCCACACGAACCTTTC
>JAFSWN010000148.1 GCA_017450185.1 Clostridia bacterium | reverse complement strand
GATTGAAGATAAACATACTGATCAGGCCGATCAGCAGGCCGGCGATGATGGAATGGATCGACGCCAGCACACTCTGTACGGCCGGGTTTGCAAACATCTTTCTCAGTGCACATTACCTCTTTTTGCGCCGGACATATACAGTCCGAGCTCTTCGGCGTTTGTTTTTTCCGGATCGAGCTGACCGACTATCTCGCCCTCGTACATAACGAGGATCCTGTCGGAAAGGCTCATGACCTCTTCGAGCTCAAGCGACACAAGAAGCACCGCCCTGCCCTTGTCGCGCTCGGCGACAATTTCGGAATGGATGAATTCAATTGCGCCCACGTCGAGGCCGCGGGTGGGCTGAACCGCCAACAGAAGCGGTTTTTCGCGGTCTATCTCGCGGGCGATTATCGCCTTCTGCTGGTTGCCGCCCGACATGCTCCTTGCCACCGTTTTTCCGCCCTGGCCGCTTCGCACGTCAAAGCGCTCGATGAGCTCGTCGGCATAAGCGCTTACCTCGCCGAATCTTATGAAGCCCGCTTTACGGAAGCGTTTTTCCTTGAAACGCTGCAGGACCATATTCTCCTTGAGAGTAAAGCTCAGCACAAGCCCGTGCTTGTGACGGTCCTCAGGGATATGTGCGAGGCCAGCTTCGCTCTTCTTCTTTATTGAAGCTTTTGTTATATCTTTACCGCAGAGCGTTATTTTTCCGGAGCTTATTTTTTCAAGTCCCGTGATGCCGCCCACAAGCTCCGTCTGTCCGTTTCCGTCGATACCGGCGATACACACTATCTCTCCCGCGCGCACGTTGAACGAAACGTTTTTAACGGCGTTGTTCTTATGAAGCTTTGAGGGGACGGTAATGTTTTCAACGGTAAGTATATCCTCTTTGGGCTCTGACTTTTTCTTTTGCACCTCAAGCTGAACGGGACGGCCTACCATCATTGTGGAAAGCTCCTGCTTAGTGACGTCGGAGGTGTTTACAGTGCCGATATATTTACCTTTTCTGAGGACCGTGACGCGGTCCGCCACAGCCATGATCTCGTTGAGCTTATGCGTAATAAAGAGGATGGATTTGCCCTCCTTTGAGAACTGGCGCATTATCTCCATCAGCTCGTCGATCTCCTGCGGTGTGAGCACGGCGGTGGGCTCGTCAAAAATAAGGATCTCATTGTCGCGGTAGAGCATTTTAAGGATCTCGACGCGCTGCTGCATTCCTACGGTGATATCCTCTATCTTAGCGTCTACGTTGATTTTAAGACCGTATTTTTCGCTAAGGGCTATAACGCGCCTGCGGGCCTCTTTTTTCTGAAGGAAGCCGAGCTTTGTCGTTTCGGCTCCGAGGATTATGTTGTCGAGCACGGTGAACACGTCGATAAGCTTAAAATGCTGGTGCACCATGCCTATGCCGAGAGCCGTGGCGTCGTTGGGGTCGTTAATCCTCACGACCTCGCCGTTTTTCTTTATTACGCCCTGTTCCGGCTGATACAGTCCGAACAAAACGGACATAAGGGTGGATTTGCCCGCGCCGTTCTCGCCGAGAAGCGCGTGGATCTCACCCTTTTTAAGCTGCAAAGTTATGTTGTCGTTTGCTTTGATACCGGGAAATTCCTTCGTAATACCAAGCATTTCGATAATATATTCGTTTTCCAAAAGGCTTTCACATCCAGTATTATTTATTATGAGGAAGCTTTAATAAAAAAGGGGAAGAGCTTCCTCTTCCCCGATTTTTGGTTTTTCCGATTATTCTACAACGTTGAGAGTAACGTTTTCGAAAGCGGAAGCGTCAAGCTTGCTGTAGTCTGCGCTTACTGAAACGGCGCCGGACTTCAGAGAGGCAAGAAGAGCCTCATAGTCGGCAAGAGTGAACTTGGTCATCGACCAGGTATCGGTGGGCAGGCCCACAGCGTCGTTGGCTGCGCCGAGGACGGTGGATTTGCCGCCGATCTCGTCAAACGCGCCTGCATAGAACTTCTCGAGGGCGAACATAACCGCCTCGCGAAGGCCCTTGGTTGCGGAGGTGATGACGGTGTCGCTTTCGGCGGACTGGTCAACGTCAACGCCTATGACCTTTGCGTCGTTGGCGCCGGCAGCCTCAAAAGCGGACTGGCACATGGAGCCGCCGCAGGAGAAGATGACCTCGGTGCCGCTGGAATACCAGCCGTTGAGCATGGTCTGAAGGTCGGGAGAAGCCGAGAAGCTTGCGCCGTAGAGCCAGCTGTAGTTCATGTCGACCTTAACGCCGAGCTCTTTAGCTGCGTCGTTCGCGCCCTGGATATAGCCGTAGCCGAATCTGCAGCACGCGGGATTCTCTCCGCCGCCGCCGCCTGCGAAGCCGAGCTTAGTGAAGCCTTCCTTAACGGCAGCGTAACCGGCAAGATAACCGGACTGCTCTTCCTGGAAGGAAATGGGAGCAACGTTTGTAAGGTTGTTGCCTTCGGCGTCGCTTACGGGATAACCGTCGATGAACACGAACTTAACGTCCTTATACTCGGAGGCAGCCTTGACAAGAGCGGTCTCCTGAAGGAAGCCTGCGCAGACTATTATCTCGGCGCCTGCGTCAACTGCCGCCTTCATGGCGTTGAAGCGGTCGTCATCGGTTGCGTCGGAACCGCCGGAGGGCTGATAATACTTGTAGTTCTTGCTGTTTTCGGACGCGTATCTCTTTACGCCTTCCCAGGTGCCCTGGTTGAAGGACTTGTCCTTGAGCTGGCCGACGTCGGTAACGAACGCTATGGCGTATTTGCCGTCGGGCGACTCTGCGTCGTCGGCGACTGCGTCGTAGTCAAACGCCGCGTCGTCCGCTGCGGGAGCCTCGGATTCAGTTTCGGAGGGCTTGTCGGTTTCAGCGGGCTTTTTGGAGCATGCGGCCATGCCGATGCAAAGGATCATGGAAAGAGCTATGAGTACTGCGAGTACTTTTTTCATTTTAACTTCCTCCTAAATTTGTGGTGACGGATTTTTACCGTCTTAAAAAGAATAGCATAAAACGGAAAATAAATCAACCGTTTTTAATAATAATCACAAAGCTGTAACCTATTGCATGAATGAGGGTCCGAACGACTCGGGCAAAAGCTCGCTCAAGCTGTACTTTTTGAAGCTTTTTTCACCCGTGACGAGCAGCACCGGGAAATCCGGAGGGCAGAATTCCGCGAGGACCTGACGGCACACTCCGCACGGCGGGAACGCTCCGTCGACCTTTTCTTTATTCCCCCCGGCAACGGCTATCATGGAAAAGCTCCTTTTCCCTTCGCTGACCGCTTTAAAAACGGCGGTGCGCTCGGCGCATACGGTGGGCGTGAACGAAGCGTTCTCAATATTGCATCCGGTATAAACGCTGCCGTCGGCGCAAAGGAGCGCCGCGCCGACGCTGTAGCCCGAATACGGAGCATAGGCTTTTTTTCTTGCCTCGACCGCCGCGGCGCAGAGCTTTTCCTCGGCGGCGCGAAGCTTCAGGAGGCTTTCGCCCTCGCATTCATAGTCAACACCGAGCCAGTCGGCAACGGTGGCGGCGATATCGGCAAAGGTGCGGCGGGTACCGAAGCACGCGGGAGCAACGCTTTTTCCATATATAACAAGCGGTGTATATTCTCTTGTATGGTCGGTGCTCTCAAGATAACCCGGGTCGCAGCCGTGATCGGCGGAGATCATAAGAATATCGTCGGCGCGCATTTTTGAGATGAATTCTCCGAGCCTCTCATCGAATTCGGCAAAGGCCTTCGCGTAGCCGTCGATATCTCTTCTGTGGCCGTAAAGCATATCGAAATCAACAAGATTTGTAAAGCACAGGCCCTCAAAATCCTTATCGAGAGCTTTAAGCGTAAGTTCGATGCCCTCGGTGTTCCCGCTTGTGTATACGTATTCGGTAATGCCCTTTCCAGCGAAGATATCGTTTATTTTCCCGATGGCGTAAACGGTCTTTCCGGAGCTTTTAACGGCGTCGAGGACCGTTTCGGCGGGCGGCTCGAGTGAAAAATCGTGACGGTTGGGAGTGCGGTAGAAATCATCGGCGCAGGTCCCTTTGAAAGGCCTTGCTATCACCCTGCCGACTCCGTGCCCGCCCTTTAATATCGCGCGTGCAATACGGCAGTATTCGTAGAGCTGCTCGGGAGGAACTATTTCCTCGTGCGCGGCTATTTGAAAAACGCTGTCGGCCGAGGTGTAAACTATGAGGTCTCCGGTTTTCAGGTGCTCTTCTCCGTAGTCCTTAAGGACCTGAGTGCCCGAATAGGGCTTGTTGCACAGCACGCCCCTGCCCGTTTGACGGGAGAACTCGCTGAGCACTTCTTCGGGAAAGCCGTTTGGATAGACCGGCAGAGGCTTTTCTGATATGACGCCGGAAATCTCCCAGTGGCCGATGGTGGTGTCCTTTCCGGCGCTTTTCTCAGCCAACCTTGCAACGGCGCCGAGAGGAGAAGCGTTTTTGCCGAGGAATTCAAGCCCGGGGATATTCCCGAGCCCGAGGCTCAACATGTTTTCCGCTCTGAAATAAGGTGAACGGGAGATCCGTTTTATTGTGTTTACTCCCCTGTCGCCGAATTTTTCGGCGTCGGGCATTTCTCCGCAGCCGCAGGAGTCGAGAACTATAAGGAATACTCTTTTCATAGCGCTTTTTCTCCGAGCTTTACGGCTGTACCGAGCGAAAGCTCCATCATCTCGGTAAATGAATTCTGACGGGCGTCGGCGTCAAGCGCCTCTCCGGTGACTATATGGTCCGAAACCGTGCAAACGGCGAGGGCGTTTTTGCCGGCTCTCGCGGCGTTCATATAAAGAGCCGCAGCCTCCATCTCAACCGCAAGCACGCCCATCTTGCCCCACGCGCTCACAGACCTGAACGAATCGGGTACGCCCTGCTCGTCCTTATAAAAAACGTCGGACGACAAAAGGCTGCCTACACGGTAAGAAAGGTTCATTTCATCCGCTATACCGGCGCAGGTCTTCAGGAGCTCAAAGCTCGCAACCGGAGCGAAAGAGCCCGGAAGGTTGAAATTTGATGCGTAATTTGAATCGGTGCACGCCCCCATTCCGATGATGATATCGCGCACGTGTACTTCCGGCGATATAGCTCCCGCGGAGCCTATCCTGATTATATTCTCAACGCCGAAAAAGTTGAAGAGCTCATATGAGTAGATACCTATGGAGGGCATACCCATGCCGCTTGCCATTACCGAAACGGGAACGCCCTTATACTTTCCGGTGTAGCCGTGGATACCTCTGACGTTATTGACGAGAACGGCGTCATCGATGAAGTTTTCGGCTATGAACTTCGCCCTGAGAGGGTCGCCGCGCATCAGCACGGTCTTCGCGAAATCGGAAGGCGCGGCGTTTATATGAGGGGTGGGATAAGCGTTCGCCATCATTTGCCCTCCTTTTCGAGCGCCTTAACGGCTTTCACAATCCTGCTGGTGCCAAGACGGTCGGCTCCGAGGGATATAAAAGCCTCGGCGTCGGCTATGGAGGCTATGCCGCCCGCCGCCTTAATTTTGAGCCCGTTCGAAACGTTGGCTGCAAAAAGAGCGATATCCTCTTTCGTTGCCCCGCCGGTGGAAAAGCCGGTGGATGTCTTGATATAATCCGCCTTCGAAGCCGAAACGATCTCGCACATTTTTATTTTCTCTTCATTGGTTAAAAGGCACGTCTCGATTATAACCTTGAGAAGCTTGCCGGAGCACGCGTCCTTTACTGCGTTTATCTCATTTATAATGAGATCGTATTTTTTATCCTTCAGCCATCCGATATTTATTACCATATCTATCTCGTCGGCTCCGTTTTTAACGGCGTCGGCAGTCTCAAAGCATTTTGCTTCGGTGGTGGAATAGCCGTTCGGGAAGCCTATAACGGTACAGACCGTGAGCTTATCGCCGAAGGTATCCTTTGCCTGTTTGACATAGGAAGCGGGGATGCAAACCGAAGCTGTGGCATATTTTATACCGTCCTCACAGATAGATTTTATCTGATCCCATGTGGCGGTCTGAGCCAGTAAAGTGTGGTCGCATTTTGAGAGAATCTCTTTTACATCCATAACCATTGCTCCTTTTTTTACTGAATATTACTAAAATATAATACCAAATAAAATCATCCCCGTCAACAATATTAAGTATACAAATCTGTTGATAATGTTGACATTGACGAAAAAAG
>JAFSWN010000147.1 GCA_017450185.1 Clostridia bacterium | reverse complement strand
TCGGCGGCGCCGATCGCCCGATAAATCCCGTTTCAAGGCTCGAGGGCAGCGGGAGCCGGTCCGCCATGGACAAATTTATGGGCGAAACGCCCTGCGGCGCAAAATCCCCGCTCGTTGCCTTCGGAGCCTCCATAGGCTATTCCTTCAGGTATTATATGGAAGGCATAGTCGGCAATGAGGATGTGAAGATGCTGTCCCTGAACGGAGTGTATCCGAGCGCCGAAAACATCAAAAACGGCTCCTATCCCATTGTCGCTCAGTTCTACGCCGTATACCGCGCCGACAACAAAAACGAAAACGTGAAAAAGCTCGTCGACTGGATTTTGTCCGACGAGGGCCAGACCCTTATTGAAAAAAGCGGCTACGTGAGGATAAACTGAGCTCAGCCTGTTCCCCTGAGCTGTTTTACGGTTTCAACAACGCTTCTGTGGACTATCTTCCTCGGCTCGAATTTTATTATTGAGTAAACTATCTGCATAACGATTCCCGAGCCGAACGTGCTCACAACTGTCCCGATGCCCACCGGCCCGCCGAGCAGCCATCCGGTCAGAAGCACGGTCGCCCAGATAATTATCTGCACAACGCCGATAGGCAGCCTTCTGAGCCTTTTGCCGAGGCCAACGAGCAGCGAATCCCTCGGGCCGCATCCCTGCGCGGAGGTCATATAAAAATACTGGCCTATCGCCATAAGGGCGAGCCCCGCAATGATTATCGCTATAGCGGCAAACAGGTTTTTTGTTTCGGGAAACGGGTCGATATCGTTGAAGAGCTGCACGAAATTGCCTGTCAGCAGCGCGTCGATAATAGTCCCGAAGCCTATTTTTTCTTTGAGAAGAATATCGATAACAAGTATAATAACGCTCATCGCGGTCATTGATAGCCCGTAGTTGAGCGGCGTGTGCGCAGCAATGCCCATGCCGAGGCAGTCCCACGGGGCAAGGCCTATGTCGGCGCGTATCGTAAGGTGTACCCCGAGCGCGAAAACGGCGAGGCCGAACACGATCCTCACCCATCCGAGCGCCACCGAGCCTAAGCTCCCGCCATATTTTTCTTCTGTTTCCCGTTTTATATTTTCTTTCATTTTATCAGCAGCGATATTCCGCTTATCAGCATGAGTATATACGATAATATCAAAAACGCCTTTTTGCTCATTTTTTTAGCGACAGAGTTCCCTATAACTATCGCCGCCGCAAGCGCCGCGAGCGAAAGCCCCAAAAGCTTCAGGGTCGGTTTGTCAAAGTAGCCGTTGAACGCGTCGGAAAAAACCATTATACCGTTCAGCACTATCCATACGGCCGAAAGGGTGGCCCTGAATTCCTGAGTGTCCTTGAGCTTTTGTCCGGCGTAGGTCACGAGCAGCGGCCCGCCGCACACAAACACGCCGTGAATAAGGCCCGAGGCGAGCAGTATAACGGCGCTCAGAACGTTTCCGGGCTCTTTTGACTCTTCGTTTCTGACGAGCTTAATGAAATTAAGCACGGCAAAAAATATGACCACGCTGCCAAGCGTAATATAGGCAGCCTTCTGAAAAGAAACCGCCATCGGGCTCAAAAAGTAACCCGCAGCGATACCGGGGATCAAAAAGCCGGTCATTTTGAGGAATTCCTTTTTGTTGACGCTCTTATAGCTCCCCGTGAGCACCCCCGCCGAAGCCGCCGCGCCCAAGGCGTTTAATATCGCTTTCGCTGGGGCAAGCCCTATAAGCATTACCGAAACCGGCATCGCGAGGACCGTCCCCGCGAAGCCGGTTATACACTGGATGATATTCGTTAAAAAAACAACTATAAGAAAAAAGATGTTGTTTGCCATGTATCGTTTATTTTATTTTCCCTATGCGCATATAGATTTCGTCGGTTTTTTTCGTCCAACTCTCAAAGTCCCCGGGATCGGAGGGGAAGTTTTTGTAGTGCGCCGAAATATCCATTGCGTTTTTGAGCGCCTTCACCGCCGCCTTTACCGTTGAAACGCGTATGTTTTTGTGCGTAAGGCCCGAAACGAAAGCCGAAGCCGCTTCAATAAGCGTTTTCGGAAGGATGGGGGAGCCTACCATGGCGTTTAACAGCTCGTCGGATATTATCCCGCTTTTAAAAGCGTATTCATATTCATCGAAGCTTGCGGCGTTCACAACGCCCACGAGCAGCGCGCGCAGAAAAGCGAATTCCGCTCCCTGAGTTTCGTTATATTTTTTGTTTATCTCCCAAAGGTACTCCTTGGAGGTCTTGTTGAGCTTCAGCGCGCGGTCGAGCGTGTTCACGGCAATGGTGAGCTCATATATCGACGAGGTGACGCCCTCGCCGTTCGCCGACTTCGTAAGGCTTCCCGCGTCGCCCGAAACAATGAAATTGTCGGCGACAAGCGAGTGCGGGTGGCGCGTGTAGGGAGTGCGGCCCTTTTCTACCTTTATCAGCTCGTATTCGGGCAGAGGGACGGTCTTTTCCATCTCTTCAAACATCTTCTCGGCGTATTCAAACGAGTGGCACGCTCCGAGGCCTATTATCGCGCCCTCCGGGTCCGCGCAGGGCGCTATCCAGCTTTTATAGGCTGCCCAAAAAGTAGAGCCGTCAAGATAGTCCTTCGGGTTTTTGAGCTTCACGTATTTAAGAATAACGTAAAACATATCCTCGTCCGTCAGCGGCCCGTTTTCAATGCCGTAGCCGTCGGGCAGCTTCGTCCTTCCCTCGGCGTTTATGCCCGAGCAGTCCGCAACTATCCTTGCGCCGACGGTTTTTTCCGCGCCGCGGTATTTGTATGTCACGCCGTTTATTTTGCCGTCCTCCTCGAACGTAAAGTCGAGAAACTCGGCCCCGTAAACGATCTTCGCGCCGGCTTCCTCGGCCAGACGGTCCATCAAAAGCGTGTATTCGTGCAGGTGTAGGCCCACCACGTGGTTTCGCTGCAGCTTCGGATAAAGCGTCAGCGGATCGGCGTTGTAGTTTTTTTCAAACTCGAAAGCCCATTCCGGGTCGCCCTCCTCAGGGCGAGGTATCCCGAGACGGGAAAACTCCCTGGCTTCAATGTGAAAAATGTCGTATTTCGTGCCGACCTTCGCCTTTGAGCTCTTTTCAATAACAAGGGTGCTGTGCCCTTTTTCGGCCATCCTCTTCGCGAGATACGCGCCGGAGGTCCCCGCGCCGATTATAACAATGTCATATTTGTCCATTAATGCGCCCTCCCTTTCCTGTGCTTCAATTATAAAGAAACTCGCGCGTCAAGTCAATATAAAAAAAAGTATTTGTATCGGACGTTAAAGTGTGATAAAATATTATTATTAAAACACGGAGGAGATCGCTTTTGTATAAACGCGCGCTCACGCAAAAACTGAAGGAAGCCATCAAAGCCGTTATGCCCATAATGGCCATTGTTTTGCTGCTTTCGTTTACCGTGGCTCCGATGCCGGGCGGGGTGCTGCTCACGTTCCTTTTCGGCGGCGGGCTGCTCATAGCCGGAATGATGCTGTTTTCTCTGGGCGCGGAGCTCGCCATGGCGCCGATGGGCGAAAGGATAGGCGCGGGCCTCACAAAAAGCCGAAAGCTGTGGCTCATATTGCTGCTCGGCTTTCTTCTCGGGTTCATGATAACGATATCCGAGCCAGATCTGCAGGTGCTCGCCGATCAGGTGCCGGGTGTGCCGAACGTTGTGCTTATAGTCTGTGTGGCCGCTGGAGTGGGCGTTTTCCTTCTTGCCGCCATGCTCAGAATGCTTTTCAAGGTCCCGCTCAGGGTCATTCTGATCGTTTTTTACGCCGCGGTTTTTATTCTCGCGATGTTCGCGCCGAAGTCGTTTACCGCTGTGGCGTTCGATTCCGGCGGCGTTACCACCGGTCCCATGACCGTGCCGTTCATCATGTCGTTCGGTCTGGGCGTTTCGGCGATACGAAGCGATAAGCACGCCTACGCCGATTCCTTCGGGCTTGTTTCCGTGTGCTCCATCGGGCCGATTCTCGCGGTCCTTATACTGAGCCTCATCTATAAGCCCGACGCCGCAGCCTATACCCCCGCTTTTATGCCCGAAATAGAAAACAGCGTGCAGCTGGGCGAAGCGTTTTTATCGAAGCTTCCGAAGTATCTAGGAGAAATGGCCCTGTCGCTTCTGCCGATAGCTCTGTTCTTCTATATTTTCCAGTTTTTAAGCCTTCGTCTTGAAAAACGCACGGTCTTTAAGATCAGCGTGGGCATCGTTTACACCTTCGCGGGGCTTGTGGTTTTCCTCACCGGCGTAAACGTGGGCTTTATGCCCGCCGGGGCTTTCCTCGGCAGCGAGATGGCGGGGCTTAGCATAAACCCGATTATCATCCCCATAGGGATGCTCATAGGCTATTTTATAGTGCAGGCGGAGCCTTCCGTGTACGTGCTTATGAAGCAGGTCGAGGAACTCACCGACGGCGATATCGGCGGCTCTTCGCTTAAGCTCAGCCTTTCGCTGGGCGTTGCCGCTTCGGTGGGGCTTTCAATGGTGAGGGTGCTCACAGGCGTTTCGGTTATGTGGTTCATCCTTCCGGGCTACGTTATAGCTCTCGGGCTTTCCTTCTTCACTCCGAAGCTCTTCACCGCGGTCGCGTTCGACGCGGGCGGAGTCGCGTCCGGCCCTATGACCACAACGTTTCTGCTTCCGTTCGCCGTCGGAGCGAGCTCGGTACTCGGAGGAAATATAGTTACCGACGCCTTCGGCCTTGTGAGCATGGTGGCGATGACGCCGATAATCACAATACAGATTTTGGGCCTTGTGTACCGTCTGAAGGGCAAGAAAAACAGCGAAAACGCGGAGCTTGACGCCTTCGCGGATATCGGCGAATACGATATAATCGAACTGTAAGGGGGAGAAAAACATGAGCAGCCTTGTTTTTTGCGTCGCCATCACGGGGCGCGACAGATTCTCCGAAACAGCCGGGATATTCGGCGCAGGCAACACTCCCTTCAGCCTCGTTTCGCTCGGAAGGGGAACGGCTTCAAACGAAAGGCTCGATATGCTCGGCATGGACGACCATGAAAGAGCCATCATGCTTTCGGTAATGACCGAAGATATCTGGCACTCGGTAAAAAGATCCCTTCAAAGGGATTTCAACATAGACGCTCCGGGCGGGGGCATTGCCTTCACTGTTCCGCTTTCAAGCGTCGGAGGCAAAACGTCTCTGAGGATACTCACAAAGGACTCCGGTTTTGTTAAAGGGGATGAAGAGGAATTGAAAAACACCGAACACGAGCTTATAATAGCCGTCTGCGAGCAGGGCTACAGCGAAATGGTAATGGACGCTGCTAAAAAGGCGGACGCCGGCGGCGGAACTATAATCCGCGCAAGGGGCACGGGCGTGCACAGCTCCGAAAAATTCCTCGGCATTTCTCTCGCCGGGGAGAAGGATATGATATTCATCGTGTGCAAAACCGAAAAAAAGAACGACATAATGACGTCCGTGATAAAAGAGGCCGGGCCCGATTCAAGGGCGAAGGCTATAGTTTTCTCTCTGCCCGTCACCGATACCGCCGGGCTCAGGCTCATAGAGGCTCAGGAGGACTGAACGGCGCAGTAAAGCGCGAAAACCAAAAGAAAAACCGCGTCGCGGCCCGCTGCCGTCAGCACAGCCGCCGCGACGAACATAACGGCGATTATCGCTCTGTCTGTCCGCTTTGTGTTCCGGAAAAAAACAAAGCGGCTTTTTTTTATCGCCAGAACGCACATAAGCGCCCTTCCTCCGTCGAGGAAAGACAACGGTATAAGGTTCGCTCCCGCAAGGGCCGCGTTGACGGCGGCGGCGTAAAAAAGGCGCTCGGAGCAAAATATACGTGAGGCGGCGAACAGCCCCGCCGCTATTAGAGCGTTCACCGCAGGCCCCGCAATGGCGCAAGCAAGGCCCTGAGAGTAGGGAAGCGTTTCATAGCCTCCTCCCGTTATTTTCGCTCCGCCCGGGCGAAGCTCGAGCCCTATGCCGGTTTTGCCGTATGACAAAAGAAAACAAAGATGAGCGCACTCGTGCAAAAGCGCGCTCGCAAAAACCGTCATAAGGCGTTCTCCCCGCGTTCCGGTCGCCGCGGCCGCGAAAAAAGCGGCGAACAAAAAGCTTACGTGTATTTTTACTCTCCCAAGCTTAAGATACAACCGCCGCTCCCTCCAGCAGCGCCTCGGGATCGATCTTTTCTCCGTTCAGCTTGACTTCAAAATGAAGATGGGGCCCGGTCGCGAGCCCCGTCTGCCCCACAAAGCCGATAACGTCGCCCTGCCTCACCGTTATCCCGCTTTCCACGTTCGCGTCCCTTAAATGGCAGTAAAGGGTCTCAAATCCCCCGTCGTGGGCTATCTTAACGTAATTTCCGCTCTTTTCGCCAACGCCGACGTCCGTCACCGTCCCGTCGAGAGCCGAGTATACGGGAGTCCCCTCCGGCGCCGCGATATCCTCGCCCGAATGGAAGCTCTCGCAGCCGTAAACGGGATGGGTGCGTTCGCCGAAGGGCGAGGTTATCCTGCCGTTCACGGGCATCACAGCCGTCGCGCCGGCCGCCGCGGCCGAGAGACCGTCGGCGGGAAGCTCTTCTTTTTCTTCCGACTGTGTTTCGCTCCCGCTCCCGCTTTCTGATTCCGCGCTCCCGCTTTCTTCGTCGGATATCTCTTCGTCCGAAACACTCTCGTCTGTTTGCGTTTCCTTTGTTTCGTTATCCCTTTTTCTTTTTACGGTTTCAAAAAAATCAAAGCTTCCCGGGTCGAAGTCTTTTTCGTTAAGGCGCGAGTATTCCTCCCTGAAGCTTTCAAAAAGCCCGGTGTTCGCCTTTCCCGCCCAGAAGACCGCTGCGAACGCGATAAAACAAAAAACAAGCTGCACGGCGGTAAGCTTAAGAAAAAGATCGTCTCCGCCCTTATCTTTATTTTTTGAAGTGCGCAAAGAACCCCCTCCTTGTCCGTACATATATATGCGCGTTAAGAAGGGGGTATGATGTTTTTTTTGAGATATCGGGCCTGTCAGCGGTATATCCTGACAGTTTCCTTGTAGGCGTGTACTATGTCCCTGAGGATATCCGAATGTGTGAAGTCGTTCCTGTAGGCGATTATGATCTCGCGCGTCATGCTCAGGTTTTCCACCGGCAAAACGGAGAGAGAGCCGTTTTTCAGCTCCTCAAGGCAAACGCTCTTCGGCAGTATCGAAACTCCAAAACCGCGTCTTACAAGGTCCTTTATTGTTGCGACGTTGTCGATCTCCATAATAATATTGAAGTCGTTTACACTCATGTTGTTGCTCTCGAGATGCGCCTTGAAGAGGCTTCTCGTCCCCGAGCTCGGCAGCCTCAGTATCAGCCTCTCTTTTTTGAGCTCCGAAAAGGTAATGAGGTCCTTTGAGGCGAGAGGGTGCTTCGGCGGGACGGCAAGCACGAGATAATCGGTATCGAGCAGTAAAAAACTGAAATCATCATCCGACTGTCTGCTTTCCACGACCGCAATGTCGAGTTCATATGTTTTCAGCATCTTATAAAGATTGCCTGCCGTGTCCGTGATGATCTTAATGCTTATGCTGTCGTTTTCCGCGCAGTATTTCGCCAAAGCGGCCGCTATGGGGTTGCTCTCGGCTGTGCGCGTTATGCCTATCGTCAAGTGGTCCGTAACGATATTGCCTTCTCGCAGCTCCGATTTAAGCTCCTCTGAAAGCCCGATGACCTTCTGAGCAAAACGGATGGCAAGCTCGCCCTGCTTTGTAGCGCTGAGCTTTCCTCCAACGCGTTCAAAAATAATAACTCCGAGTTCGTTTTCCAGCGCTTTGATGTGCTGGCTGACGGCGGGCTGAGTTATTGAAAGTTTTTTCGCGGCCCCGACAAAAGAACCGCATTCATAAACCGCCGCCAGAGAATAAAGCTTTGTGTCTACCATTGAATCACCGATGCCGCGCATCCTTCGCGGCAAGAAAAAAATTAAACAACTTTATCGAAAAGTGTTCAAATTGATTATAGTACGCATTTTGTTTTTTTGCAATATCTTTTTTACGCTTTTTCGGTAAAAATCCCGATAATTCCCGGGTTCCCCGGCGTATTTTACTGAACAACTAACAAAAGCGCAACATTTTTAAAAAAGAACTTGAATTTTCACTTATATATCTGTTATAATACCATTTAAGCGTGCGCAGAGAAAGCGCCCGCAGAAAACGCTAATGAGCCGAAAGGCAAAAATAAATCATCGGAGGAAAAAACATGAGCAAAAAGTATGTTTATCTCTTCACCGAAGGCAACGCCAACATGCGCGAGCTTCTCGGCGGTAAGGGCGCCAACCTTGCCGAAATGACCAACATCGGTCTTCCTGTTCCGCAGGGTTTCACCATCACCACGGAAGCCTGCAACCGGTATTATGAAGACGGCCGCCAGATCAATGATGAGATCATGTC
>JAFSWN010000146.1 GCA_017450185.1 Clostridia bacterium | reverse complement strand
TTCATCTGAGAAACACGAAGAAATCAAGATAAAAGAATAATAAATTCAATCACAGATAAAACTTTATATTTCAATTTCGGCGATCTTTATGTGATTCGTTTCATTCTCAAACGCGACGAACGCTTTGCCGTAAACAGGATTGAAGCAGACGTCGCTGTAGCCTCCGGTCGATGAAATCAAAAGCGACTCCTTATGCTTTATTGACGGATTGAAGCGCTTGAGCGTGAGGTTTTCCCGAGCGGTTTCACTTGAGCAGTTTGTAAAAAGAATATCTTCACCGAATTCGCACATCCCGGCGCAGCAGACGGGATCGGGCATATCCTCGCAAAAGACCGGATCGGTCCAGTTTTTTCCGCCGTCGGAGCTGAACGAAAGGCTCCTGCGGCGGATTTTGTTTTCATTCCTGATGTTGATGACAAGTTTCCCGTCGCCGGTTTCGGCAACACAGCACTCGCTCGGGTCAACAAGAGTGCCTTCATCTATTCTTTTCGACAAGTGAAGTTCTTTACAACCCTTCTCTATTCTCAAAACGGAGATAAAAGACGGATGATGCGCGAACATATCGGTCTTGTTGCAGGCGAACCACATGGGAATAATAAGGCTGCCGTCCTTGAGCCTAAGACCGTGCCCCGGCCCGCAGGCAAGCACAGACCAAAACCTGTTTTTTGAAAGTCTGTCAATATCGTCGGTAAGCTCTTTTGAAGGAGAAAAGCTTTCGCCCGCGTCAACGCTCACAGAATAGAACAGCCGCTTATAGTTTTCGCAATAAAAGAAATGTACCTTCTCGCCGTCGGAGATCATACACGGGTTGTTCATTGTGTTCCTGCCCATGCCGGAGGCTGCTATTATTGTTTCGCTCCAGGTTTTTCCGCCGTCGCGGCTTTTCGTCATTCCGATATCTATAGGCGACCAGTCCCCTCCGCGGCGGCACTCGTAATACACTATCATGTCGCCGTTTGATAGTGACACTATACCCGGAATACGTATCACCGTATATCCGTTATCCTTAAAAAAAGACGGAGCCTCAAACTCACCGAGGCTCTCTATATTATTCAGTTCCATTTTTCAATATCGGCATAACGGCGCTTATAAGCGCTTTCCTCTGTTCATCACTCAGGTTAAAAAACGGAGCTCTGACGCCGCCCATCGGCACGCCCATTTCGGAAAGTATTGCCTTGCAGCCGGGCATAACGCCGTATTTGAGAAGCTGGGCAATGACTCGGTCCGCTTTCTCCTGCAAAACGGCGGCTTCTTTAATTCTTCCCTCACCGAAGAGAGAATAAATCTTAAGAAACAATTCGGGCATAAAATTATAAGTGCTGCCGACAGCGCCGTCGGCTCCCATCGAGAGCCCCGCCAAAAACATCTCATCGAAGCCGTTATATATTATTTTTTCCGGGAAGGCGGTCTTGAACTGACGAAGCGCGAAATAATCGGAAGACGTGTGCTTCACTCCGATAAAACGTTCGTCTGAGAGAAATTCCGATACGTTTTGTACGCTCAGAGAAACTCCGGAATAAAGAGGTATGTTGTATATCACCATTGGGATATCAACGGCCTCAACTATATCGAAATAATACTTTTTTATCTCTTCAAACGAAAACTTAAAGTAGAAAGGGGCGACGGACGAAATAGCGTCGTACCCGCAGCTTTCGGCGTGCTTTGCGAGTTCAACGCTCTGTTTTGTTGAAATGCAGCCTATTTGCGCTATCATAGTTTTTCTGCCGGCGTTGAAGCGCGCCGCGGCTTCTATTAGCTTTTTTCTCTCTTCAAACGTGAGGAGAAAAGCTTCCGCCGTGCTGCCGTCAACGTAGAAGCCGTTTACGCCCTTATCTGTAAGGCGTTCGATGAGCGTTGAGAGGACGGCGTAATCGATCTCATCGTTTTTATCAAAAGGAGTTAAAAGCGCGGGGAATACCCCCTTAAATTTCTCATACATCTGCGTTTCCTCATACAAGGCTCATATTAATAGCCTTTTCATAGTTTTTGACCCATCTGTCAACGTCGGGTTTATAATAGCGTTTCGGCATCGCTGCGGTAACGGAGATAACGGCAGCCATCTTTTTTCCGACGCCGAGCATTTTTTTGAGAAGGGCCTTGTCTTTGACGACTCCCCTGACCTTCTTTTTAATATCGTCGGGCGTTTTGCCGCTTAAAATTGAGCTAAGGTCGGTTGTGTCTGCGTCGATCGACATATCCCCGGCGTTTATAACGCCGTTGTCTATAAGATAATCGAGCTCATCAGGAGTAAAAACGGTGAGAGCCTCTTTAACGCACGCAAGCGACGCGAAGCCGCTGCCGAGCGCGCTGTAGTATTTCACCTGGTATTCCCACAGGCTGTCGCTTGAGAAGGCCCCGTCGTAATCCTTTGAAACGGTATCGGCGAGCATCTTTGCGGCCTTAAAGGAATTTGCGATACCGGAACCGATTATCGGAACGGTCATGTATGCGCTGTCTCCGATGGCGGCGTAGCCGTCGCAAACGAGCTTTGAAAGGGGCTGGCGAACGGGGATCTTAACAAATTGACCGCCTCTTTTGAGCTTCTTACCGAGAGAAGGATTAGACTGACGGTAATATTCCGCAGTCCGCTCAGCCTCCGCAAGGTCAAAGGGCTCGAACCTTCCCACAAGGAGGTCGGTCACGTCCTCCTCAGTCGCTATCCAGCCGATACCGAGCTTGCCCTCGGCGAAAAGGCAGACCTTATATTTATCTTCAACTTCATCATCGGTCGCGCGATCGTAAAAAGCACGATAAACGTAAAATTGATTGTTTTTTCCGGTTTCGGGATTAATTCCGCAAGACGAAGGAAGGCCTCTCTTAACGGGGGAATCTATGCCGCATGCGTCTATTACAAGATCGGCATAAAAATCTCCCTTTTCGGTTTTTATACCGACAACGCGAGTCCCGAGAGTGACAGGCCCGAGGACGGGGCACTCAAAAACGAATTTTACGCCGTTTTCTTTAGCGCAGCCTATGATATGAGCGTATATATCGGCTCTCTCCATTTTGATCTCAAGCTTATCCTCCGGGATATTCTGCCTGAGAGCCGTATGGAAGCCCGGGCCGTAAAAAGTCATATTCTCCTTATATGAATATTTGCTTTTATCGGGCATAGGGAACCCTGCCGCGTCAAGGGCGGACGGAGCGAAAATATCGGTCCAGTCGTATCCCATGTCTTTTTCGGCGTTTTTTTCATAAACAGTTACGTCATAACCTCTTTTTGCAAGTATCGACGCGGCGGCGATGCCTCCGTGCCCTCCTCCCGCAACTATGATCTTCATGATACTCTCTCCTCTTAAATGTTATTATATCACGAGCTCGGGCTTATCGTCCGGCAGGAAATACGTTTCAAGGCTTACGGGATCAAAGATTCCTCTGTCGGTCACAACTCCGCAAACAAGCTCAGGCGGCGTTACGTCGAACGCGGGATAATAGCCTTTGACGCCGCTTGCCGCCGTTCTTACGCCCATTGCCTGAAGAGAAAACTCAGGGTCCCTTTGCTCTATCTGAACGTCTCTCGCGCTGACGTGCATCCTGTCGGGAGCGCCGGTAACGTAATACGGTATACCGTGATAACGCGCGGCGATAGCTATCTGATATGTGCCTATTTTGTTTATTACGCTGCCGTCCATACAAATAGCGTCCGCCGCCGAAGTAAAAACGCTGACGTTCTCCTTTTTCATAACGCAGGCGGGCATATTGTCGGTAATAACCGTGACGTCCAAACCCATGTCGCGGCAAACGGTGGCGGTGAGCCTCGCGCCCTGAAAATACGGCCTTGTTTCGGGACAGAACACGCGCACGTCCTCTTTCCCGGTCTCTTTGAGCACACGGCACATCTGCCCCACTATCGTTTCTCCGAAGCATTGGGTCATTACGCCGCCGCTTTTCGGTATTTTGCAGCACAGATATTTCGCCATAGCGTACACTTTATTATAGCGGATATTATTAAGCTCCGTAAGGCGGGAGTTGATCGCTGCGCTGACGTCCTTTTCCTCTTCAATAGCTTTTTTCGCCGCGCAAAGGCACTCTTCAGTTATCAGAGCCATCCTTTTTACGGTGGTTGGACGGGCGTTCGCGATATCTTGGGACGCCTTAGTTAAGAATTCAAGTTGTTTTTCCTTTGTTTTATCTCTGCACTGAAAAGCTGCGAGCGCCATTGCTGCTCCGGCTGCGGTATAGGGCCCCGTGCTCTGCGTCACCATGTCTCTGAGAGCGAATATGACATCTTCGTAGGACGCGCAGCGGACAAACTCAGTTTTTGCGGGGTATATTCTTCTGTCAAGTATACGGACCTCACCGTCTGAGTACCACGCGACGTTTTCATAGCGCAGCATAAAAGCAAGGTCTTTATCTGCTCTCTCCATCACTGACCATACAGCCTTTCGACTGCCCTTTCGGCGTTATAGTATATTCTTTCTTTATCAAGGGCCTTAAATTCGCCGTTTTCATACAGGACCCTGCCGTTGCAAACGGTAAGGCATACGTCGGCCGCGGACGCGCTGTAAACAACGATCGAGGGAACGTCAAGGCACGGGCGCATATGAGGTTTATCGGCGTTAAGAGCGATAAAGTCGGCAAAGAAGCCTTCTCTCAGCTCGCCTCTTTTTTCTCTTCTCTGCAGCGCGGCGCCGTTCACAGTGGCCATATCGATGACCGTCCCGGCGTTCACGGCGGTGGCGTCATTATTATAGCCGTTGTGGATAACAGCCGCAAGATGCATCTCCTCAAGCATGCTGAGGTTGTTGTTGCTGGCCGCGCCGTCTGTGCCGAGACAAACGTTTACCCCCGAGCTCAAAAGCTTTTTCAACGGCATAAAACCGCTTCCGAGCTTCATATTGCTTGTGGGAGTGTGCACTACGCTCGCTCCGGAATCCTTTATGATACCGATATCTTCGTCCTCTATTGCGACGCAGTGAGCGAGGAACGCCGAGCTGTCAAACGCGCCGAGATCGTAAAACCATTTCGCGGGGGTCTTGCCGTATTTTTCTTTGCACTCTGCGTGCTCCTTAAAGGTCTCGCTCAGATGTATATGCATGTTTCCGCCGTATTCCCGGCAAATTGAAGAATAGTACTTGGCGGTCGCTTCGTCGCAGGTATATTCGGCGTGGATCGAAAAATCCGCTTTTATGCGGCCGTCGCCCGCTCCGTTATATTTTTTTATAAGCTCGAGAGATTCGTTTATCCTTTTATCTGATTCGCCGGGAGGATCGAACGGGAAAGCCTGGACGTGGCGGCTGACGTTCGCCATCATTCCGGCTTCGACTGCGGCCTTCGCGGTCTCTTCAGGATAAAAATACATATCCGAAAAGCTTACCGTGCCGCCCGCTATCATTTCGAGCATGGCAAGCTCGCTGCCTATGCGTACGTCTTCTCTTGTAAGCCTGTTTTCTATCGGAAAAACGCATTCAAAAAGCCATTTATCAAGAGGAAGCCCGCTTCCCACTCCTCTGAGGAGCGTCATGGGAGTGTGAGTATGGCAGTTGTAGAGCCCGGGCATTATTATTTTATCCGACATATCTATAACGGAATCGTACTTTTCTTCGGGAGCTTTGGAGCCGACATAAG
Organism: Clostridia bacterium; assembly: GCA_017450185.1. Classification (GTDB taxonomy): domain Bacteria; phylum Bacillota; class Clostridia; order Oscillospirales; family Acutalibacteraceae; genus RUG806. The sequence continues at coordinate 4,518 of JAFSWN010000146.1, read as the reverse complement.
AAATAAGCTTGCCGTCAACGCCAAAAAAACCGTTTTTTATTACCGGAGAATGACCGTTTTGCAAAACGACGGCGTTTTTATAAAGTGTTTTCATAGGTTTTCTATCACCTTTTTCATATATGCTGAGAAGCGTTCGGATATAAGGCCTGCCTGCTGTCCGACCTCCTCGTGGGTGATCTCGGCGTTCGGGATCACTCCGGCTGCCATGTTGGTTATAACAGAAAATCCGAGCAGCGGCATTCTGCAGTGAGCGGCGGTAAGCGCTTCCGGAACCGTGGACATTCCTACGGCGTCGGCGCCGAGCAGCCTTGCCATCCTTATCTCGGCGGGCGTCTCAAACTGCGGGCCGCCGAAATACATATAAACGCCTTCATGGAACGTAAGCCCTGAGCCATCAGACAGCTTAAGTGCTTTTTCTCTGAGCTTCCCTGTGTACATATCGGAAACGTCAAAAAACCTTTCGCCGAATTCGGGAAGGTTTTCACCCTCCATGGGGCTGAGAGAAGTCAGCTTTATGTGATCCTTTATAACCATTATATCTCCCGGCCTGTAGCTCTCGTTCACTCCTCCCGCGGCGTTTGTCAAGATCACACGCTTTACGCCGAGAAGCTTAAAAAGCCTTACGGGAGCAGAAAGCTGCTTAAAAGAATAACCCTCGTAATGGTGGAACCTTCCGGACATACATGCGACCTTTTTTTCGCCGATTTTGCCGAAAATAAGCTTTCCCTCGTGAGAAGGAACGGTGGAAACAGGGAAATTCGGGATCTCGTTATACGGTATCGAAACAGCGTCGGAAATATGAGAAGCAAAATCGCCAAGGCCCGAACCGAGGATGACCGCGGTTTCGGGCTCGTCTTTCACAATACTCTTAACGTAATCCGCGCTTTTCCTGTAAAAAGAAAAATCAAAACCAGACATACGTTTCGCTCCTGTTATGTTTTACTTTACGCTGAAAAGTATGGCGCCGTAGGTCGGATAAGGCCACACGCTCGAGCGCGTCTTATCCTCAAGCACGTCGACCGTCTGTCTTATATCGTTCATTCCGGCGAATATAACGTCTCTGAAGAATCTCGCTTCCTCCGAAAAATCGTCAAAGCGGTCCTTTTTCTCCATAGAGCTCTCAAGCGTGAGCTTTTTCTCGTAAAGCTGCCCGCAAAGGGCCGAGAGCTCTTTGATAAGCTCCTCTTCATATTTCATATCGAGGGCAAGGCCCGTCTGCTTTTTCTGGTTATACGCCCGGCTGAGATCTTCGATAAAGTCCGAAACGGCTGGAAGGATATCCTTGTTCACCATATTGAGAAGAGTAAGGGCCTCAATATTGATAACTTTGCAGTATACCTCAAGCTGTATGTCGCACTGGGCGCGCAGCTCCTCGAGAGAATAGACCTTATGGTCGGCAAACAGCTTGACGTTTTTATCGGCGAGCAGATAAGGGATGCAGTCGGGAGTCGATCTGAGGTTGAGAAGCCCGCGTCTTTCGGCTTCCTCCACCCACTTATCGTCATATCCGTTGCCGTTGAAAATAATACGCTTATGCTTCGATATCGTGGTTTTTATGATCTCGTGCAGGTCCTTTTCAAAGTCGGAGGAATTTTCAAGAACGTCCGCGAACTGCTTTAACTCCTCCGCAACGGAAGTATTGAGCATCACGTTGGCGTCGGAAATAGACGCGGAGGAGCCGAGCATCCTGAACTCAAATTTATTTCCGGTGAACGCAAAGGGAGAGGTACGGTTGCGGTCGGTGCTGTCTTTGGGGAACTTGGGAAGAGTATGCACGCCGACTCTGAGCAGCTCCTTCTCTTTGGTTCCGTACGCTTCGTCGTGTTCAATAGCTTCAAGTATCTCGGAAAGCTCAGTTCCGAGGAAGATCGAAACTATTGCCGGAGGAGCTTCATTCGCTCCGAGACGGTGGTCGTTGCCGGCAGACGCGACGCTGATCCTCAGAAGGTCCTGATATTCGTCTACGGCCTTTATAACCGCGCACAAAAACAGCAAAAATTGCGCGTTCTGGGCGGGAGTATCGCCGGGGTTGAGCAGATTTTTACCCGTATCCGTTGAAAGCGACCAGTTGTTGTGCTTGCCCGAGCCGTTGACGCCGGCAAAGGGCTTTTCATGCAGCAGGCACACCATATCGTGTTTTTTCGCTATCTTCTGCATCAGCTCCATCGTGAGCTGATTGTGGTCGGCTGCGATATTTGTGGTGGTGAATATCGGCGCCAGCTCGTGCTGAGCGGGAGCCACCTCGTTATGCTCGGTTTTCGCGAGTATGCCGAGCTTCCAGAGCTCTTCATCGAGCTCCTTCATAAACTCAAGGACGCGGGGCTTTATCGTCCCGAAGTAATGGTCGTCCATTTCCTGCCCCTTCGGTGGTTTTGCTCCGAAAAGAGTGCGTCCGGTGTATATAAGGTCTTTTCTCTTGTCAAAAACCGATTTGTCGATAAGGAAGTATTCCTGCTCCGCCCCGACTGTGGTTTCAACGTAATTAACGTCCTCGTTCCCGAAAAGCTTTATCACCCTGAGAGCCTGCTTGCTGAGCGCCTGCATAGAGCGAAGAAGAGGGGTCTTCTTATCGAGGGCGTGCCCTCCATATGAACAGAAGGCCGTGGGTATGCAAAGAGTGTTGTCCTTTATAAACGCGTAGGAAGTGGCGTCCCAGGCCGTGTAACCGCGCGCCTCAAAGGTTGCTCGAAGGCCTCCCGAAGGGACAGAAGACGCGTCGGGCTCGCCCTGAATGAGCTCCTTGCCCGAGAACTCCATAATAACCTTCCCGCCTGAGACGGGAGAAATAAAGCTGTCATGCTTTTCCGCCGTTATTCCGGTCATCGGCTGGAACCAGTGAGTATAGTGCGTAGCGCCCTTCTCGATAGCCCAGTCCTTCATTGCGTTCGCCACTCCGTTGGCAAGCCCTAACTCAAGATGCTTTCCGTTTTTTATCGTGCGCTGCATAAGATTATACGTCTCAGGAGGAAGACGTTTTTTCATAACAGTGTCGTTAAAAACCTCGCAGCCGAAATATTTGCTGACAGAATCCATAACAATTAATTTCCTTTCATCAAAAGAGAGCCACGGAACACACCGTTCCGCAGCTCCGTAAACATTTTTATTTTACATACTGTGCTTTATTTTGTCAAGCGTTTTTATTTTATATTAATTGATATTATTCCTGAGGAGTAATAAGACCGTAGCCTCCGTCCTCTCTGGAATATACGAGCGCCACGCTGTTGTCGGCTGAATTTCTGAACATATAGAACTTGTGCCCGAGCATGTTCATCTGCAGAATAGCCTCGTCGACAGACTGCGGCTTGAGAGGGATCACCTTTGTTCTGATAACGTCGTACTGCGTCTCCTCTTCAACCACATCGTCGGCGGCGGAGGTTTCTGCGATAACGTCGTCAAGGCTTCCGCTGCGGAAGCGTTTTTCGAGCTTAGTCCTGTTTTTGCGTATCTGACGGACAAGAAGGTCAACGCATTCGTCAAGAGCGTCGTTCATGTTTTCCGCCTTGGCCTGAGCTCTGAAAAACATCCCGTTGTTATCGACCGTGACTTCGACCGTCTGGAATTTTTTTTCTACGGTAGCGGTTACTTTGGCGCTCGCCTCTGCCCCGAAAAACTTATCAAGCTTTGAAAGTTTTTTATCCGCTCTCTCCTTAAAAGAATCTCTGGGCGTGCATTTTCTGCCAACTACTGTGATATTCATAACCACATCCCCTTTTCTTTTTTTATTTTGCTAAAAAACAAACGGACGCTAAAAACCTTGGTTTTTTTGCACCCGCCTTTCTTTTTAGTCCGTTGTTATTATATCACAGTATGAATCAAATGTAAAGGACTTTTTATAATTTTTAACAATAGACTTATAATTATTCAATTGTATTTTGTGCTTATTGTTAAACACAGTTATAGTATCACGGTTTTATGGCGCGTAACGTGGCATCCGACGTTGACCGCAACGGGAAGGCCCGCGATATGGGTGGGATACGTCTCTATATTCACCGAAAGGGCCGTAATATCGCCGGAATATCCCTGAGGCCCTATTCCGAGGGCGTTGACGGCGTTAAGCGCTTCTTTTTCCATCTCGGCGTAAAACGTGTTTGGATTCGGCTCGTCAACTCTGCGGCAAAGCGCTTTTTTCGCAAGGCATGCCGCGTATTCGAAATCGCCGCCGATACCGACCCCGAGGACCACCGGAGGACAGGGCCGGGCGTCCGCCGTTTTAACGGTCTGAACGATAAAATCTATTATATCCTCCTTCGAAGCGGAGGGGTTGAACATCTTAACGGCGCTCATATTTTCGCTTCCGAAGCCTTTTGGCGCGCAGGTGAGCTTTACGTTTTCCCCGTCGACGATTTTAACGTGTATCACGGCGGGAGTATTGTTGCCCGTATTCACCCTGTCAAGGGGATCTCTTACGACGGACTTCCTGAGGTATCCTTCTTCGTATCCCTTCGCCACTCCCCTGTTCACGGCGTCTTCAAAGCTTCCGCCGGTCAGGTGTACGTCCTGACCTATATCGGCGAAAAC
>JAFSWN010000145.1 GCA_017450185.1 Clostridia bacterium | reverse complement strand
CTGCCTCCCCGCCCCAACCGGGCGCTCTGGTCGCTCCTCAGCGTTGCCTTATCCTCCCGGTGGGCAAAAACAGTATATCACAATTATTCTCAAATTATTATCAATCAAATCAAAATTGTACTTGACATGGGGTACACTTCAGAAAACGCTGCGCGTTTTGGATCATATTGATTATCAATCAAAAAATCAAATCACGGCAGCGTGGCGGAACATAAATAAAAGACAGACGGCGGTTGAGCTGTCTGTCTTTTTGAATGAAGAAATATGAAAGATGAAAAAAGGAAAACGCTGAGAGTTTTTATTAATGATTTTACTTAACTTTCCCACATGCAAAGTCAGCGATTTTGCCGTTATATCAAGGAATCCGTGATGATAAATTCTGTGGTTCGCACCCTGTAGCACGGCTGGTCTCGCCTCCCGGCTCGGTCGGTGCTTCTGCCTGACGGCAGAGATCGCCACCGGCGATCCGCACCCACAGCCGTCAAGAAGGTTGCCTATCGATAATAACATTTTGTAAGGCACAATTATTAGGGTAGTTTTTATCCAAAAAGTAACTTAAAATCAAACCGATAATACCCTGACGGCTGTGGTCAGCCGTGCTACAGGGTGCGAAACGAAGCTTTTGAGTATAGACGAAACCCAGCTATAGATTCAGATTCGGTGTTGATCATTGATCAAATTCACTTCCGGGTCACCCGTCAAAATCCCCGATCCTGCTCAGATCATAGGGCGTTGACTGATAGACGAAGTAGTTGAGCCAGTTGGAATACAGCAGGTTCGCGCCGGAGCGCCAGGTGCAAAGGGGCGTTTTCGTGTCGTCGTCGTTCGGGAAGTAGTTCTCGGGCACCTTTATCGGCAGGCCGGCGTTTTTGTCGCGCAGGTATTCGTCGCGAAGGGTGGTGGCGTCGTATTCCGAGTGGCCGGTAATGAATATCTGCCGTCCGCCGTCGGTTTTCAGCGCGTACACGCCCGCCTTTTCGCTCTCGGCCTGTATGGTGAGGCGCGGTTCCTTGAGAACGTCCTCTTTAAGTATCGTTGTATGGCGGGAGTGCGGCACAAGAAAAACGTCGTCGAAGCCTCTGAAAAGCATCGAGCCGCGGTGCGTTACGGTGTGCTTGAAAACTCCGAAGAGCTTTTCGTCGAGCGGCACTTTTTTTATGCCGTAGTGGTAGTAAAGCCCCGCGAACGCTCCCCAGCAGATGTGGAAGGTGGAGTAAACGTGCGACTTCGTCCACTCGAATATGGCGCAAAGCTCGTCCCAGTAGTCCACTTCCTCATATTCCATCTGCTCCACAGGCGCGCCGGTTATAACCATGCCGTCGAAAAAGTCGTTTTTTACCTCGTCAAACGATTTATAGAAGCTGAGCATGTGCTCCGCAGGCGTGTTTTTCGGCGTCCTGCCCGAAACCTTCAAAAGCTCCGTTTCAATTTGAAGCGGAGTGTTCCCGAGAAGGCGAGCAAGCTGCGTCTCGGTGGTTATTTTGGTGGGCATGAGATTGAGTATAAGAATTTTAAGAGGGCGGATGTCCTGAGTGCGCGCTCTCTCAAAGTCCATTATGAATATGTTTTCTTCCTGCAGTATTTTCGCGGCGGGAAGGTCGGAGGGGATCTTTATAGGCATATCGGGCTCCTTAGAGTTAAATATAATTCGTAATGCGTAATTCGTAATTCGTAATTTTAGAGTTCAGAGTTGAGATTTGTTGGTTTAAGGTGTTTCTCTGTATTATATATCCGGGCATGGAATATGTCAAGTACCCGAATGATTTACGCGCAATGCGCGTCAATGATAAAAGAAAAAAGATGAAAGATGAAAGAAGGAAAACGCTCACGCGTTTTGATTATATACGTTTTCAGATAAAGATCCGGTTCATATATAAAAACTACGCAAGCATTTTCCAAAATTTCTAAACTCTCGATAATTACGAATTACGCATTACGAATTACGAATTAATCTTAACTCTAAACTCTGTTTTTTTATATTGCCTCAAACCCCTTCTCAAGGTCTGCTATTATATCGTCGATATGCTCTGTGCCTACCGAAAGCCGTATGGTGTTCGGGAATATGCCCTGATCGGCGAGCTCTGCTTCGGAGAGCTGGGAGTGCGTTGTGCTGGCGGGATGGATAACGAGGCTCTTCACGTCCGCAACGTTCGCGAGCAGCGAGAAAATCTCAAGATTGTCAATAAAT